>JAPPHD010000159.1 GCA_028821125.1 Gammaproteobacteria bacterium
CGAGCGAGAAACTGCGGGTAGTACGTCTCGACGATCCCGTAGAGCGGGGTCTCTTCGGGACGATGCCGCTCATAGTCGGCGGCGGGCGCAAGCGGAGTGGAAGCGGATCGAAGCAAGCACCGCATCCCGGTGCCACGGGTGATTCACGATGCCGGTACCGGCGGTTCAAATCGATCGGGCAACGGCCATGCAGCCTGTACGCGTTCAACTCGCCAGGGCGCCAGTGATGGTCTTCGAGGCGGCCCACGAGCGCTTCGGCAAGCTGCCGTTCGCGGCGCTGTTCGGCCCGGCGATCTACTTCGCGGAGGAAGGCTTCGAGGTGCTGCCGATGCTCGAGGGCATGATCGAGCGGCGCAGGGACGTGCTGTCCCGGCGGCCCGGCACCAAAGCCGTCTTCACCAGGGACGACGGTAGCTGGTACGCCACCGGAGACCGTTTCAGCCAGCCGGAACTCGCACACACCCTGCGCCAGGTGGCGAAGCACGAGAATGACGCCAACCCGGAAACGTGAACGCCGAAAACACGTCCCGGAAACCTACAACTTCAAACCGGTGGATCTGATACAAGTTCACACCGTTGATAGCACAAGCTCGAAACCATCGCCTGCGTTCCCCCCAATCCCTCCGGTCCAACACCATGGTGGTTCGCTTGAACGGGCGCTTGATGGAGTAGTTAAAGAAAACTACTATGGCGGCATGGTCAGCAAGAAGAATCAGAAGTCAGGGCCCAGGGGGCACCAGGAGAGCCGCCGTATCAAGCTGGAGGCCACCCCCGAGAGAAGTGGGCCCCATTCTTCGAACAACTCGGCAGCGAATTTAAGGCGTAGCCCATCCGTTGTTGAAGGGTGCTGCGTTCGTCGGGAAGCGGCGGCCCGGCTGGCGAATGTCGGCCAATGATGCGCCACTCAACGCGGATTAGCGGCCGGACTCGCGAGACTGGCAACCCCGGAAGCACCCGCCGCAGGTACTCATCGAACAACGGCACGGTGAAGGCGGTGTCGCCGTGGGCCGGGCTGTAGATCATGCCCTTTTCGATCAGCTTGGCCCGAGTCGGCGCAACCGCACCAACGCCTCTGGCCTGGATCCGGCTAATCTCTCCGGAACGATGGGGCCCTGGACCGAGCTCCGCCATGGCCCGCAGGTAGCGCTTTTCCGACGGCGCCAGCCGGTCGAAGCGGGCCCGGAAGAAACTGGCGTCGAGTTCCCCGGTGGCCTGCGCCGTCGCAGCGGTTACATCTTGCGCCGTGATTGGGGATGCCTCGGCGCAATCCCAACTGTGTTTGCCCCACTCCTGAAGGAAGCAGGGGTAGCACTGTGTATGCCGCACGATCACCGAATGAAGTCCATGCCGTCTGCCCCCAAACTCGATGTCGGACTCCGAGGTCTGCCGCTAGCGCCGAACCTGTTTGTGGACTATGTTTGGACCGAAAAGGAAAGCGCGCCGATGAAACTATCCAGCCAGTTCAAGCCCATTAGCTACCTCAAGACCCACGCCTCGTAGATCGTGCGCACGCTTGGCGACCGGGGGGAGCCTCTGGTCATTACGCAGAATGGTTCGGCCAAGGTCGTAGTGCAGGACATCGACAGCTTCGAGAAAACGCAGGAGACGATGGCCCTGCTCAAGATGCTCGCCCTGGGCAACCGGCAGATCGAATCCGGGCAGGTGCAGCCTGCGGCGGAGGTCATCGCGCGGCTGCGGGAGCGCTGATGGCTCTTCGGGTTATGCTCACGGATGACGCGGCCCGCGACCTCGAAGAAATCCGCGGCTAGGTCTCACGCCGCGATTCGTCGGCTCGAGCGGACTACGTCCTCGATCAGATCGAGAACGCGTTCCAGAGCTTGGCCGAGTTCCCCCATCGTGGGAGCTATCCAGGGGAGTTGCTCGACCTCGGGATTCGGGAGTACCGGGAGGTTTTGTTCAAGCCCTACCGAATCATCTATCGGGTGATCGAGGAGACGGTCTACGTCCTCGTCATCGCCGACGGGCGGCGTGATATGCAGTCGTTGATTCAGCGGCGGCTGCTGTCGGCATCCTCGTATGCGCGCCAGGCGGTGTTGACCAGGTAGGCGTAGAGCGCCTCCGTGCCGGCATCGTCCAGCTCCACCTCTGGCATACGCGGGGCGAGTGCTCCACCCAGCACGGCCTTCAAGTACTCGAGATTCGCAGGCAGGCGCATTCGAAGGTCGGCTGCCGCGCCCCCGGCGGATCGGCCGCCGTATCCGTGGCATGCCACGCATCCCGCAACTTCATAGATGGCTTCCCCCATCGCTGCCGCTTCCGGTGGATATCGGTCGACCGGCGGTTTCGGAAAGGTCAGCTGGGCCGCCCATGCGGGCGTCGGTGCGTCGCCTCCCAACACGAAGGCCAACAACCGTGGCCGGCTGCGCGACTCCTTCGTCGAGCTGTAGTCCGTCAATCCGGCCGAGGCGGCCGATGTGGAGGGCGCACCTGCCGGCACGACGATGTACTGGAGACCGTCGGCCACTACTGTCGACGGCGCAGCTCGGATCGCGCCACCGGCTGCGAACGACCCCAGCTGCTCTCCCGAGGCGGCGTCGTACGCGTTCAGGTAGCCCTCGGCCGTCCCCTGGAAGACGAGTCCGCCCGCCGTGTGCAACGCGCCGCCGTTCAGTGGCAACGCATGGCGCTGCCTCCACACCTCGCTCTGGGTGACCGGATCCCACGCAACGAGCTCTGCGAACGCCTGCCATTCGGGATCGCCCTGGCTGCCGTGCCGCTGGTCGTAGCTGTACTCCCCACTGGCCGTGCGCTCGCGCCGTTCGGGCATCGTCATCGCGGGGATGAAGAGCACGTTTTTCTGAGGGTCGAATGCCAGAGCGGTCCAATCGTGCGCACCTGCGTTGCTCGGAAGGATGATCGTGGGCTCGCCGTCGGCCGCTTCCCAATAGCGTGCAGCAGGGTCGAAGATCGGTCGCCCGGTCTCGTCGTCGAGGCCTTTCGCCCAGTTGACCGGCACGTAGTTGCGACCCGAGATGAACTCGCCGGTCTTCGCGTCCAAGAGATAGACGAAGCCGTTCTTCGGCACGCTGAGGACGACGCGCCTGTCCTCGCCGTCGATCGGCAACGTGGCCATCATGTACTGGCGGTTCGAATCGATCAGGCAACGGCCACGCAGCCCGTGCGCGATTGACTTGCCAGGGTGCCAGTGATCGTCTTCGAGGCGCCCGCAAGCGCTTCGGCAAACTGGGTTTCGCGGCGCTGTTTGGCCCGGATTTCCTTACGCAGGTGCATTGCGCATCCTTTCCGTCTCAACCGGGAAAAATTTCAGCGCATCAGGGTATCGATGTCGATCTGATACCATCGTTTCTCCATTGGCGGCCTGCCCCGGGGCTCGGGCAAGGCCAGGCCGGAACGGGAGGTGGTCGTGCTGGTCGGCGTCAACCCGATTACCTGGAGCAACGACGACCTGCCCCATGTCGGCGGTGAGATCAGCCTGGAAACCTGCCTGGCTGACGCGGCCGCCGCCGGCTATGGGGGAATCGAGCTCGGCGGCAAGTTTCCCCGCGACCCCGAGCGGCTGGCGCCGCTACTCGAACGCCATGGGCTGTCGCTCGTATCGGGTTGGTATGGCGCTCGTCTGCTCCTGCGCGATGCGCGCGACGAAGCAGCCAGGCTCGCAAACCACCTCGACCTCCTGAAACGAATGGGTTGCGAAGTGCTTGTCTTCGCCGAAGTCACCTCGTGCACACACGCCGCCGCCGACGTCGGCCTGTCGCGGCGGCCAAGGATGAAACGGTCGGAGTGGGCGTTGTTGGCCCACAGGGTGGGCGAACTTGCCAGGATGACCGCCGATCAGGGCGTGAAACTGGCTTATCACCATCATGTGGGCACGGTGGTGCAATCCATGGACGACATCGAGCGGCTCATGGAAACGACGCCGGACGCCGTGCGGCTGCTGCTGGACACCGGGCATGCATTCTATGCGGGCGCCGACCCGGCCGCCGTTGCGCGAACCTACGGCGGCCGCATCGCCCACGTACACTGCAAGGACGTGCGACGGGCCATTCTGGATCGCTGCCTGAACAACGACAGCAGCTTTCCGGCGGCCGTACTCGACGGTGTCTTCACGGTGCCGGGGGACGGCTGCGTGGACTTTCAGGCCGTGCTGTCCGTTTTGCGCCGGGTGGAATACGAAGGCTGGCTGGTCGTCGAGGCGGAACAGGACCCGAGCGTGGCGCCACCCGCCCGGTACGCGAACATGGGCTACGAAAACCTGCAGCGCATCATTGCGTCGCCATAGGCGCTCGCGGGTCGAATCCGGCGTACGTTTCAAGGCCCATCACCGCCGCAATGCGTTGCCAGGGCACGAGCTTGAAATTCTGGCGCTCGCAGCCTGTCGGACTTGGGGCTTTGCTGAAGCCAGCATGAGGCGTATTTGACCTC
>JAPPHD010000082.1 GCA_028821125.1 Gammaproteobacteria bacterium
GACGTGGAAGGAACAACGCCGAATCTCGGGAAAGAGTTCGTATGCGGCGCTTACCTTTCGGCGCGTTAAGCTCGTCCGAACGCCTTGCGTACTGCTGGACAATGTGGCCGTGCGCCGAAAGGGAAGCGCCGTATGCGAACTCGCTGCCGGGTGCCTGCGGCTCATTGATGAAAGGAACGGTTCCAAATTCGAGCGCATATTAAAATATCCAATATAATCAAAAAGTTGGAGATCTGTTCCATGCAAGTACTTGCCGCAAGCCCGCCAGCACTCCGGTCGGAATCATCCCGGTAGCAGGTCCGTTCGATGCAGGCAAAACGTATTCTGGTAGTCGGAGGCGGTTCGGCAGGCTGGACGGCGGCGGCCTATCTCAATGCCGCGCTGAACGTAGGCAATCGAAAGGCCGCGCAGGTGGCCCTGGTCGAATCGCCGGACGTGCCGCGCATCGGCGTCGGCGAAGCGACGGTGCCGAACATCAACCGCACGCTGGCCATGATCGGCATTGACGAACTGGCGTTCATGAAGGGCGTCGACGCCACCTTCAAGGCATCGATCCGTTTCGTGAACTGGCTCGACGGCAAGCGCCGCTTCTATCACCATCCGTTCAGCCGTTTCGGTGCGGGGTTGCGGGACGATGCCGGCCGCCGCTGGCTCATGAGCGACCGCTCCGTTCCCTACATGAACACGGTCTCCGCGCAGCCGGTACTGTGCGAGATGGGCCTGGCGCCCAAGGCGTTCGACCAGCCCGATCTGGGCATCCCCGTGGGCTACGCCTTCCACATGAATGCGCTGAAATACGCGGACTACCTGCGGGACTTCTCCACGGCCCGCGGCGTCACCCATCATCTCGAGCACGTGACCGACATCGAGTCGGCCGAAAACGGCGGGATCGCAGCACTTGCAACCCGAAGCGGACGGCGCCTGGAGGCAGACCTGTTCATCGACTGCACGGGCTTTGCCGCCATCCTGATCGGGAAGACGCTGGGCGTTCGCTGGGTGGACTTCTCCGATTGGCTGCTCTGCGACCGTGCCCTGGTGATGCCGGTGCCCTATGAGACCCACTACCCGGGGTTCGTTCGCCCGCACACCATGGCAACCGCCCTGTCGGCCGGCTGGGTCTGGGATATTCCGCTACAGAACCGCCGCGGCGTGGGTTATGTCCATTCGAGCGCGTTCATCAGCGAAGAAGAGGCCGAACGGGAGATTCGCGACTACGAGGGCAGTCATGCCGCACGCCTAGATACCCGGCTGGTCCGTTTCAAGGTTGGCGTGCGGGAAAAGCTCTGGCACCGGAACTGCGTGGCCATGGGCCTGGCCGGCGGCTTCCTGGAACCGCTGGAGTCCACGGGCCTGTACCTGAACGAGATCGCCGCCGAACTGCTCACCGAGCATTTTCCCTACGGTGACGACATGGAACCGCTGGCGTTCCGGTTCAACCGCCTCATGCGCAACCGCTACTACGAGATTCTCGACTTCATCAACATGCACTATTGCCTGACGCGCAGGACGGATACGGAATTCTGGCGCGAGGTCGGCCGTGCCGAGCGTATCAACGACCGGTTGCGGGCGAAGCTCGATTTCTGGCGCATCAAGCCGCCCACGGCCTCGGATTTCGTCGATCAGCTCCTGCCGGGCCAGGCCGCCGGGGCGCCGGGCGAGTCGGCCGCGGGCGCCGACGGCCGCTGTCCCATAGATACGGGCCGGCTCTGGAACCACCACAGCTACGAAGCGATCCTGTACGGCATGGACTTCCTGCGGGACGAATGCGATGAATGGTTCGGCCGTTCCCGCCCGCGGCCCGCGATTCACAAGAAGGTCATCGAGGGGATCCAGACCGCGCAGGAAAAGTTGCCGCCCCACGATGTCTGGCTGAAGCGCATGGTCGGCATGCCGGGCTACCGGTCCTGACGGGATGCCGATGTCGTTCAACGATGCCCTGAAGACCAGGGACTTCGCGATCACGGGCCAGTTGAACCTCGCCAACGCCCAGGATGCCGAGTCGCTGCGCAATCAGGGCGAGACACTGCGCCCGGCGGTCGATGCGGTGCAACTGCTCGATGCCAAGCAACCGCACATGTCGGGCCTCGCCGCCGCGGCGCTCCTGATCGGCAACGGCGTCGACCCGGTGGTGCACATGAACTGCCGCGACCGCAATCGCCTGGCGCTGCAGAAGGACCTCCTGGGCGCCGCAGCGCTCGGCGTCACCAGCGTTGTGATCGCCCGTGGCGCGAAGATTCCCAAAAGCGCCAGGGTCGGGGTGCGCAATGTGTTCGATACGCCCGCGCTCGAGTTCATGGCGTATATCCAGGGCCTGAAGCAGGACGAAGACGAGAAACGGCTCTCCCCCGAATTCCAGATCGGCGCCAATGCCGAGATGTTCGGACCCGAACCCGACTGGGTGCCGAAGAACCTCATCCGCAAGTGCGACGCGGGGGCCAATTTCGTGCAGTTGCAGATCTGCTTCGACATGGACGTTGCCCGCAGGTACATGGCCCGTATCGTCGCCGCGAAGCTGACGCACCGGGCCAGCTTCGTCATGGCGCTCTCGCCGTTGCCGTCGGCGCAGGCCGCGCGCTGGATTCAGGCCAATGTAAAGGGCGCCCTGGTTCCGGATGCGATCGTCCGGCGCCTGGAGCAGGCATCGGACCCGGAAAGCGAGGGCATCGACATCTGCGCTGCGCTGCTCAGGGAGGCGGCGACCATCCCCGGCGTGTCCGGCGCCAACCTGTTGACGTTGGGAAACCTCGATACGATCCCGGCGGCAATCGAGGCCTCCGGCCTGCGCCGGTGCGCATGAGTTGCCCCGGCCAGGGTGATACCATTTCCTCATGCGCAGTCTGAAATCCTCTTTGCTGCTCAGCGCCTGGGTGAGCTTCCTGGCCGTACAGCTCGGTGGCCTGCATATGCATGTGGACGCCGATGGCAGTATCGGCAAGCCCAGGAGCCTGCATTTTCACGTCGAGGGGCTGCACAGCCACGCAGACGGTGTCCACCTGCACCGTTCGAACGCCGCCGGGCACGAACATTCGGGCACACACGAACACGCCGGCGACGAGGCGCATGCCGGCGACAGCGATCTCACCACGGCGGAGGCGAGCACCGGCAAATGGAAGTTCGCCGATTTCCTGCTCGTCCCGCACGACGTCGGCACGATCGGCCGGGTTCCGGCCGCGCAAGTCCGAACCCCGCGCACCGAAACGCCGCCCCCGATACGCAAGTCCCGCTGGCGGCCACCGCTGCGCGCCCCTCCCGCTCTCCCTGTCTGATTGTCGCTTGAATCCCTTGCGCGCCGGGGGGCGCGTGAGTTCGTTTGGATTAGGGAGGTCCTTCGATGCCGGATCGATTCGCGCGTCATTCGTGGGCGTGCCTTGTACTCTGGTCGTTCGCCGCCATCGCGCCGGCGCAGACGACGCCGTTGCCGACAGGCCCGGCCATCGCCCTGGAAGAAGCCCTGGCGCGAACCATGGCCGGGAACCCGGAACTTGCGGCATTCGGCCATCGCGTGGACGCGGCGCTCGGCAGGCTTCAGCAGGCCCACATCGCGCCCAACCCGGAGCTGGACCTGGCGGTGGCGGACGCTCTGGGTACCGATGACTACCGGGGACTGAGAAGCGCCGAAACCACGGTGACCATCGCCTGGGTGCTGGAGCGCGGCATCCGCCGCCGTCAGGTCGACGCAGCCGTCGCCGATGTCTCGTTGCGCGAAGTCGAAACCCGGATCATGCAACTGGATGCCGCCGCCGAGACGGCGCGCCGATTTCTGGCCTGCCTGGCTTACCAGGCGCGCCTCGAGAACGCTGTGCGGGCCGTAGGCCTGGCTGCGGAGACCGTCGATGCGGTCCGGCGGCGGGTGGCGGCGGGTGGCGCGGCCCGGGCCGAACTGTCCCGTGCCGAAGCCGGACTGGTGCGGGCCGGGATCCTGGAAGAGGAGTACACCCACGAGTTGCTGTCGGCCTATCACCGGTTGAGCGCGCAATGGGGCGCGAAGGACCCGGATTTCAACCGGGTCGAGGGCAACGTCCGGAAGCTGCCGGCCGTGCAGCCGCTGACGGCGCTGCTGTCCCGGGTGGACAGCAACCCCGACCTTGCCCTGTTCCTGTCCCGGCGGCGGCTCGCCGAAGCCGAACTCCACATCGCCCAGGCGCGCAGCCGGCCGAACTGGCGGGTGCACGCCGGTGTCCGCCGCATTGAGAGGACCGACGACCTGGCGCTGGTCGGCGGGATCAGCGTGCCGCTGGGAACGCGCAGCCGCCACCTGGGGCGTATCGCCGAGACTCGGGCCGAGATGGCCCGCGCGCAGGGCGAGGCGCGGGCGAGGCGGGTGCACATCGAAGCCGCCCTGTTCGTGCTGCATCAGGAACTGCTCCACCATGTGAATGTCGCGGCGAGCCTGCGCGACCGGGTGATTCCGCTGCTCGAGAGCGCCCTCGACAGCACGCACAGGGCTTATGTACTGGGCCGCGGCAGCTATCTCGAGTTGAGCGCGGTGCAGGCGGAACTGCTGCAGGTCGACGGCGAGTTGCTGGAAACCGGCGTCGATGCCCACGGGCTCGTCGTTGAAATCGAACGGCTGACGGGGGTGCCGGTGCTTTACCCGGCAGCGGCGCAGCGAGGTCAACCATGAACGGAAGATTCGGCCTGCCGGCACTGTTGCTCACCATCCTGGCGGCCTGCGGCGGCACGCCGTCCGAAACCCGGGAGCCGGCGGCACGGATGCCGGACCGCGAGCGCGGGCCCAACAACGGGCGCATGCTCAGGGACGGCGGCTTCGCCATCGAACTCGCGATTTACGAACTCGGGGTAGCGCCGGAGTTTCGCGCCTGGGCCGCCAGCGATGGCCGGCGGCTCGATCCCCGGGCGGTGAACCTGAGCGTCACCCTGACCCGCCTCGGCAACCGCATCGATGTCCACGAGTTCCAGGTTCAGGACGACTTCCTGCGCGGCGCCTCCCCGGTCTGTGAGCCGCACTCCTTCACCGTGACGGTGGATGCGAGGCACAACCGCCGCGCCTACCGCTGGGAGTACGACAGCTTCGAGGGACGCACCCGGATCGGCCCGGAGATGGCCAAGGCGTTCGGACTTGAAACCGCCGTTGCCGGACCCGCCGTGATCGAGGAGACCGCGACGCTCTATGGGCGGGTCGTGCCCGATCCGGAGCGCGTTCGGGCGGTCAGCGCCCGATTCGAGGGCGCCATCCGTTCGGTTCACGTGCTGCCCGGCGAGACGGTGAGCGAAGGCGAGTTGCTGGCCAGGGTGGAAAGCAACGAGAGCCTGCAGTCCTACCCCATCGTTGCTCCCATTGCCGGCACGGTGACCGAGCGGATCGCAAATCCCGGCGAACAGACCGCGGGAAGGCGGCTGTTCACCATTGTCGATGCGTCTTCCGTGTGGGCGGAACTGGCGGTGTTTCCGGGCGAGCGCGACCGCATCCGGCCGGGGGTCGAGGTGAAGATCACCCCGGCATCGGGCGGCGCGACCCAGGACAGCGCCATCTCCTACATCGCCCCGTTCTCTGCGGCCAACCAGTCGGTCCCGGCCCGGGCAGTGCTCGACAACGAAAACGGTTCACTGGCTCCCGGCACCTTCGTCACCGCCGAGGCCAGGGTCGCGGAACATCGGGTAGCGCTTGCGGTGCGGCGCAGCGCGCTGCAGACGTTCCGCGATTTCCGCGTTGTGTACGCGCAGTTCGGCGACGAATACGAAGTGCGCATGCTGGACCTGGGCCGCTCGTCCGGTGACTGGGTCGAAGTCCTCGGCGGCCTGGAGCCGGGAACCACCTACGTCACCGCAAACAGCTACGTCCTCAAGGCCGACATCGAGAAGTCCGGCGCGGCGCACGATCACTGAGCGGCGATCGGCCCATGCTCGCATCGATTCTCAATCTCGCCGTCGCCCAACGCGGGTTCGTGCTCGTCCTGGTGCTGCTGGCCGGCATCCTGGGAGCGTGGAACTTCACCCGCCTGCCCATAGACGCCGTACCCGACATCACCAACGTACAGGTAACCGTCAACACGCCGGCGCCGGGCCACACCCCCCTCGAGGTGGAACAGCGCGTCACGTTCCCCATCGAGAACGCCATGGCCGGGCTGCCGCGGCTGGACTACACGCGCTCGCTGTCCCGCTACGGGCTCTCCCAGGTCACCGTCGTCTTCGAGGAAGGCACCGACATCTACTTCGCCCGGCAGCAGGTGGGGGAACGCCTGAACGCCGCCAGGTCGTCGTTGCCCTCCGCGCTCGAACCCGCCCTCGGCCCCATTGCCACCGGCCTGGGCGAGATCTTCATGTTCACCGTGGATGCCGAGCCCGGCGCGCTCAATGCGGACGGTACACCGGTGACCCCCACCGACCTGCGCACGGTTCATGACTGGGTCATACGCCCGCAGCTCCTGCGCGTTCCGGGCGTCGTCGAAGTCAATCCCATCGGCGGCTACCGGAAACAGATCCTGGTGGCGCCGGACCCGGCCCGGCTGCTGGCGTTCGGCGTGAGCTACGAGCAACTGCTCGACCGCCTGCGCCGGAACAACGACAACCGGGGCGCCGGTTTCATCGAGTACAACGGCGCCCAGTGGCTGCTGCGCGTTCCGGGACGGGCGGCGGAGATGCAGGATCTCGCCGAGGTTGTCGTCACAGAACGCGACGGCGTGCCCGTGCGGGTGGCCGACCTGGCCGGCGTCGGCATCGGCAGCGAACTGCGGGTGGGCGCGGCGACCCAGAACGGCCGCGAGGTGGTGATGAGCACGGTGTTCATGCTCGTCGGCGAGAACAGCCGCGCCGTGGCCGCGGCGGTGGCCGACAAGCTCGTGGAAATCCAGCCGAGCCTGCCCCCGGGAATCCGCGCGAGCGCGGTCTACGACCGCACCGAACTGGTGGACCGGACCCTGGTCACCGTGCGCACGAACCTGCTGGAAGGGGCGCTCCTGGTCATCGTCGTGCTCTTTCTGATGCTGGGCAACGTGCGGGCGGCGCTGCTCACCGCCGCGGTCATTCCGCTGGCCATGCTGATGACGGTGACCGGCATGGTCCACAGCCGCGTCAGCGCCAACCTCATGAGCCTGGGAGCCCTGGACTTCGGGTTGATCGTGGACGGGGCCGTCATCATCGTCGAGAACTGCATGCGGCGCCTGAACGAAGTGGGCGCGCAAAGCCGGTGGCCCCTGCGAGACCGTCTGGACGTGGTTCGCAACGCCACCCGCGAGGTGATCCGGCCGGCGCTGTTCGGTGTCGGCATCATCACCGCCGTCTACATTCCGATATTCGCGCTCACGGGCATCGAGGGCAAGATGTTCCACCCCATGGCCATCACCGTGGTGATCGCGCTCTCAAGCGCCATGGTGCTGTCGGTCACGTTCGTGCCGGCCGCCGTGGCGATACTGTTCCGCAAACCGGTCACGGAGCGGAAGAACCCGATCGTCGGCGGCATTCGATCCGCCTATCGGCCGCTGCTCGGGGCGGCCCTGCGTTTCCGGTGGCTGACCGTCGCCGCCGCGCTGGCGCTGGTGATCGTCAGTGGCCTGCAGGCGCTGCGGCTCGGCGCCGAGTTCCTGCCGAACCTGGACGAAGGCGACATCGTGATGCACGCGTTCCGCATTCCCGGAACGTCGCTGCAGCAGGCCGTCGCAATGCAGGAACAACTGGAAGCGCGCATCCGCGAACTGCCGGAAGTGGAGCGGGTCTTCTCCAAGATCGGCAGCGCCGAACTGGCGACCGACCCGATGCCCCCCAGCGTTTCCGACAACTTCGTGATCCTCAAGGATCGCGAGCGGTGGCCCGACCCGAAGAAGCCCAAGGCCCGGGTGGTGGCGGATCTCGAAGCGCTGGTGACGCCCGTCCCTGGAAACCGCTACGAGTTCCTCCAGCCGATCCAGATGCGCTTCAACGAACTGATTGCGGGCGTCCGCGCCGAACTGGCCGTCAAGGTGTTCGGGGACGATTTCGATGTACTGATCCGGCTCGGCGACGAACTGCAACAGGTCATCGGCACGATTCCCGGCGCGGCGGACGTGGCGGTTGAACAGGCCACCGGGCTCCCGGTTCTGACCGTTACGCCCAGGCGCCCGATACTTGCGCGCCTGGGCCTGACGGTCGCCGACCTGCAGGGCGTGGTGGCCACGGCCCTCGGCGGCGCCACCGCAGGGGAGCTGTACGAGGGCGACCGCCGGGTGGACATCGTTGTCCGTCTCCCCGAAGCGATGCGCTCGGATCCCGATCGCCTCGCATCCTTGCCGATTCCCCTGCCCGGCGGCAGTTTCGTCCCGCTGAGCGAGGTGGCCGACCTGCGCCTGGTTGCCGGCTACAACCGTATCCTGCGCGAGAACGGCAAGCGGCGCGTCGTGGTCACCGCCAACGTGCGTGGCCGGGACCTCGGCTCGTTCGTCGCCGACGTTCGCGCCGCCGTCGGCGCACAGGTCGATATCCCCCCCGGTTACTGGGTCGCCTACGACGGCACCTGGCGGCACCTGCAATCGGCCGCCAACCGGCTCGCCGTGGTGGTGCCGATCGCCCTTTTCGTCATCGCGGTGCTGCTGGTGATGGCGCTCCGCTCCATCGTCGATGCGGCCATCATCTTCTCGGCCGTGCCGCTGGCCTTCACCGGCGGTGTCGCCGCTCTTCTTCTGAGAGGTATTCCCTTCTCCATTTCCGCCGCGGTCGGGTTCATCGCCCTGTCCGGCATCGCCGTGTTCAACGGCCTGGTCATGGTGACCTTCATCAAGAGGCTGCGCGAAGACGGCCGCACGCTGACGGAAGCGATCGTGGAGGGCGCCCTGACCCGGCTGCGCCCGGTGTTGATGACCGCCCTGGTCGCCTCCCTGGGATTCGTCCCCATGGCACTGAACACCGGGATCGGCTCTGAGGTTCAGCGGCCGCTGGCGACGGTGGTGATCGGCGGCATCGCATCGTCGACGCTGCTGACGCTCGTCGTGCTGCCCGCGCTATACCGGCTGGTGCATCGCGGGCAGTAACTTCTTGTCTGAAACGACGCCTTGCATTCGATCGACAAAGGTGACGGCGGGTTTTTTTCTTTGCCGGCGGGGGAAACTGGTGAGCCGGGCGCGCAGGTGCGGTAACTTGTCTGCGTTTCCGCATTGGCGGGGAGAAATCCGATTTCACGGCAAAGCGCAAAGCGATTTCAGGATGCGCAGCGTCTTCTGCAAGGCGGTGACGCAGCGCCTGCCGAGGCGATTTGCGCCGATGTTCTGAGAGGCCAGCCGAACGACGCCAATTTTTTGTGCCTGTCGGCCCGCGCGCTGGTCAAGCTCGGGCGCTACCTGGATGCGGATGAGCGCATCGAGCGCGCCACCTCGCTCTACCCGAAATTCGCCCGCCCCCACGAGGCGCGCGGCGAGCTGCTGGCCGCGCAAGGCCTGGTGCAGGACGCCGTCGATGCGTTCAGGAAGGCCCTGGACCTCGACCCCAAGCGCCAGAATGCCCGGGTTCGGCTCGGGCAGTTGCTGCTGGTGCTGGGCGAAGTGGACGAAGCCCGGGCGCTGAAGTCGGAATTCATGGAGCTCGACGAGGACAACCGGGACATCGCCCGGGCGGGCGACCTGGAGAAGCAGGAGAAGTTCGCCGAGGCCGAAAAGATCTACCGCAGGATTCTCACCCGCCATCCGGACAACGTCACCGCCATGCGCCTGTGGGCGCGTCTCGGGATTCAGGAAAAGCGCTACGGCGAAGCCGAGGTGCTGTTGCGGCAGGCGGTAAAGGTGGCGCCCGGATTCACCGGCGCCTGGTCCGACCTGTGCGGTGCGCAGTTCGAGCAGGAGAAATACGACGACGCCAGGGACAGCGCGCGGCAGCTCACCCGGTTGAATCCCGGTTCGGCGGAAGGCCACGTATGGCTGGCGGCGGTTGCGGCGGCGGAAGGGAATCACGCCGATGCCGTCAGCCAATACGACAAGGCGCTGGAAGTGGAGCCCGATCATTCCGGGGCCATGTGCGGCAAGGGCAACGCGCTGCGCACCGTGGGCGACCGGGAGGGCGCGATCGCCGCCTACCGCAGCAGTATCGAGGCGCGCCCGCTGTATGCCGAGGCGTACTGGAGCCTGGCCAACCTGAAGACGTTCCGCTTCGAGGAGCCGGAGGTTCAGGCCATGCTGGAGCTGCTCGACGACGACCGTGTCGAGCCGGTGGGCCAGGTACAGTTGAACAACGCGCTGGGCCTGGAATTCGAAGCGCGCGGAGACTACGGGAAGGCGTTCGAGTTCTTCGACCATGCCTGCATGCTGCGCCGCGAGCAGGAGTTCTACGACCGCGTCGAGAACGAGGAGCGCACCGACCTGGCGATCGAGGCGTTCTCGAGGGGGTTTCTCGCCGGCAACGCGGGTAACGGCTGCCCCGATCCCGCTCCCGTATTCATCGTCGGCCTGCCGCGTTCGGGATCGACGCTCATCGAACAGATTCTGTCCAGCCACTCACAGGTCGACGGCACCCACGAACTGGCCGACCTGGGAAGAATCGTCCGCTCCAGGCCGGTGCTGGTGGACCCGCCAGCCCGCTATCCGGCATCCATCGTCAATCTCGATGCCCGGGAGTTCGCGCGCATGGGCGTCGAGTACATCGAGCGCAGCCGCCGGCACCGGGGCGAGGCGCCGTTGTTTACCGACAAGAACCCGAACAACTTCGTGCACGTTGGCTTGCTGCACCTCGTGCTCCCCAACGCGAGGATCATCAACGCCCTCCGTCACCCGCTCGACAGTTGCTTTGGCAGCTACAAGCAACTGTTCGCCGCAGGGCAGCCCTTTACCTACGACCTCGTGGAACTCGGCGAATACTACCTGCAGTACCGGCGGCTGATGGATCACTGGCACAAGGTTCTTCCCGGCAAGGTGCTCGACGTTCACTACGAAGAGGTGGTGGCGGACCTCGAAGGCCAGGTGCAGCGGATGCTCGACCACTGCGGGCTGGAATTCGAAGAATCCTGCCTCAGGTTCCACGAAACCGAACGATCCGTGAAGTCCGCGAGTTCCGAACAGGTGCGAAGGCCCATTTATTCGAGTTCGGTCAACCTGTGGCGGCGATACGAGGAGTACCTGGGGCCCTTGATCGATACGCTCGAACCGCTACTGTCGGAGTTGCCCGAGGCAGACCGTCCGTCAAGCCTTGCCGGCCCGGTGGCCTGAGGCGGCTCAGGGTGGGCATGTATGTTATACATTATATAATTTGCCGGCCGGAGCAGTACCCGGCCAGGGCCGCCGCTATCGCGCAGGGATCAAGTTTGGGGTAAAGCATCTTTGCGTTTCTCACCGCACCGCTGGCAATTGGTTTGACCAGCCACGGTGAGTTTCACATGGTATAACGCCGGGACCTTCCAATTGTATTGCCCCAGATGATATGCCTATAATCGAAACCAAGCAGCTTCGCCTGCCAGGGGCTGGGTATCGATGCCGACCCTGATCCGGTTGGCCGAATATCGCCCCGTTTCATTCGCGAAGGGGAGTCGATAATGCGCCAGAACAATCCTTATTCCATGAAGCCCGTAGCGGCAGCCGTTTCCGCGGCGATCGCGGCGCCCGCCGCCGTTCAGGCACAGGAAGCACTGACGGAAGAGGCCGCCGGCGATCGGCTCGAAGAGATCATCGTCACCGCCACCAAGCGCGAACAGAACGCGCAGGACATCCCATCCACGGTGCACGCGCTGCCGGAGGCGATGCTCAAGGAACTCGGCGCGCTCAGCACGGAAGACTATACGCGCTTCCTGCCGAGCGTTAACTGGATCAACTTCTCGCCGGGCCAGAACAACCTCGTATTCCGCGGCATCAATACGACTACCGGCAACTTCATTTCCACCTCCAGCGCATCTGATGTACCTGGACGAGATTCCGGTCACCCAGACCAACGGTTCGCAACCCGAGATCCGCCTGCTCGACGTGGCGCGCACCGAGGCGCTGTCGGGCCCGCAGGGCACGCTGTTCGGCGCCGCCGCCCAGTCCGGAACCCTGCGCGTCATCACCAACAAGCCGGATCCGACCCGGTACGAAGCCAGCGCCGACCTCGAGTATCGCAGCGGTCACACCAGCGATGGGAGCCACAGCCTCACCGGCGTGATCAACATCCCGGTGGTGGAGAACCAGTTCGCCCTGCGCTTCGCCATGCAGACCGCGAGGGACGGCGGCTACGTCGACAACGTGCTCGGGCATACGCCGGACAGGTTTCGGGGCGAGACTGCAGCGGAGAACGCGGCGGCCGGTGGTAGCTGGGGCGCGAACCGTCTGACCTGGGGCCAGTACCGCAACGACGACGTCGCCGAGAAGAACTGGAACGATGTCGACTACACCTCGTTCAGAGCCTCGGCGCGCTGGGACATCAACGAAAACTGGAGCGCGACGGCCGCCTACCACTACGGTGAGACCGAAGCCCATGGCAGTTCCTCCTACAACCCCTTCGTCGGCGACCTGAAGACCGTCGAGTTCGTCAGGGACTACAACCACACCGAATGGGACATGATTTCCCTGCAGGTGGAGGCCGACCTCGGCTTCGCGCAACTCGTCTCGGCGACCAGCTTCTTCGAGAACCAGCGCTCCTACCAGATCGACAACACGATGTACTACAAGTACTACACCACCCGGGCCTATTGCGGGGACCGCGGCGCGTGGGCCGACATCCAGTATTACTGGCTCTGGCAACACCCGGAGACCGGTCGGGCGATCTACGCGCCCCTGTACTGCGTCATGGCGTCGGTGAACCCGTCCGCTCCGGTGGACCAGCTCGCGGAGGTGATCGGTATCGGCGAGGGGCCGGAATGGCAGGAGCGCTTCGCCCAGGAAATCCGGCTGACCCGACAGGGCGAGAACTTCGACTGGCTGGCCGGCTTCTATTACGAGGACGCCAACGATTCCTGGAACTCCGTCTGGATGGCGGATGCCCACGTGCCGTACCGCGAGTCCATGTCGTTCGCGTTCATGCAGGACTGCGCCAACGCGCAGCCCGGCAGCCCCACCTACCGCATGTGGGAATGCAATCCCAACAACTACCCGTCCGGGATACGTTCCGGCCCCGGCGACGTCGCCGCGGCCCTGGCGAACGCCGACACCTACTGGACATCCTGGGACGACACCGACTGGGAAACCATCGCCGCGTTCGGAGAGTTCACCTGGCACGTCACCGACAAGCTGAACGTGACGGTGGGCGGCCGCTGGTTCGAGATCACCAACGACAAGGTGTACACCAAGATTCTGGCCGGCCACCGTGGAACGGTGAAAGACAAGCTCAGCGGCGGCTTCATCCAGCCCCGCTGGGTCGACAACGACGTCAAGCAGACCGGCAAGATCACGGAGTTCGTGCCCAAGTTCAGCATCGACTACAACGTCAACGACGACATGATGGTCTACGGGCTCTACTCCGAGGGCTACCGCACGGGCGGCGTCAACCGGGCCAACAAGCGGGCGATCTGGGAACGCACGCTCTGGGGCCAGGTCTGGGAGCCGGACAAGCTCGCCAACTACGAGGTGGGCTGGCGGTCGCGGTTCGCCGACGACACGGTGCAGATCAACGGGACGTTCTTCTACATGGCCTGGGAAGACTTCCAGCACGAGGTGGTCGACCCGAGTTCGGGCGAGTGCGTCGACATCAACGCCACCGCCCCCTGTTCCGGCACCGACGCGCTTCCCTGGCTGTCCATCGTCGGCAACGTGGGCGATGCGCACAGCACCGGGATCAGCGCGGAATTCGACTGGGTCGCGACGGATCAGTTGCAGATCGGCGGCAATCTCCAGTACCTGATCGAGTCGGAGATCGACAGCGTCACCTCCGATGAGCGCGCGGGTATCGCGAAAGGCCAGGAGCTGCCCAACGTGCCGGACTTCCAGGGCTCGCTGTGGGCCACGTATACCTGGCCGGTGAATCTCGTCGGCGCGAGCGAGATGTTCGTGCGCGGGCAGATGTCCTACCGGGGCAAGACACATACGGGCCTGGTGCCCAGGGGCGAGGATACCGGGAACCCGACCTTCGACACCGAATCCTACGCGATTGCGGACATTCGGCTCGGCTTGCGCTCGGACGACAGCCGGTGGCAGGTCGACGTCTTCGTCAGGAACGTGGGCGACAAGCGGGCGCAGGTGTACCGCAGTTCCGATACCGCTGCCTGGCAGTGGGGCAGGACGGGCGAGTACGAACGGTCGAACGAGATCTACACGGTCCGGCCACGCGAATTCGGCGTGCGTTTCCTGACCCGATGGGGTGACTGAGCGCCATCGGATTGTCAGTTCACCCTTTCGTCGAGTCCATTGAAAGACCCCGCCCCGGCGGGGTCTTTTGCGACAGTGCCTGATCGGCACCAGAGATTCCGTCGCTTGCAGCCGGGCAACGCCATAACCCGCAGACGATTTGCCGGCATGCTGACTGCCGCGACGCCCGCCTGAACCATGCAGCCGACGATCGTCTTCGAACCCCATATCCCCACCGCATTGCAACGCGCGCTCGAGTACGCCGGAGACCATGGCTTCGTGGCCTCGTTGCCGGACCTGTTGCGCGCCCGGGCGAGAGCGCCCTACGACAATATCGTGTGGAATACGTGGTTCACGTCGCATTCCGAGGAATGCGTGGTCGCCACACCCCAGGGCAACCCCGTGGTCGTGGCGATTCACGGCGGCGGCGTGCTCGGAACGCCGGAACGGTTCGAGCAAAGCCTGAACGCGGACATGGACCATCGGAACGAGGAAGGCCTGACCGGGGAGGGCGCCGCAAAAGTCACCCGGCGGGAGGCTCGCGATGTGCTGGAAGGCAGGCTGCCCGACGGGACGGAAATCCCGGTGTACCCGTTCAGCGAATTCAGGCGCGGCATCGCCGACCTGCCGCGCCGCTACGGTGTGGTGCTCGACTTCGAGCTCGCGAGAAAGACGGAGAAGGGTTTCACGCCGTTCGAGGTTCTGAAGGAAGAACCGAACTTCATCGTGCGGGCCGGTGGCCTGGAAGCGGCGGCGGCTTATCTCGACCGGTTCCAGGCACGTCATGACACGAAGCTGATGGGGAATTTCCATCCCTTCGACTTTGTCGATCCCGCACAGCCGCAGACCCGCGTGATATTCCTCGCCGGCAACAAGGGCGGCGTGGGCGGCGAGGGCGATTATTTTTACGGCTATGACTCGGACTACGGTATTGGCGGGTACGCCCACATGGTCGGCATGGCGCGCTATGTTGCCGTTGCGCCGCGCGATGCCGGTTCCGGCGGCCTGCGCGGCCAGGACTTTGAGCGACACGGGAGGTTGGAGACGTGAACACGCGACGAGAACTGATCCGGGCCGCTGCCACCATCGGCATCGGTGGGCTGGTAACCCCCCGAGTCCTTTCGAGAGAACCGGAGCTGCGTATGGTGGCGAGAATCTTCTTCGACTCCTACAACACCCTGGCCTTGCGCCAGGCGTTGGGTTACGCGGGCGATGACGGCTTTGTCGCATCGTTGCCGCAACTGTTGCATGCGCGGGTCAACGCCGATTACGACAACATCGTCTGGAACACCTGGTTCAGCGCCCAGTCGGAAGAGAATGTCGTTGCCACGCCCCAGGGAAACCATGTCGTCGTCACCGTCCACGGCGGCGGCATCTTCGGCAATCCGGCGCGCATCGAGCGTGCGCTGCGTGCCGACCTGAGCCGCCATAACGTCCATGGATTGACCGGACAGTACGCCGCCAGGATCACGAAGGCCGAGGGGCGCGACCTGCTGCGCGGCAGGCTGCCGGACGGTACGGAGTTTCCGGTCCATGACTTCGAGGAATTCAGGCAAGGTGTGGCTGCGCTGCCACGGCGCTACGGAATCGTGCTGGATTACAGGACAGCGAAAGACTCCCCGACCGGCCACGTTCCTTTCGAGGCGCTGCGCGGTGATCCGGTCACGATCTGCCGCGCCGGCGGCGCAGAGGCGACGGCCGATTACCTGGAAAAGGCCCGGCTGCGCAACGACACCGGCAAGATGCGTGTCTGGCACCGACACAACGCCATCGATCCGGACGAGCCCCAGACGCGCCTTCTGAACCTGGGCGGCAACCGGGGCGGCGTCGGCAGCGAGGGCCACGAGGGTTTGAGCTGGGGTTATGGCGAAGACTGGGGCATCAGCGCCTCGGGGCCGGTGGACATGGGCCGCTACGTGGCGGTCGCGCCACGCGACCCCTCCACCGACGTGCGGCACCTGGATTTCGAGATCTGACCCGAAGTCGGACCCTAACCTCTTCCCGAAGTTTCGGGTTCTCGGGATTCGGGAATTTCGGGTGCTACGGGTCTGAAGCAGAAACCGGCTGCATCGATGATCCACCCCGTCTCGAGCCACGTGCGGGTGCTTCGATAAACATTCGGTGAACTTTCGCCTGCCGGAATTGCCTAACCCGGCCAATGCACCGACCGGGTCGTTTGCGGGTGAGTGAACTCAACGACTTCATCGCCACGGCGCAATTTGAAAGGAGCGAGGTTCAATTGAGTGCGGCCACCGACGGTTCCGCGCTCAACACCCGCACCCGACGAACGGCGCGGTGGGCCGGAGAACTTCGAAAAATCTCCAACAGCCGGACGAACTGGCTGTTCGTTGAGTCGCTCCGTCGCAAGTATGGCAGCGAAACCGAGAGATGGCTGAATCGCCAATTCGGCCTCGAAGACCTGGTTGGGCGTGGCAAACCCCTGAAGGCCAGGACAGTGCGCGAAGTCGTCTTTGCGGCAGAGCGAATGACATCGCGGGCGATTTACCCGGACGTGGGCGCATTCGGGCCGAATCCTGACGGGTATTCCGGATTTGGACACGAACTTGCTTGCGAGATGCGTAAAGCCCTGGATCGGAGATACGCCAACAGCTTGGTTGTTTGTGGAGACTCGCGGTGTCTGGACCCTGTCCCCGAAAGGGTATTTCTCCGGATCGTGAAGGAGTTCAATGCAGTCATGGAAGACTTGCACACCCGGTTTCCGAAGCTTCGCGACGTTGAACCCCCAAACCTGTCACAGAGTGATGCTCGTGCGCGGGATTCCGGGGTGGTTGGCGCTTACGACGTTACGGCGTCGAGCATCCAGGTCGGAATTGTCGACAGCCCCGAAACCTGCTGGGAAAAAACTCTGCGCGAAAGGCGGCAGATGTCTGGTATTGCTCCCTCCACAGAGGGTCTCAGCGGAGTGTTAATGCATGAGTATGCCCATCACCTGGCGCTGGGCCAGAGTCATGCCCCGGTTCACTGGTTGCCGCGGCTGGCAGCCATGTTGCGACAGAACGGATTTATCCGGGAAGAGACCAGCATCGACACGACTGATGTGTACAGCCGTTCGTTTGGCGTCCGGCTTGGCAAAAAAGCCAGGGAGATGGGGCTCGGGTCCTATGCCGGTTCGAACGCGTCGGAATTTGCGGCCGAGGCATTGACCTGGCGCATGGCTCCCGGATACGGCACGTCCGCGGACATTCCGCGAATGCCCCGCTACCTGGAAGACTGGGTACACGATTGCTTTCCTTTCACCAGGGACGGACCGATTCCCGTCTCCTGCCATGAATTCGACCCTGCCTCCGTGAGGGAGCCGGCAATGGTTGGCGGCAGCATTGTCTGGCGGGACCGGGGCAGGGATCGAACGCCACCACCGGGAGAAGGGCTCCGCTGATAAAAATGAGTGAAATTCCACCAACCTGGGATCCAGCCTCAATCACACCGGTTGAGTCGAGCCAGACGATGCGCCTGTCCAACGAGGCCGAGCGCATCCTGCTGCGGCGGGGTCAATTCCGCGGCAGAAACGTTTCCAACACGATCGCGCGGCTGAACATGCCGGGCGAGCGCGACGCTGTTCGACGGGAAGATCTGGTTGTCCTCGATTCCCTTCGAAGCACGATTGCCGAAAGGTTTGGCGCAACCATCGCAGAACGCTCAACCCGGGCATTCTGTGCTTCGTCGGACAGGGAACGCCCCCCGATAAACCGCAGAACGATTGAGGCGGGATTCCGGCATGCGGGGTCATTGGATGACGCCGTGCGTAGCAGGCCGGAAGTACGGGCGTTTTTGCCGGGCGGGGAGCGGTTCCGAAAGTTGTCGCACGAATTCGACCTCACCAGCAGGGAAGCGTTTCGAAAATACGAACGAAAGCTCATCGATTCCCTTGCGGGCGAAGAATCCCGCGCGGGTCCGGATCGGATTGCGGAGTTGGCATCGGTGGCGGCACGGGATTCCGTCGAACTCACCGTTCGACGAGCCAATGAGTTCAGCGTGGGCTATCAGGCACTTACGGATGTATTCAACGACAATCCTGAAAAGAACATTGGCTTCGGATGCTACGCGGCAATGGGACTGTATGCAGATCAGAAATACGCAAATTTTGCGAAATTGGACGCGGGCGGCGCGATCATCGCCCGATCTGAAGACGCGCCGGTGGCATCGCACAAGGACAAGGTCCATTTGAACATCAACAAAGAGGATGTTCCCGAGGCATGGGAAGCGCTGCGTCCGCTTTTGTTTTCGCCAGACAATCCGTTCCTGTCGTGGAAGATGGTTATTCTGGACAACGCCGAATGGCTGGAGCGTCTGAAACTGGATGATATCGATGAATACGAGCGTGCGGGCGAACCGGGAATGGATCCTCGGAAGCTTCGCGACATCGTCTGCTCCAATACTCAGCGAACGACAGAAGGCATGCAATTCACACTGTATGCGTATGCGGCCGTTGGCGATCCCGGCTACAGCAGGAGCGCCGCAAGCTATCGCCACTTCCTGACGTTGCTTGACCGATCGTTGACCGACATCGGAGTAAAGCCGGGCAGACGGCCGGAATCCGATGTGGAAATTGGACACCTGAGATTCGCGTCCTATCGAAACGAGAATCTAGGATCAAGGGGAGCGGCGGTGGGCGAAGCGCCGTTAACGCCGGAAGTGCTCGACAACCTCCGGAAAACCCCGTTCTACCTTGCGATGCAACCGTAGCGATCGAAAAACACTGTCTGGCTGCGGTATCCCTCTCCCCTCGCTCCCGGGCCTGCGAACCTTTGCGGCATGCATCGGTAAACGTCAGGTCATTTCTCTTGCGAATTCCAGGTTTTCCTGGCGCAGACTCGCATCGGACCCCAAAGCGTAGTGCTTGGACATGTCGGGTGAGAAGCGGCTTGCCGGCGGGTTCTTGCCCAGCGCCTCCGCCATCGCCCGGATGTGGTGGGGGCCGGCGCCGCAACAGACGCCCTGGTAGTTGACGCCCAGCGCATACGCCTGCCTGGCGAACTCGGCGATCTCGTAGCGGTTGCACGCCAGCGAGTCGAGTGCGGTGGGAAACGGGATGTCCGGGATGCAGTCGCATCCGGGGTCGGTGAGTGCCTGAAAGTTCACCGCTTCCGACGTCGTACGGTACGGAACCGGCAGCCCGGCGAGCGGCCCTTCGATCGCCCCGCTCAGTTCTTCGAGCAGCGGCAGCATTGTCCAGGGCCCGCGTATGCAGTTCAGGCCGACCACGTCGGCGCCGGCGTCCTTCAGGCGCCGGCAGGCCTCCGGCACCGAGTAGTCATCGCGGAGCGCCTCGTGTACGGCGAGCGTGATGACGGAAATCGCCCCGGCATCCTTGATGACCTCCAGGGCGAGCAGGGCTTCCCCGGCGAACGAGAAGGTCTCGCCGATGATGAAGTCCACGCCGGCGTCCATGGCCCATCCGACCTGTTCTGCGAACATGGCCCGTGACTCCTTCCTGCTGGCCTCATCGCCCGGCAGGTACACGTTCGTGTTGCAGATGTTGCCGGCAACCAGCGCATCGCCTTCGGCGGCCACCTGTTTGGCGAGTTCAAGCGCCGTGCGGTTCATGTTCTCCAGGTCGCCCTCGCGCCCGACCAGCTTCAGTTTTTCGCGGTGCGCGTAGTACGTGAAGGCCTCGATCACGTCGGAGCCCGCGTTCATGAACTCGCGGTGCAGCTCTAAAACGGCATCGGGGCAGTCGAGCACGACCTCGGGGACATAGGGCCCGGCCTGGACGTACCCCCGGCGTTCCATCTCGAAGACATAACCCTCCGCGCAGATCACCGGACCCTCTTCGAGCCGCTCCAGCAGGTTTCCTGATGTCATGGTGGCCTCCTCCGTCACGTCTTTCGTCAGAATAGATCATCGGCCCGCCGCGTGCCCATGCGGTGCAGCCGTTCGGCGATACCGGTCGGCAGGACGGACCCCGGGAATCCAAGGGTGCCGAGCGCGCGTCGCGCAGCAGGCGTCACCCTGGCCGCGTTCCCGACGGACTCCGGTGTGGCTCGCCGCCGCCGAGGGCCGTGGAGACCGCATTGGCGGCCCGGACGACATCGGGTGCGATGCGATGCATCACCGTTTCCGTCAAACGGCTCGAATGGCCGCTGACGCTGATGGCGGCGGCGACCTCGCCGAGCCCGTCGACCACCCAGCTTGCCAGCCCGTTGACGCCGATCTCGTATTCTTCGAGATCCGTCGCGTAACCCCGCTCCCTGAACCCGGCCAGTTGCGCTTCCAGGGTATACGGATCGGTGATCGTGTTCGGCGTCAGGCCCGTCAACTCGCATGAATCGTAGATGGACTGCCGCATCAGCGAATCCCACCCGGTAAGGAAAGCCTTGCCCAGTGCCGTGCAGTGGTACATCCAGCGCCAGTCGTCGTTGGCTCTGCCATGGGAAACCCGGGAACCCACAAAGCTGTCGATCACCCGGAAATCGAGCATGCCCGGTATGCCCAGGTTCACCGTTTCGTTGGTCTTCCGACACAGGTCGACCAGTACCGGGCGGGCAACGTGCGAGACCTGCAGGCGCTGCTGGACCTGGCGCCCGAGTTCCAGGCAGCGCAGGCCAAGCCGGTATTTTCGGGTATGAGCGTCCTTTTCGACGAACCCCAATGCGGCGAGCGAGGCAAGCAGATTGAACGCCGTGGTCTTGTTGAGCGAAGTGGCCCTGCCGATGGCGGTGAGGCCCACGCCGGCCTCGTCACCGGTTGCGATCACATCGATGATGGCGCTGGCGCGGGCGAGCGCCTGAATGCGTACCGGTCTGGAGAGTGCGCTGGACGCCACGGTTCTGAATCTACTGGTTCAATGGTTATATAATGTGAGACGTTTTTCCGGCCAGCGCGAAAAGTGCCCGTTTCGTTGACAAAGCGCAACGCGATAAGTCAGGCTGTGGGTTCTACAAAATCTCCCAACGCAGTAGGCAGCAATGTAACGACCTCGTAGCTGACACGAGGTGTATATTGTACAGCACTCGCAAGAGGATACGCGCATCATGGCCGGCATGAGAATGGAAGCTGAAATCGTCTTCGAGCCCCATGTGCCCAGGGCCCTTGCACGGGCTCTGGAGTATGCCGGTGAAGACGGTTTCGTCGCGTCGATTCCGCAACTGCTGCACGCCCGGACCCACGCCGATTACGACAACATCATCTGGAACACCTGGTTCACGGGCTATTCCGAAGAAAACGTCGTCACCACGCCCGGGGGCAACCACGTGGTGGTCGTGATTCACGGCGGCGGCATCTTCGGGTCGCCCGCCCGTTTCGAGCAGGTGTATCGCGCGAGCCCCGACCGCACCAGCCCGGACGGCTTTACCGGGCAATACGCCGGCAAGATTTCCCGGGACGAGGCGCAGAACGCGCTCGCGGGCAGAATGCCGGACGGCACGGAGATTCCGGTGTATCCGTTCGATGAATTCAGGAACGGCATTGCCGGTCTGCCCATCCGGTACGGCGTGATTCTCGATATCGAACTCGCCCGCGCCTCGAAGCGCGGCTACGAGGAGTTCGATACCCTCAAGGACGACCCCAACATGATCGTGCGCGCCGGCGGGGTGGAAGCCAACATCGCCTATCTCGACAAGTACCAGGCCCGCCACGACACCAAGCTGGCGGGCAACTGGCATCCCTACAACCGCATCGACCTCGAGCAGCCGCAGACCCGAATCACCTTCCTGGCCGGCAACCGGGGCGGCGTCTTCTCCCAGGGCGATGACCCGGAAGAGTGGGGCTACGATGCGGAATACGGCATCGGCGGCGATGCCTGCATCCACAACATGGCCCGCTACATCGCCGTTGCGCCGCGTGACCCGTCGAAGAGCCTCAGACACCTGGACTTCGGCGCCTGAGCGTTTGCCGTGAGGCGCGTCCGCAGCAGTGGAACCGACCGCGAATCCGGGGCGGTAACCGGGTACTACGATCGCCTGAGCCCGCTGTACCGCGACAACATGGGCTGGGACTGGGAAGCGACGATGCGTGAAGAGGGCGCGATCCTCGATCGCATGCTCACCGGCATCATGGGCCGTCCGGGGCCGTACCGGCTGCTCGACTGCTCCTGCGGAGTCGGTACGCAGGCGATCGGTCTGGCCATCCTGGGCCACGGGGTTCACGCAACCGACCTGAGCCGCGTGTCAATCGAATGCGCAAGGGCGGAGGCGGAACGGCTGGAGGCTGACATGAGCTTCGGCGTCGCGGATTATCGGCGTCTTGAACAGGATATCGCCGCCACATTCGACATCGTCCTGTCCTGCGACAATTCCATCGCACACTGTCTCACCGACACTGACCTCGCCGCTGCCCTGAACAGCATGAAGTCGCGCCTGGAACCAGATGGCCTGCTGCTGATCAGCGTCCGCGACTATGACGCGCTCGTGGCGGACCGCCCGCGTTTCAACAACCAGCACGTGCAGGACCGGACGGACGGCCGCCGCATCGTCTTCCAGCTCTGGGACTGGGATGACGACGGCAGCCGCTACAGGGTGCACCAGTTCCTGCTGCGCGACCGCAACGGAGGTTTCAGCGCCGACCATTTCGAAACCAGGCTAAGAGCACTGCTGCGCGACGAATTGATCGCCGCCGCACGCAATGCAGGATTCAGCCACGTACGCTGGCACCCGCCCGAAGACACGGGCTATTACCAGCCGATCATCACCGCGCGGAACCTATGAGGAAAGACCGAAATACGGGGACATCCACAAAGAAATACGGAAAAGACGGAAAGACGGGGACGGAAAGACGGGGACACCCACAAAAAAGGACGGAAAGGACGGCGAAGCGAGGACACCCACGTAATGGCAGGCAGAAAGCCGGAGGCGGCCGTATCCGTGGCCCGATAATCGCCCCGCACGCTTGCCAGGGAGCAGCACGATGAATGAAACGAGAATGGAAGCGGCGACCGTCTTCGACTCGCATCTTCCCGACGCCCTGCAACGGGCGCTCGAGTACGCCGGCGACGATGGTTTCGTGGCTTCGCTGCCGGTCCTGCTGCATGCCCGCGCGAATGCGCCCCTCGACAATGAAATCTGGGACACCTGGTTCTTCACCGCGAATTCCGAAGAGAGCCTGGTGCGAACGCCCGCGGGCAATCACGTGGCGGTGATCGTGCACGGCGGCGGCATCTTCGCGACGCCGCAACGCTTTCGCCGCCTCTACATGGCCAGCACCTGGCGCGACAGCGATCAAGGCTTCACGGGGCTGTTCGGCGGCAAGATCCGTGACAGCGAAGCGCACGCGATGCTCGAAGGCCGGTGTCCGAACGGCGCCGAGATCCCGGTTTATTCATACGGCGAATTCGCGGGCGGTGTGGCCGGCCTGCCGCGCCGCTACGCCGTGGTCATGGATTTCGAGTTGGCCAGAACCTCGAGGTGCGGGCTGACGCCGTTCGAGGAACTCAAGGAGGATCCGCTGATGATCGCCCGGGCCGGCGGTGGGGGAGCGGCAGCGGCCTATCTCGACCGGGCGCGGGAGTACTACGGCACGGACGCGATGGGGAGCTGGCACCGCTTCGACGACATGGATCCGATGCTCCCGCAAGCCTGGGTCCCCTTCGTCTACGACTGTATCGGCGGTGCGGCAGACAAGCGCAACCTGGACCCGTCGATGCGCCTCGAAGGCGAAATGGACATCTGGTTCACCCACTATCGCATCGCCAGGGACGCCGGATTCGGCATTCGCGCCGATACGGCGCTGATCAACACGGCCCGTTATGTCGCTGTCGCGCCGCGGGAGACAACCACCGGCGTTCGCCACCTTCAGTTCACGGCGCCGGAAAACGCAGTATGAGCCGTGGCCCGGCGTTCAAGGCACCGCAGGCCCCACGATGAAGCGGACCAGGCCAATCGCCAACCGGGAGACAGCGGCATGAGGATGGAAGCGGCGATGTTCTACGATTCCTACCTGCCCGATGCGCTGCGCCGGGCCCTGGAATACGCAGGCGACGGCGGCTTCGTGGCATCGCTCCCGCAACTCCTCAAGGCGCGGGTCGATGCGGACTACGACAACGAGCTCTGGAGCAACTGGTTCTTTCCGTACACCGAGGAGAACCTCGTGAGCACCCCCGGCGGCAACCGTGTCATCGTCACCGTTCACGGCGGCGGCGTGTTCTCGACACCCGAACGGTACGAACGCCTGTTCCGAGCGAGCACCGACCGGAACAGCGAGTACGGCTTCACGGGCCTCTTTGCGGGCAAGCTGTCGCAACGGGAAGCGCACGGCGTTCTCGCCGGCCGCATGCCCGACGGCGCCGAGGTTCCCGTCTACGGCTTCGACGCGTTCAGGCGCGGAATCGACACCCTGCCGCGCCGCTACGCGGTCGTGACGGATTTCGAGACGGCAAAAGGCTCCGCCTGCGGCTACATCGATTTCGATACCCTGCGCGATGACCCGGTGATGATCGTGCGTGCCGGCGGCGCAGAGGCGGCATCGCGATACCTCGACAAGGCACAGGTCCGCAACAACACCTCGAAGATGGGAAGCTGGCACCCCTTCAACAACATCGACACGCCCGACCAGGCCCAGACGCGGGTACCCGCCCTGGCGGGCAACCGCGGCGGCGCCGGCAGCGAGGACGACGACGGCCACCTGTACGGTTACGACACCGACTACGGCATCGGCGGCGATTCCTGGTTCCACAGCACCAGCATGATCAACGTCGCCCGCTACGTCGCGGTCGCGCCGCGCGACCCCGCTACCGGCGTACGGCATCTTTCGTTCATGGCGGGTTAGCCGATGGAAACCGTTTCGTTCGAGCGGACGGGGCTCAAGGTCAGCCGGATCTGTTTCGGCACCATGGGTGTCGGCAGCAGTGCCTGGAAAGCCTGGGTGCTCGACGAAGCGGATTCGGTCGCGCTGCTCAAGCGGTGCCTGGACCTGGGGATCACCTTCTTCGACATGGCCGACTGGTATTCCACCGGCATCAGCGAAGAGATTGTCGGCAGGACGCTGCTGTCGATGGTACCGCGGGAAGCGTTAGTGCTCACCACCAAGGCCAGGTACGCGATGAGCGATGACCCGAACGATGCGGGGCTGTCGCGCAAACACCTGTTGGCGGCCATGGACAACAGCCTGAGGCGGATCGGCACCGACTACGTCGACGTGTTCATGGTGCATTCGTTCGATGCGGCAACGCCCATCGAAGAGACGATGGCGACCCTTCACGACATCGTGAAGGCGGGCAAGGCGCGCTACATCGGCGCATCGACCATGTGGGCCTGGCAGTTCGCGGAGATGAATGCGGTCGCCCGCGAGAACGGCTGGACGAGCTTCGTCAACATGCAGTGCCAGTACAACCTGCTTTACCGGGAGGAAGAGCGGGAGATGATTCCCTATTGCCAGGACCAGGGCATCGCCATCACCACCTTCAGCCCGCTGGCCCGCGGCTGGCTTTCCGGGGCGGCCGATGTCCGTGCGGAAACGGACCAGTACCGCGCCAGAAATTACGGCGATGCGCTGGACTTGAAGATCCTGGAACGTGTGCGGGCCATTGCCGAAAAGCACGGTACGAACATGGCGCAGGTTGCCATTGCCTGGGTCCTTTCCCGGAAGGCGGTCTGCGCGCCGATCGTCAGTGTCGCAACGGTCGGGCAGCTCGAGAGCAACGTCGACGCGCTCAACCTGGAACTCGAGCCTGAGGAGCTTGCGTCGCTGGAGGAAATGTACCGGCCGCGCGGCGTCGTCAACGACTATGTCAAAGACCTGCCGAGGCGCCACCTCGGCGGCTTGTTGCCGGGCGTCTGAGGGCGCGGAATCAGAACGGAAAACGGGACCATGGAAACAGTTTCATTCGGCAATACGGGGCTCAAGGTGAGCCGGCTGTGCTTCGGCACCATGACCATCGGCTCGAGCCGCTGGAAGCCCTGGGTTCTGGACGAGGCCGCCTCAAGGCCGCTGCTGAAGCAATGCCTCGATCTCGGCATCACCTTCTACGACACGGCCAACTGGTATTCCACGGGCGAGAGCGAACGCATCGTGGCGTCCACCCTTACCTCCATGGTGCCGCGCGACTCCCTGGTGCTGGCCACCAAGGCCTTCTACGCGATGAGCGGCGACCCCAACGACCGCGGGCTTTCGCGGAAACACCTGCTGGCTTCCGTGGACGCGAGCCTGCGCCGCATGAACACCGACTACATCGACCTGCTGGTCATCCATGCCTTCGACCCCGAGACGCCGATGGAGGAGACCATGGAGGCGCTGCACGATCTCGTCCGGTCGGGCAAGGTGCTCTACCTCGGCGCATCGACCATGTTCGCCTGGCAGTTCGCGCAGATGAACCACGTCGCGCGCCTCAACGGCTGGACGCAGTTCGTGAACATGCAGTGCCAGTACAACCTGCTGTATCGCGAAGAGGAGCGCGAGATGCTGCCCTACTGCCGCGACCGGGGAATCGCCGTAACGGGGTTCAGCGTGCTGGCGCGGGGGCAACTGTCGGCGAGCGACAGGATCCGTTCACGAACGGATGAGCACTTCAGCAACATGTACGGCGATGCGCTGGACCGGGAGATTTGCGCCAGGGTCGCGGCGGTCGCGGCGGAGCGCAACACGACAATGGCCGCCGTCGCCCTTGCCTGGGTTCTCGCCAGGGAGGACATCTGCTGCCCCATTATCGGCGCCAGCACGCCCGGCCAGGTCGAGAACAACGTCCGTGCGCTGGACCTCGAACTCACCGCCGAAGAGATCGACGGCCTCAGCGCCATGTACAGGCCCCGGGATGTCATCAACGACTATGTGCCGGAACCGATGCCGCGCTACTGGCAGGGAGTGTCGGACGATGCGCAGTAGCCCCGGTTTCGACCGGGCGGCCATGCAGGCGGTGAGCGCCGCTCGCGATTTGTTCCAGGCGGAAGCGGTGAAAACCCCCGCCTGCTCGGAACAACTGGGCCGGGTCCTCGCGCTGATGGCGGAACTGTGCCCGGACCCCGGGCGGGCGGCGCCCCGGCAATTCCCCGGGTGCCGGCACCTGGTGCGGACGCTCGAACTCGCTGAATCCGGCCCGGCGGCTGCCGTAGCGGCGGCAATCCGGCAACTGCAGCCCGACCTCGCCTGGGCGCAGAATCCCCGTTACAACGCCGGCAACATGGGCGCCGAGTTCATGGACAACTACGCCTGGAGCGGCCTGGGCCTGACCGGCAGCGACAGGATGGCGTTCGGCGTGCTGCTGCTCGGCCCCGGCGTGACCTACCCACCGACCCGCTATGAGTCGGAAGGCGTGTTTCTGGTGATCGGTGGATTTCCCGAGTGGAAGTCCGGCGACGCTCCCTGGGTGCGGGTCGAGCCCGGGGCCGTGATCTCTCGCCCCTATGGCGGCAGCGAAGGCAAGCGGCCCGGCGATGAGCCGATGCTCGCCCTGTACGCCTGGATGTATCGATAGCGCATGGACCCGCTGCTGCAACCGTTCCGGCTCAAGCACCTGGCGCTCAAGAACCGCATCATCAGCACCAGCCACACGATGCTTTACGTGGTCGACGGCGCCCCGCAGGAACGGGAACAGCTCTACCACGAGGAAAAAGCCAGGGGCGGCATTGCCATGACCATGTTTGGCGGCTCATCCGCCGTCACGCAGGACTCCGCCACGTCCACGGGTGTCCTTAACCTCGGTGACGACTCCGTGATTCCGCACTTCCAGCAATTTGCCGAGCGGATTCACGCCTACGACTGCGCCCTGATGTGCCAGATCACCCACCTCGGCCGCCGCGCCACGACGCGGGCGTTCGACTGGTTGCCGAGCGTCTCGTCATCGCGCACGCGGGAGGTCGGCGGCGGCTTCCCCAAGGTTATGGACCGTGCCGACATCGACCGCATCGCCGCCGCCTATGGCGAGGCCGCACGGCGCTGCCGGGAAGGCGGCCTGGACGGTTGCGAGGTGGTCGGTCAGGCGCATCTGCCCGAGCAGTTCTGGTCGCCGGCCTGGAACCGGCGCAACGACGAATTCGGCGGTTCGCTCGAAAACCGGCTGCGCTTCGGTTTCATGGTGCTCGAAGAGATTCGCCGCAAGGTCGGGGATGACTTCATTGTCGGCATCCGAATCGCCATCGATCAGAATCTCGAGGGCGGCCTGTCGAAAGACGACTGTCTCGAGATTGCGCAGATTCACGAGCGGTCGGGCCTGGTCGACTTCCTCAACCTCAACTTCGGCCGTGTCGATACCGAGATCGATTACGTCAACCTGATGCCGGGCATGTCGGCCCCGAAAGCACCCTACCTCGACCGGGTCCGGGCATTCACCCGGGAACTCAGGTTGCCCACCTTCCATGCCTGCCGCATCGTCGACGCGGCGACCGCGCGCCGCGTCATCGAAGAGGGCATCGTCGACCTGGTCGGCATGACGCGCGCCCACATCGCCGACCCCCACATCGTCAGGAAGATCGAGGCCGGCGAGGAGGGGCGCATCCGTCCCTGCGTTGGCGCCACCTTCTGCATGGACCATCGTTTCTGCATACACAACCCCTCGACCGGGCGCGAAAAGACCCTGCCGCACGAAACACCGGGCGCGCAGGCCAGCAAACGGGTTGTGGTCGTGGGGGGCGGGCCGGCCGGTCTCGAAGCGGCCCGCGTCTGCGCGTCGAGGGGCCATGAGGTCATTCTGCTCGAATCCGCAGATCGGCTTGGAGGACAGGTTGCCCTGGCGGCGAAAGCGGGTTGGCGGCGCGAGATCGCAGGCGTTACCGACTGGCTGGCCGGCGAGATCGGGCACCTGGGCGTGGATGTCCGGCTGTCGACCCATGCCGAGGGGGTAACCGTTACGGGACTCGGCCCGGAGGTCGTCATAGTCGCCACGGGCGGCCTCCCAGACCTCGAATGGCTCGACGGCCACGAACATTGCGACAGCGTCAGCGACATCCTGGGCGGCGGCGCGGCCGTCGCGAAGAACGTGCTCGTCTACGATGAACTCGGGGATCATGCGGGGGCGTCCGCAGCCGAATTCCTGGCCGACAGGGGAGCGGAGGTCGAACTCGTCTTTCGCGGCCATCATGCCGCCGAGCGCTCGGGCTATTGCAACTACCCGGTCTATCTGCAGCACTTCTACGAAAAGGGCGTGACACTCATGCCGGACCAACGGCTCGAGCGGGTCGAGCGGTCCGGCATGAAGCTGCGCGCGGTTTTTGCGAACGAACTCACCGGGGAAATGGTGGAGCGCCTGTCGGACCAGGTCGTGGTCGAGCGAGGCACCGTTCCCGCCGATGCGCTGTTCGAGGAACTGCGGCCCGGTTCATGCAACAATGGCGCGGTCGACCCGGCCAGGTTGCTCGCCGGCCTGCCACAGACGGCCGGCAGCCGTGGCGATCGAGGCTTCGAACTGTACAAGGTCGGCGATGCCGTATCGTCGCGAGACATTCACTGCGCAATCCTGGACTCGCGCCGTTTGTGCAGGGCCCTTTAGCGCCACTTGAAACATCGGCGACGACCGACCGCGACGATTGAACCGGCGATTCGGGCGGCGTCACCCTGGCAAGGAAATCGAACATGAAGGAATTCAGCGGGAAGCTTGCGGTCGTCACCGGCGGCGGCAGCGGTATCGGGCGCGAACTCGCGGTTCAGTTGGCTGCGGCGGGTTGCAATGTGGCGGCCTGCGACATCTTCTCCGACAGCCTCGCCGAGACGGCGGCGCTGTGCAGCGAAGCCGTACGGGTGACCACGCACGAGTGCGATGTCGCAGACGAAGCCCAGGTACTCGCCTTCCGTGATGAGGTGGTGGAGCAACACGAGGCGGAATGCATCCACCTGCTGTTCAACAACGCCGGCATCGGCAGCCCCGTGGGATTCATCGACGGCGACCGGGAAGAGTGGGAGCGGGTCTTCGGCGTCTGCTGGTACGGCGTCTACTATTGCGCGCGCGCGTTCATGCCGTTGCTGGTGGCAAGCGACGAGGCATATCTGGTCAACACCTCGAGCATCAACGGCTTCTGGGCGAGCCTGGGCCCAACCGTGCCGCACACGCCCTACAGCGCGGCCAAGTTCGCGGTGAAGGGTTTTTCGGAGGCGCTGATCGCCGACCTGCGCGTGCACGCGCCGCACGTGAAGGTGGCGGTGGTCATGCCCGGGCACGTGGGCACGTCCATCGGTTTCAACTCCAGCCGGGTGCTCGGGGCGCCGGAACCGGAAAACCTCTCGCGGGACCAGGTTGCGGCGATCCGCAAGCAGATGGTGATCTCCGGCCTGCCGGTCGGCAACGAGTCCGACGACCACATCCGAAGAGCCGTTGCCCAGCGGCGAGTGGATTTCCGCGACAACGCACCCACCACGGCGGCCCGGGCCGCATCGATCATCCTCGACGGCGTACGGCAGGACCGCTGGCGCATCCTGGTGGGGGAGGATGCCCACATTCTCGATGAACTGGTGCGCGAGGACCCCGAAGCGGCCTACGAACTCGAATTCATAGGCAGAATCCTCCAGCGTGGGGCGCTCGGCGGCTTGACCAATCAGCCCTGAGATTGCGTAAGCCATCGCCTTTGCGTGGTGCGGGCAAATGCCCCGGCATGGCAAGGGCCGCCTGAATCACGATAGGATTCCGGGATGCAAGGCCGGTTCGGCAGTCGAATCCCCATTCGCCCACACCACGGCAGGACCCGAGGCTGACGATGCCGGGGCCGCTAGCAGGTCTCAACGTGGTGGAACTGGCGACCTCGATTCAGGGTCCTGCCGCGGGCCTCTACTTTGCGAACATGGGCGCCCGGGTCGTCAAGGTGGAGCCGCCCGTCGGCGATCCGAGCCGCTATCACCGGGGCGTCGGCAACGCGCTCCCGGAAGACGCGCCGGCGCCGCAGTTCCTCGCCATGAACAAGGCGAAGCGCTCCGTGACCCTCGACCTGTACACCGGCCTCGGCCGCGCCGTCATGGCGAAGCTCCTCGAGAATGCCGATCTCTTCCTCTCCAATTTCCGTGCGTCGGGGCTCGCCCGGATGGGCCTCGACCTCGACGAACTCCCGGAGCGGTATCCGCAACTTGTGGTGGGTCACGTCAACGGATTCGGGCCGCGCGGCCCGGATGCGGACAAGGCGATGCTGGACGGCGCCGCCCAGGCACGTGGCGGGCTGGCGAGCATGAGCGGCCGGCCCGGGGAAATGCCGATGCCGCCCGGAGTGGCCGTCGCGGACCATGCGGGCGCGATGCAACTGGCCCTGGGTTGCGTCACGGCCCTGCTGAACCGTGCGGCCACCGGCAGGGGGCAGGTGGTGCGCACGTCGTCCCTCGGCGCCCAACTGTGGCTGCAGATGTGGGAACTGCAGCACGCGGCGCTGACCGGTACCCGCCTGACCCGGGCGGGGACCCATCATCCCAACATCCTGGGGCCCTACGGTGTCTATAGAACTTCGGACGGCGTGGAAGTGCTGTTCGTCACGGCGCTGACGGAGGAGGCCTGGGCCGAGTTCTGGATCTTTTTCGACAAACCGGAAGTGATCCTGAAGGAAGAGTGGAATTCCGCGACCAAGCGCCTGGGCTTCTCCGGAAGCGAGGCGGGCGTTGCGGGGATACGGCGGCATTTGAGCGAAGCCTTTGCCTCGAAAACCTTCGATGCGTTCGCCGGTTTCGCAGCGACGCAGCCGGAGCTGATCTGCGAGCGCGTACGCGGCCACGACGACGTGTTGACGGACCCCCAGAACCTGGCGAACGGGTACGTTGTCGGCCTCGAACTGCCCTCCATCGGCGAGACGCCGACCATCGGCACCCTGATGGACTTCAGCGCGACGCCCACGGTACCGCCCGGTCAGCCGCCGCCTCTCGGCGCGCACACGGCGGAAGTCATGACCGAGCTGGGTTTCGCGGCGGCGGACGTCGACTCGGTGCTCGGCCACTGCAAACGCGAGTGGCAGGAGGCGTATGCCGCCATGTTTGGCGACGATTGAGGAATGGTGTATGACCTCCGCCTGCGCAACGAACAAGCGGCGAACGGGTGTGAACCGGGTTCGTCCGACATCCGTTGCCGCGAAAACGGCGTATCGGAAACCGAATCGTGACCGCAACGCAACTGGGTGAGATCACCGTTCACCGAATCGTGGAGCACGAGATTCCCGTCTACCTGCCCACGGACATGTTCGATGAGGCGACGCCCGAGGCGCTGGAGCCGTACCGGGAGTGGCTGGTTCCGAAAGCCCTGTGTCCCGACACCGGCTGCCTGGTGATGCCGGTGGTTTCCTACCTGGTGCGCACGCGCTACCACTGCATTCTCATCGACACCTGTGTGGGCTGCGACAAGACCTACGCGGAACCGTCCGCCTGGCATCGGCGCGCAAACCAACGCTGGCTGGCCCGCCTGGCGGCGGCGGGCGCGCACCCCGACGAGATCGATTTCGTGTTCTGCACCCACCTGCACTCGGACCATTGCGGCTGGAACACGCGGCTCGTCGACGGCCGGTGGCAGCCGACCTTCCCCAATGCGAAGTACGTGTTCTCGCGCGAGGAATACGCGGCGACGGAGGCCGAGGGGCACCAGCTCTTCCTCGACAACGTGCTGCCGGTGATGGAAGCGCGGCAGGCGGTGCTCGTGGATATGGACTACGCGCTGGACGACGAGCTATGGCTCGAACCGACGGTGGGCCACACGGCCGGCCACGTTGCCGTTCACCTGAATTCCGGCGCGCATCGTGCGGCCATGTGCGGAGACCTGATACACAGCCCGTTGCAACTCGCCGAGCCGGGCTGGAGCTGCAATTCAGACTTCGACCTGGAACTGGCGGCAACGACCCGGAAGAAGTTTCTCGGAACCCACTGCGACACCGATACACTGATCCTTACATCGCACTTCCCGTCGCCCTCGGTCGGCCACATCGTTTGGAACGCAAACCGCTACGACTTCAGCTATCTCTGAGCGGAATCGACCAGCGCGATCCCCGGTCGGCGGCTCACCAACCAACGTGATCGGATGGTTACCGCGCAAAGCAACCGCCGATACCGAATATTCGGCTACTCAGACGCCCCGGCACCGGCAACGTGTCCGGCCGCTTCCTGCCGCCAGGCGACGTCGCGGCCCTGCCAGCCCGACTCAAGCCGCGCGTAAGCGCTGCGGGCGTCCTCAGCATTGCCGAGCGCCACATGGGCCCGCGCCAGCCCGCGCAGTGACAGGGGGCGGTTGGGCATGCGCTCAAGGGAGCGCTCGAACATGGCCAGCGCCTCCTCGGGGCGGCCGGCGGTGAGCAGTGCTTCGCCGTAGAGTTCGTGAGCGGGTTTCAGCGGGCTCGGCGCGCCGATGGGAGGATGCCTGGATTCGTCGATGTCTACGCCCTCGCTCAACAATGCCAGACCCGCCTCGGTGTTGCCGCGGGCGATCTCCAGAAGACCGGCGACTTCCCTACTCATGATCTTCAGCGGTTTGGCGGTGAACGAGTAGTAGAAGCGGTGGTCGTCCTTGGATGCGGCCTCCTCCGCCTTTTCGGCGAGCTTTTCCACGACTGTTTCGGCGAGTTCGAAATCGCCGGTATGGACGGCGCCAAGGCCAAAGGCCAGCAGTTGCGTCGGGCTGGTTCGGTCCGTGACCGGTTCGCCCTGCCAGTCTTCCCGCTCGATGGCATAGCGGGCCTTGACCCCGGCCAGCCTCATGGCCGCCAGTTCGTCGTCCGGAGCCCGTTCGGCGATGCCTTCCATGAGTTCGATCCAGTGTGCGGCACGTTCGTAGTCACCGCGCTGCAGATCGCCGTACTGGCCCCAGTCCAGCGCATGCACCATGTCGTCCAGCCGGTCGCCGGGCTCGTAGAGATCGACGGCCGCTTCGTAGGCGGACTGGTTGGACGAGGAGACCTGGTCCCACATGCCCCGCTGAATGAAGATGTGCGAGGGCATGTGCCGGGCGTGGGACACCTTTTCGGCGATGCGGGCGAATACCCGTGCGGCGGGCAGGGCGAGGGGCGCGTGCACCGGGTCGTCGAAGGCGTGGATGGTGTAGTGCGCCGCGCCGGGATGATTGGGATTGCGGTCGAGCAACTGCAACGCCACCGCGCCCGCCAGAACGTTGGTGCGCATGACGTCGTCCCCGCGGCCCGCGGACATCAGGAGCGACAGCGCGTAGAAGGCCGTGACTTCCTCGTCTTCGGGATAGGCCTCGTGGAGTTCGCGCATCGCCTCCATGTAGGCGCGCCGCCGCGTCAGGGTGTCGCCGTCGCCGAGGAACAGTGCCTCGACGGCCCGGATAAATCCCTTCTCCCGGTGCGTGGGCGCCTTGGCCAGGCGCGCCTCAGGGGCGTCGCCCAATCGCCTCAGCACGGCTTTCGGCGTGTCGGGGTCCCACTCGCCGATCAGCGGATGGTTGTAGCAGAGCGCCTCGCCCCAATAAGCCATGGCGAAATCGGGATCCAGCCGCTGCGCCGCCTGGAATTCGGCGCGCGCCTCTTTCCAGCCGAAGCTGTGCATGATGGTGACGCCGCGCAGGAAGTGGTCTTGGGCGGGGCCGCTGGCGGAGGTGGGGAAGGTGATGGTTCCCAGCCCGGCCAATTCCACGGAATATACCAGTGGCGAGACCATCAGCAGCATGGCGACGGTGAATTGGGCTATTGATTTCATTTGCAGTCCCTGGGTTGCCTGTGATGTCGGCCCGCTTCGATGGTGCGATAGCCGGGGCGTGCTTGCAAGGAAGGCCGGCGCTCGCCTACCCGAACAGCTCCCGGTTGGCGCGCCGCAGGAACAGCAGGCCGATCGCTGCGTTGAAGAAGATGAAGAAGTTGTGCATCACGAGCCCGAAGGCCGATAGCTGGGCCGCGTTGTCCGGGAACAGCACCACCCAGATGGTGATGGCCGCGGCGCGCATCGGGGTCGGAATCGCGGCCGCGAAGAAGATCACCGGCAGTACTCCCAGCATGTCGAGGAAGGAAGCTTCGACCCCGAACAGGCGCAAGGCCAATGTGTAGACCAGCACGGCCCCGAGCAGGGCGGGCGAGCGGATGGCTGCAACGATAACGTAGCGAAGCGGCGAGGCTTCCCGGAATGCCTTCAGTATCGAGCGCTCCCGCAGTTTTCCGCCTGCGGGGATGATGCCTCGAAAGTAGGCGACCCACAGAATGAAGAGCAGCAGCACACCCAGCCCGATCCACGGCACCAGCCCGAATATCTCCGGCAGGGTGTCGGCTGCCATCGCGTAGCCGACGTTCGCCCAGAACGTGAGATAGAGCAGCTCGCAGAACATGATGAAGAGCATGGACGAGCCGACCTCCCAGCCGGGCACGCCGTCCCGCCGATTCAGGTAGAGCGCCATGGCGCCCTTGCCCACCTGCTCGTTGACGATGGAGATGATGTAGGCGCTGGCCCGGATGGGCAGGATGCCGGTCCAGCGTACGCGGGCGTTGAACCAGGTGACCACGCGCCACACCACCGTGGAGTCGACGAGGAAGAAGAAGATCGAGTAGGGGATCATCAGCGCGAGCCAGGTTCCCCAGGACACGCTTGCGAAGACACCCAGCATGTAGCTCGCCACGGTCAGGCCCGCTCGCGCCGCCGCCGTGTCGATGCGGGTGTACAGCCAGGCGAAGCAGAGGATCGTGATGAGCCAGAGCAGGGCGCGCTGCCAGAGGGGCGTGGGAGCCCGGGCACCGGTGATGGTGGGTTCGTCGTCAGTCATGATCTAGCCGTCGCCGGTAATGGCCTGGTCGTCGTCAGTGATGACCTTCCCGGCGGTCGTCAGCGACGTCCGGTCGAGGCTTCGGGTTTGCCGGGGCACGCAGGCATGCACCGCGCTGGCGTCTTCCATCTGGCGTCCGCCGCCGAATTACCTTGAGCCCTGTCCGTCGTCGATCTTGATGCAGGTGCCGGTGACGGCGGCGGAAGCGGGCGACAGGAAGTAGAGCAGGGTGCTGTCCATCTCCGGCGGGTCGCAGAGGCGCTTGCGAGGGAAAAACTGGGTGATGTCGCCCACGCGCTCGAGCATGCCGTCCATCATCTCCGAATGGAAGGCGCCGGGCGCGATGGCATTCACGTTGATGTCGAATCGCGCCCATTCCACGGCCAGGCACTCCGTCATGCGCACGATGGCGGATTTGGTGATGGAGTAGAGCGCGGCGCCGTTGCCGTTGTAGTTGAATCCGCTGACCGAGGAGATGTTCACCATCCGGCCGGGCTTTTTTGCGGCGATGAGCCGGCGGGCGATTTCGCAGGACAGGATGTAGGGGCCGCGCAGGTTGGTGTCGAACACCGTGTCGATCAGTTCCAGGGACATCTTGTGGGCGCGCTGGGCATCGGGAACGCCGGCGTTGTTGATGAGGATGTCGATGGTTCCCAGCGCTACCTCGGCCTGGTCGACGGCGCGCAGCATCGAGTCGTTGTCGCACATGTCCATGGGGACGGCTTCGGCGACTCCGCCGCTCGAACGGATTTTCCCGGCCAGGGCATCCAGCCGCTCCACCCGGCGGGCGGCGATGGCGACTTTCGCGCCGCAGGCGGCGATGACCTGCGCGAACCGATAGCCGAGGCCCGAAGAAGCGCCCGTTACGAGCGCCACCCGGCCGCTCAGGTCGTTGGACAGATTTGGCAGGGGGTACTCTTTCATCGATGGGTTCTCTTTATCCGTGGACGCGCGCAAATGATGATTAGAGCGTCCGGAGGGTACAGAATACACTTCCGCGAGACGATTGATACGATCCAAGGGAGGAGTTGTGTCCGATTCCGTGATAGACAGAACCGTCGGCTTTCGCCTCGGCGGTGTAAATGCCACCGAAACCGCGTTCACCGCGCCGCTCGGGGATGCGCTGTATTCCTACGCGAGGCGTGAGAACCCCACCGTAGCCGATTGCGAGCGCGCGCTCGCCGATGTCGAATCGTGCGATTGGTGCATCCTGACGCCCTGCGGCATGGCTGCGATCAATACCGCCCTGTCGACCTTCAACGACCCGGCCGATGCGCGGCCATGGCTCTTTCCGGCCGATGTGTACAGTGGAACGGCGCAATACGCCGCTGAGGTGCTGAAGGGCCAGCGCGGGACCAACGTCCGGTTCACCGACCCTGCCGGGGCGAACTCGACGACGGCCAACCTGGTCGGCGCCATTGAGGAGGAAGCGCCGGCGCTTGTCTTCGTCGAACCCATCACGAACCCGCTGCTGGATGTCGTCGACGTGCCTGCAGTCGTCCGGGCGGCCCGCCGGCGGGGTGCGCTGGTTGTGGTCGACAACACCATAGGAACCCCCTACCTGTTCAAACCGCTCGATGCGGGCGCCGACCTGGTGGTGCACAGCGCCACCAAGTGGCTGGCCGGGCACAACGACATTCTGGCCGGCGTCATCGGCGTGAACGACCCGGACTTGCGCGCCCGGCTGCTGATGCACCGCAATACGATCGGGTCGGTGATCAGCCCGGACGATGCCGGGCGCCTCAAGTCGGAACTTGCAACCTTTTCGCTGCGGGTGGCCCGGCAGAACGCGACGGCCGCTGAACTGGCCGGATACCTGGAGAACCATCCCGGCGTAGCCAGGGTCCGGTATGCCGGACTTTCTTCGCACGCCGATCACGCGGTGGCCAGGAGCCTCTTCGATGAGCGCGGTTTCGGCGCGTTGATCACATTCGATCTCGCGCGGGACGAGGAAGGCTGCAGCCGGTTCGTCGACGACCTCGGTCCGCACATCCCGCACATCGCTTCGATGGGCGACGTCACCACGAGCTTCCTGCATATCAGGGCCTGCTTCGGGACGGCGTACGAGCCTTCGACGATCAGGCTCTCGGTCGGGGTGGAGCCGGTCGAGTGGGTCGTCGGCCACCTTGAAAACGCCTTGCGGGCGACTGGCTAAACCGCATCCGTCACCAACTGCGAGATGCAGGCGCCGATGCACTCGCCCCGCCTGGCCGTCCTCGCGACGGAAGTTGGTGAGGGATGCGGGCAATCCTTGAGCGGGGAGGTGGCACCGGCGGCGCAAGAGTCGAGCCGGAATTGCGGCGGCCCGACGCCGCAGCGGGTTCAGACCGATGTCTGGGGCCGTATGGGCGTGCCGTCAAAAAATCGGCCAAGCCGGAATTCGTGTAGATCCAAGCCGCTGCCGTCACCGGTGAGCAGCCCCGCTATCGCCTTGCCGGCCCCCGGGCCGATACCGAAACCGTGGCCGCTGAAACCCGTGGCCACGAAGAAACCGGGCAGCGCGTCGGCCTGATCGATCACGGGAATGACATCGGGTGTCATCTCGATCATGCCGGCCCAGCTCTCGACGATGGGAACGCCCGCCAGATCCGGAAAGAGGGCATCGGTATCCCTGCGAATTCGGCGCAGGATGCCGTCATTGGGCCGCGGATCAAGCACGCGGCATTGCTCGAACGGAGATGGCTCGTCGAGCGGCCATCGCTTCGGCGTGGACCATTCCTCGAGGAACGGGGCGCCGAGGGAAAGGCGCAGGTTGCGCCGTTCCATAAGGGCTGCGGGCAGGAACCTGGGGCCAAACCGGATCGTCGACGGCGTGATCGGATGTTCGAGCGTCGTGCCGTGGGCGAGGGTATAGCCGCCGTCCAGCCGGCGGCGCAGGGCCACCCTGGCCCCGGCCATGCTGCCGTCGCAGACCACGGTGTTGGCCGGTGCGGTTCGTGCCACGGTGCCGCGCACACGCAACTGGGGCACGGTGATCCCCAACGTGCGGCAGAACATCGATGTCCATGCTCCGGCGGCGCAGAGCACGGTCGATGTCCTGATCGTGCCGTGTTCGGTGACCACCGCCGAAACCCTTCCCGCCGACGATTCGATACCGCGTACGGCGCAGGCGCTGAGAACCGTGGCGCCTTCCCGGGCCGCGGCCCGGGCCAGCGCGGGCGTTGCCTTGTGCGGTTCCGCGCGGCCGTCGCTGGCGGTGTACAGGGCGCCGCGCCAGCGAACCGTCGAGCCCCGGACCAGGCCCTTGAGTTCCTCCCCCTCGATCAGCCGCGTGCCGATCCCGTAGTCTTCCGCGGCTATCATCCATGCGGCGTAACGCTCGAACTGCCGGTTGTCCTCAATCAGGTAGAGAATGCCCTGTTCGCGAAAACCGACGTCCTCGCCGATGGCGTCGCCCAACTGCCGCCAGATGCGCAGCGACTCGACGATCATGGGCAGTTCCCGCGTGTCCCGGCCCTGCTGCCTTACCCACCCCCAGTTGCGGCCGGACTGCTCGCCGGCGACATGGCCCTTCTCGCAAACCACCACATCGATGCCCTGCCGGGCCAGGAACCAGGCGGTGGAGATGCCGACGATGCCGCCGCCGATGACGACGACATCCGCGGCCTCGGGTACGCTGGCGGACGGCTCCAGCGGGCCCGACCATGTCTGGGCAACGAGATTGTGTGGAATGGCTTGAGGCATTGGATCGGGAAGTGTGGCGTCTGGACCTTCTATATGAGAATAAAGGATGTCACATCGGTCAAGGATGCGCCCGTTCACCGTCTTGTGGTCGGACTGACTCGTCCTCCCGTTGGCGTTCGCTCAGCAGGCGCCGAATCTCCCGCTGCCGCTCCAACCCGATCGGGAAGCGCCACATCAGGCAGATCGCAACGACAAGGGCGGTCAACGGAAAGACGACGAAGGTATAGCGCAAGGCATCGATGGCCTGGGCGCCGCTCTGGCCGCCCGCCTCATAGCCCAACCATTCGAGCACGGGATAGGTAATCAGCGCGAAGGCGTAGCCGATCTTGCTGGTCAGGGTCAACAGTGCGTAGTAGAGGCCGGCCCGTTCCGACCCGGAATGCACCTGGTCGTAGTCGGTGATGTCCGCCGTAATCGACCGCAGCATGGCGTTGATGCCGTTGAATACCAGGCCGGACGCCACGATCAGGGCGGCGAACGGGAGGACGTCGCCCGGCTCGAGGGCCAGGAACCCCAGGGTGACGAGGATCATCGCCACGCAGCAGGCGACGATGGCGTGGTGTTTGCCCACCCGGTAGCTCAGCCGCACGGTCAGGGGCACGCCCAGAAGCCCGGCCGCGAAGAATCCCAGCAGAATGACCGTCAGCCATTCGGGAGCGCGAATCACGTCCATGACGAAAAAGACGTACAGCGACCCCATCACGCCGCCGGGAATCCCCACCGCCAGGTCCGTGGCCAGCACCCGGCGCATCGGCGCATTGCGCAGCAGGATTCTCATGCCTTCGCGCCAATCGAGCTGTTCGTTGCGGCGATGCGGATGTTCCGGCACCACGGCCACCGCCAGGCCCACCGTCAGCGGCAGCAGAACCAGCACATACATCCCCATGGTCGCCACCTTGTCGCCCAGCGACGTATTGCCCTGGAAGTACTCCATGGCGGCGGGCAGGCTCAGCACCGCCAGCATGCCGGACAGGTGGAAGAACTCCCGCCAGCCCATGATGCGCGAACGTTCGTTGTAGTCCGCGGACAGTTCCGAGGCCCAGGAATACTGGGATAGGGTGGCAAGCGTATAACCGACGTACATCACCGCCAGCCAGAACATCAGGTAGCCGGCCGAAACGGTTTCGCCGGAAACGGCGCGAGGCATGAACACCATGACCACCGTAACCAGCAGCAGTGGAACCGAGACAGCGAGCCAGGGCCGCCTGCGACTGCCGCGAATCGCGACCCGGTCGCTCAGGATGCCCAGAACCGGATCGGTAACGATGTCCCACACCCGGGCGAATATGAATACCCCGCCCACGACCGCCAGGCCGAGGCCCATCTCCGTGCCATAGAACGGGGGCAGATAGACCGTAATCGGCGAATAGAGCGCAGCCAGCGGCATGGCGGGCAGGGCGAAGGCGAACAGCCTGGCGGTACCCAGCTCGCGTCGAGGTGTCATACGCCTAGTGTCGTGTCACACGTCTTTTTGCGCATTCAGAGCTTGCGGGCCGCGCCTTGCCACAGGCCCCGTGGGGC
>JAPPHD010000102.1 GCA_028821125.1 Gammaproteobacteria bacterium
CTAAAATCAATGACTTGCAACCGTTTCGACGCTGAGTTGCGGAAGTCGGGCTAACTCCGGCACCATCGCGCACTCAGTTGTCCGGCGTTGCATCGGGCACGGTCATGGGTTCATTCTCGATGGGGACGCCGGCCAAGTCTTGTCAATTCGGGCAGCGGGCGTTTCCCCTTTGCACCGGGCAGGTCAATCCCAATACCGGTTGATGAAGGTGGCGACCGCGGCCGGCTCCTCCGTGTCAGCGAAGGAGAATCGGATGCCGTAGTGCACCTCGATGCCGCTGTCACGCTCGAGCACCTTTTCCACGGTGGCGCGGCAGCGGATGCGCGAGCCGACCGTTACCGGCTTGAGAATGCGGATGCCGTCGATGCCCTTGACGATCATCCGGGACAGATTGATTTCCATTACCTGCCAGAACAGGGACGGGAACAGGGCGGGCAGGTACAGGCCGGGTGCGATCAGGGCACCGAACGGCGACGCCTTGCAGCGCTCCTCATCCCAGTGGATCCACTCGTCATTGCCGGTGCCGCGGCAGAAGTGCTGAATGCCCTCCGCCGTGATCGTCACCGGATCGGAATCGACGATCAGCCTCCCTTGCAGGCGGCGCAAGTCTTCGCAGCGGTCAATGACGATCCTGTTACTCATCGCCATTCCGGCACCGAAGGGCGGCGTGCCCTGTTGCGCGCCAATGGTTTGCCGCCCTCTTGCAGTTCATGGGGCGACCGGCGTTGAGCATCAGAGTGCGGCTTTCTCCCGAACGCGCCGGGACTCCGGTGCCGAATCGACGGGTGCTTTGCCCGTTGCGACCTTGACGCCATTGTGACCAATACCTACCATCGACTGACGAGGTGCGGCGATTATCGTCTAACTCATTGAATAATGGAATAAATTCCATGCCCGACCCAGCCGGCGCCGCTGCCGTGAAACATCCGGATGCCGTGGAGGCGGCGATGCTCGCCCGCATCGAGGCCGGGGAACTGTTCGAAGACGCCGCGGAACTCTCCCCGCGCTACCGGGAAATCCTTCGCCAGACCGTCGAAATCGCCTCGATCAGCGAGATCAGCGTGCTCACCTGGGCCTGCACCGCCTTTCGCACGGCGCCCGACATCGGCGCCAAGATCGCCGTGTGCGCCACCATCCTCGACGAAGTGGGCCACGCCTACCATCAGGGCATTCTCGCCGAGCAGTTTGGTGTCGATGTGCACGCCCGCGCCTTCCACGACGACGTCGCCCATATCTGGACCTGGCCGATCATGGAAGTCCCCATACGCAGCTACATCGAGTTCGTGGTGATGCAGTGCATGCTCGACCGTGCCGGCCTGCACTGGACCAAGGACCTGGAACTGCACTGCAGTTACGCACCCTACCGCCGCACGCTGCGCAAGGTAAATTTCGAGGAAGGTTTTCACATGCGTCACGGCAACTTCTGGACCGAGTTCTACTGGAACCGGTCCGAAGAGACCCGGGCCGCGGTGCAGCGGGCCATCGACTGGATCTTCCCGTTCGGCGTGATGTGGTTCGGCAAGCCCGACAGCCTCAAGACGCGGCCGGAACAGTTGACCTACCGCGTGCGCGGCTGGAGCAACGACTTCATGCGCGAGAAGTGGCTGCAGTCCACCTGCGCCTTCCTCAACCGCCTCGGCGCCGACTTTCCCGCCGATTTCGATGCCGAAAGCAGGCGATGGGTGCTCACCATGCCCTATCCCATGCTCTACGACGCCGAGACTTACACCTGGAGCGGCGAGCAGTGCTCCCACGAGGAATACTGGAATCACTCCCGCCGGGGCGGGCCCATGCGGCCGGGCGCCTACGAGCGCCTGCGCGGCGAAGCCTGGGGCGAAGCGCTGTGGTAGTCGATCGAAGCGCAGTGGCAGCCGCGGTCGGCCGGGTGCTCGACCCGCACATCAACGTGCCGCTCACCGAAATGGGGATGCTGAGCGCCGTGCAGGCGGACGATGAGGGCAACGTCGACGTCTCCCTGGTATTCCCCTGCCTGGGTTGCCCGGCCTTCACGATGCTGAAGGAAAACGTCCGGCGGCAGGTGCTGCGCGTGGACGGCGTCGGCGACGTACGCGTACGTGTGGACTGGGAAGCCCGTTGGGACCGCTCGCTGATGTCGGACCGGGCAAAACGATATGCGGCGCGAAGCGGCTACCGAATCTAGCGTCGTGCCCCTCGGCCGTTCCACATCCCAAGACCAGCAATTCGAGGTGTTCGGCCGCGACCAGATGGAGCGTCCCCTGTCGCACATCGGCAGCATCGTGGCGCCCAATCAGGAACTCGCCGTTGCCCGCGCACGCATCCTGTACTCGGAACGGCAGTGGGTGGAGCTGCGCGTGGCGCCGGCAGCATCGTTCATGGACTGCCTGCAGCAGGGGCGCGACGGCACGGTCGGGCTCGCCTGATGAACGACGATTCGACAGCGGCCCGTTGCGGCAGGCACTTCCGGCCGACGGAAGAGTACGATGGCCAGGTACGCTGTCCCTGGTGCGAATCCATCGATACTCGTCTGGTCAGCCCCTATGGCCCGAGCGTGGCGGAGATGATGTTCGAATGCCTCGACTGCGGGCAGGGCTTCGGATGGCTGAAATGGCAGCACCGGCTCCCCGGCTGATGGAAGCCCTGCCGTGAGCTACCCGGACGGGGTCACTGCCGCGCTCCAGGGCGAACTTCTCTGCATCGCGGACAGCAACTGGGTGCTGGGGCACTGGTACGTCAACTGCATGCTCAACGGCCGGGAACTCACCGATTTCACCTCCATGGCCGGAATCGCCGAGGAAAAGCTCGGCCACGCCAGGGCCCTCTTCCGGTTCATGGAGGAGCGTTACGGGCTTCCCGAGCACCAACTCGAATTCGCCCGTTCGGCGGACGGCGTTCACAGCATGGCGCTGCTCGACGCGCCGCCGCAAAACTGGGCTGACTTCATTCTGACCCTGTTTCTGGCCGACAAGGCCCTGTGGCGATTCGCGGATACGCTGCGCAAGGGCGGTTTCGCGCCCGCCGCCAACCTGATGACCCGATTCGGCGAAGAGGCCTATTTCCACCAGCTTTGCATCGACGGCTGGCTGAAGGCGCTGGACCACGGAGAACGGAACGACCTGGCTGCCGCTCTGGCCGTCAGGCTGCCGCAGGCGCTCCCATGGTTTGACGGCACGGAGCCGGATCCCCTGATCGATGCGGGAATTCGCACCGAACCGCTGGCGTCAGCCAGGGAACGCTTCGAGGCCGACGTTCGGAATCTGAGCGAACCGGTGCCGTCTGTGGCAGGGGTGGTTTCGAGGCACGCTTTCGACGGCGCCAAACCAATACCCTGGGACGCCCGCCGCCGCCGGCCGCTCGGCAGCGCTCTGCCACCGCGCCTGTGGGAGTCGATCGTGCCGACGAGCGAGGCAGCGCAGCTTGCCCGCCGCCCGCTCGCCGTCAGCATCGACGACAACATCGATCTCTTCGGCAAAGTCAAGAAAGACGAAACCGAACCGCAGTTCTAGCCGACCGGCAGCAGCGACCGGGGACGACACGGGCCCGCGCGGCGACCTTGTCTGCGAACAGGGCATACCGGCACTCGAACACCGCCGCACCGGATGACGGGACGGCCGAATCGCTGCCGGCAGGATTCTTCAGCCGTTGTCCGCGATCTGCAGTTCGATCCCGTCGAGCGCTTCGGTCATGTGGATCTGACAGGCCAGGCGGCTGCTCGCCCGCCTGCCCTCCACCATGCACAGCATGCCTTCCTCGAGGTCTTCGATGGGGGGCAGGCGCGCAAGCCAGTCACGGCTGATGTGTGAATGACAGGTGCCGCAGGCCGCCGCGCCACCGCACTCCGCCACCATGCCCGGAATCTGCTGATTGAACGCGCCTTCCATGAGCGTGAAGCCGATGCCGACCTCTTCGGTGTGGCGCACTCCGAGAGGATCGACGTAGATGGCCTTGGGCATTGGGAAACGGCGGGCAAAGCGGAAGCGGGCAGCGAAGCTTACTCCAATCCTCGACCCGGCACAGCCGCGGCCTTTCGGGTCCGCCGCCGCCAGACACCCGTTCACCCTCACTTCGCATTGGAATCACCACTTCGCATCACCCCCATGTCGCGTTGCACGGCACGTCGGCTACAACGAACGCGGACCGGCCCCTATAATTCCGGCAGATCCCGCTCCCCGAGCCGGACCGGGCGCATCGAGGAAACATTATGGAATTCAACGACTACCAGCGCATGCGGCTCACACGCCGCGGCCGCGTTCTCACCATCACGCTGGACAACGGCAAGGTCAATGCCGTGGACGGGCGCATGCACAAGGAGCTGGCGCGCGTGTTTCTCGATGCCCAGGACGATGACGGGAGCGACCTGGTCGTACTCACCGGGGCGGGGCGGGCCTTCTGCGCCGGGGGGGACATGGACTGGTTCCTCCTGACCATCGAGGACCCCCGGGAATTCCGGGCCATCGCACCGGAAGCCAAGCGCATCGTGACCTCCCTGCTCGACCTGGAGAAACCGCTGATCTGCCGCCTGAACGGCGCGGCGGCGGGGCTCGGCGCCACCATCGCGCTGCTGTGCGACATCATCGTTGCCGCCGATACGGCCGCCATCGGCGATCCTCACGTCAAGGCCGGCCTGGTGGCCGGCGACGGCGGGGCCATCATCTGGCCGCAACTGATCGGCTTCGCCCGGGCCAAGGAACTGCTGATGACCGGCGACATGCTGCCGGCCGGCGAGGCGGCTCGGCACGGCCTGATCAACCACGTGGTGCCGGCGGACGAACTCGATGCCAAGGTGGACGAAATCGCCGGAAAGATACTCGCCAACCCGCGCTGGGCCGTGCGCTGGACCAAGACGGCCACTAACATCACGCTGCGGGAACTTGCCGTGAAACTGCTCGATCCGGCAATCGCTTACGAGATCGTCACCAACATGACGGACGACCGGAGGGAAGCGGTGGCTGCGTTCATCGAAAGGCGCAAGCCCGAGTTCACCGGGGAGTAACGCCGCCGGCCCTGTCGCGCGCGGGACCGTCGAGGGCTCCGTCGGGACGATCGGGATATAATCGCCGGCCGGGATATCGGGACGCAATATTGGAAGCGACGCTACCGCTGCAGAAATCCTCATTCGGACCGATTGCCGTCGCGATCTACCAGACGCTCGAATCCTACGGCGTCGATGCCGAACGGGTGATGCGCAACGCCGGCGTGGACCTTGCCCGCGCGCAGGATCCGACCACCCGCCTGGAGCCGTCGGTGAATCGCCGCATCGTGGCGGAAGCCGTGAAAATTACCGGCGACTGCGGTTTCGGGCTTCGTTTCTCCGATTTCGTGCATCCGACTTCCTTTCACGCCCTCGGGCTGGCTTTGCTTTCGAGCAGCACGCTCAACGCTTTCTGCAAGCGCTGGGTGCGCTACCACTCCTTCATCACGACGATGGGCGAGGTCAGCTTCGATGAGGCCGCCATTGAACCCGTGCTGATTTTTCCCTCCCAGTTGTCGAACCCGCAATCGATCGTGGGCCGCGCGATGATCGACGGGCAGATCGCCACGGTTCTGAAGCTGATCCGATTCATGTACCGGCCGGACTACTATCCGCGGCGGGTGGAACTGATCTGCCCGATGGTGCCGGGCACGCGGCGCAACTACGAGCGGTACTTCGGGACGAACGTGCAGTTCGGCGCCGAGCGCAACGGGCTCTATTTCGACCGGGAAGACCTGAACGTTCGCCTGCCGGCCGCCAACGCGGAACTCGCCCGCCTGAACGACGAAGTGGTGGTCAAGTTCCTGGCCCGGCTGGAGAAGGCGGACGTGGTGGCCCGGGCGCACTCCAAGCTCATCGAGCTTCTGCCCTCGGGCCACTGCTGCAAGGCGGAAGTGGCCCGCGCCCTGCACATGAGCGTGCGCACGCTGCACAACCGCCTTACGGAAGCCGGCACCACCTATCAGCAGTTGCTCGACCGCACGCGCCGGGAACTGGCGGAGCAGTACATGCAGCAGCCGAACGTTTCCGTTAGCGAGGTCGCCTACCTGCTCGGGTTTTCCGACTGCAGCAATTTTTCCAGGGCCTTCCATCGCTGGACCGGCCGCTCGCCGAGCGTCTACCGCGAGCAGGCCAGGGCCGGGCTCTACCCGGTCAATTGACCGCGCCGCTCCGAGGCAGTAGGACGCAGCTTCCAAACACCGCTTGCACATCATCGACGACACCCACTCTCTCCGCCAGAAGCCTGTTGACATCCGTTAGCTTGTCCCGGCCGCGGTCCAGGCCAGCGCATCGCTTTATCGCAGCCTCGTTGCCACTCCATAACATGCACGCAACCAGCCTGGGCAGACGTGAGTGCTCTGGATCCATCCGATGCAAGCCATCGTCGCGCCAGGTGTACCTCGCGAGCCGCCGTAGCGTGTCCGGTGCGTTCCGGCGCGTGCGTTCCTGTATGATGCTCGATTAGTACGGGAACTACTCTTTCGGAGTCTGGACGTGCCCGCTACGGAACGAACACCCCAACGGTATGCGCGGTTCCCAAACGCACGCGTCACGAACGCTTTTGAAGTCCGCGAGGATCCTCCAGGACTCGGGCCCAAACGGGTCGGGCCGGCGCGTGGAGTAACCCGGCCAGGAACCAGGTTCATAGGGCCTCGAATCAGAGACCGGTACCGGGACGTCATCGACAGCATGGCGAGAAAAGAGGGGAGCGACAGCCACAGTCATGTCATTCCACAAAACGTGACGCGGACCCAGTGCATCGGATATACGCAACGCTTCATCGTAGGAAGAGAAACACCCCACTACAGATACGACAGGTACCAAAACGCCCTAAAGACATGTGTGCAAAACGTGCCTTTTGATCAGGACATGTCCACCGCGATGCACTTGGACCTGGGAGCCGGTCCTGGCCTTTTCAGCTGGGCGCTCTGGGATCTCATGCATGATGAGACGACGACAGATAGGCGACCGTCGCTCGACCTGTTCGGCTACGACTACGCTCCCCAAATGGCCACGCTGGCCAGGCGCATCTGGGACAGGTTTGAGTTGCCGGCGCCTTACCGCTGCTTTGACAGCGAGGAGGAGGTTTACGCGAACGTTTGGCCCCAGGGTCCCCCGACGAACGTCCTGATCACGCTCGGACACTCGCTGATTCAGGTACACGAAAACGACGGACTGGCAGTCTTCGCAGAGCTTTGTGAGGCCGTCGCCGGTCTGGATCGACATACCCGATTGGTGGCCATTGACGCACATAGCGGCGACAGGGTGCGCCAGTTTGACTCCGCGTGGCGCCAGTTCCTATCGATGATGGCAGGCAGCAGGGTCACGGTGATACACGAAGCCGAGTCAATACGCGTCTCGACGGTAGAACTCGTGTCCGGGCCCTGGAGGCGGCAGTGAGCGAGCAGGCGTCTCTGGACTTCGGCGGTACCGGCGACGGCAACGTCGGCCAGCATGAAAACTTCGACGAGGCCACCGTCCCTGAAATCCAGGGGCTGAGTTACGTTCCCGACTTCCTCAGCTCCGCCGAGCAGAAGCGAACGCTGGAAACGATTGACAGGTCTGGATGGATGGACGACCTGGAACGCGCGGTCCAGCACTATGGCTGGCGCTACGACTACCGGTCGAGAGTGGTCACCGCGGACATGCACATCGGCCCGCTGCCAGACTGGCTCAACGACATCGCGCAGCGGCTACTCAGTGTGACGGATTCCTTCGACCGTGTTCCCGACCAGGCTATCGTGAATAACTACGAGCCCGGCCAAGGCATTGCCATGCACGTCGACCGGCATTGCTTTGGCGACACGGTGGCGACCGTCAGTCTGGGCGACACCTGGCAGATGGACTTTCGCCCGCTCGGTGGAGACCGTTCCGCAACCGTGCACATGGCCCTTGCGCCTGGGTCGGCGCTCATACTGAGCGGTGATGCCAGGAACCTTTGGCTCCATGGGATCGCCAAACGTAGACGTGAGCGGTGCCAGCAAGGTGGCTGGAGACCCCGGATGCGCCGTGTCTCCGTGACATTTCGAACGACGGTGCCTCAACGCGTCCGCGGAGAGGACGACCGGAATTTCCCCAATTGATTCGCGGGTAATGTGCGGTCTGCACTCGCCTACGAGAACTACAACGGCAAGCAATCAGTCCATCAGTTTACGGGCACGATCAATTTCCGGGCAAGTCGATTCGTCTGCGATCAGGTACAAACGTTCCTTGGCGCGGGTCATGCCTACGTATAGGCGATCAAGGTCCAATTGGCGAGCTTCTCGTTCCTCTTCCGTCAACTCGCGGGGCGCATCTGCAACGCCCGAGAACGCCAACTGATGGTGCTGTTCATCCTCCGCCTTGGGAAAAACCGACGCACCTAACCGTGGAATGAGTACAGCGCGAAATTCAAGGCCCTTGCTACGATCGAATGTGCCGACCCGTACCCCCTTGCCTAATGGGTCGTTCCCACGCATGTCTTTCAACAGCACACAGGGGATTCCCAATTGGCGCTCCAGAAACTTCCTGATTTGCTTGCAATCGTCGTTGCTACGCGTCAATACGCCGATTGTTTCAGGGCGGTAATCGCAATCGTTGACCAATTCCCGGACCTTTTCCGCAATAGCGGAGATTTCGCCCTGTTTGGCCACCTGGATGAACTGGGGTCGAATACCGTCCTCATGTTCAAACTGCACATGTAACGCGGCGCCATCGTCGTTGTCCTCCCGGACAGGCAGCACATCCCCGCGAACGGTTTTCGCCGCTTCGACGATCTGCCTGGTGTTCCGGTAATTGGTCTGCAGAATCTCCGCGCGTCCGGAGACCTGGATTCCCGCCCACGCCAGACGGAACCCCCCCGAATAGATGCGTTGCGCCGCGTCGTCCAACATCAACAGGCCGTCCGGTGGAACCGGATTTCGCGGGTGCCCGGCAACAAGCGCGCGCACGAGTTGCATGCCAACCAGGGTCATATCCTGGGCCTCATCGACGATTACGGCACGATATTCGGGTGCCGTTTGCTGCCGTGCGAGATCGCGAGCCACGATCATGGCGTCGGTAAAGTCGGTGATTGCCGCCGCACGCATACTCTCGTCCCATGCCTCGCGAAGTCGCCAGCACAATTCACGGTCAGACCGGTTGAACTTGCGCCGACGGCCAAGCCGTTCGAACCGATCCGTGTCGAGGTATTCTTCCCTCGTCGCTGCCCTGCCCTTGATCACCTTGTCGATTTCGTCTTTCAGATAGTCGGCGCTACACTTCTCGAGCCTGCTGCCATGTATGACGGCCCGGTAGGCTTGCTCAAAAGCCTCGGTGGCCTTCCGCCGATCTATGGTTGGCTTCACCAAGCTGAACGCGACTCTATCGATATTGATGAACTCCACGTTTACGGCCGCATCGGGAATGCGACCATACAACCGCTTCAAATGCTCCGTGAGGGATCGACTGAACGTCGTGAACAGCACCTTTTCCCCCGAAAATCGGTGCCCCAATTCCTTTGCCCGATGCAGCGCGACGATGGTTTTCCCCGTGCCGGCTGCGCCCCGGATGCGCGCAGCGTCAGCGTACTGTCGTTTTACGAGCGGCTCCTGATCCGGATGGAGGAATACCTGCCAATCTTCAAAGCTCTCCAGGACGGCGGGGTGTTCTTCGTCCGATCCCTGAGCGAGCGCTCGGCCGCCCATGTCCAATCCTTCCCCCGGATCGGTAAAGAACCCTTGCCGCTCTGCCCACTGGTACATCTGGTCGTGGTGGCCCATGTTGACAAAGACCACCACCTCGGGAGCCTGAAAGTCCGGTTCTACTGCAAGGATCAGTCGCAATTCGCGTGAGGCTCGAATCGAACAGTGGTTTTGCTTCCAGTTCTTGCCAAGGCGCTCGTAATTCAATCCCGGGTGAAGTGGGTTGTCCTGAAACTGTCTGATGGCGCTGTCGCAACGCCGCTTGTCGCTAGCGGGCAACGGTGTGCGAAGAACGGTGGGGTGATACAGGCACTTCACGGCCTTCCAGTCTACGCGACGGTCAGCCGGAGATTAAAGGGCAAAGGTGCACCGAACACCGGTTCCGGGGAAAAAGTAAGGCTGCAGTCATGCGGGAGTCGAGCGGCAGAGCTTTGGAGCTTCACCCCGCCGTTCAGCACCAGCCACTCGCCAGAAAACGGCAACCGGTATCGCTTATCGGTCCGTCTACCAGTCACCGCCGCAAAGGCGCTTCGTCGACCGCGTTCGAAAGCTACTCGGTCGGCTGCAGGGCGCGCTTGACGGCTTCGGGTTCCTTGGCAATGACTTGCAGAAGCGTCGCAGCCGGGCCGCTCACCCGCCGCCTTCCCTGCTCCCATTTCCGGTAACCGGACAGGCTCATCCCCATCAGTGGCGCCATCTGCGCCTGGGTCAAATTGATCTGTTTGCGCACCTCGCGTGGAGTAAGAACAACATGGACCGTTGCAGGGCCTTCGCCTCTCGCATGAGCCAGGGCCTCGGTGAGGGACTCAATCAGCTCTTGACCGAACGTGCTCACATCAACTCCTCGTGTGTGGATTTTAGTGCGGCCACGAGTTTGGCAATGGCTCGCTTTTCTTTCTCTGCCTGGCAGGCAAACGTCAGAGTTTCGGCAACCGTCTGCATTCATCAGTATATACCCCATTGGGTTAATGCGATTCAGCGTACTTCTGCTCGGATCGCAGCAGGAAATCCCTGAGTCTGATCGTGCGAAGAATCTCACCTCCACCGCCTGACCGGTCGATTGCCTCCATTCACCCGTGTCCGCGGGCCGAGCCGGGTAAACTCACGCAATCGATTACCGGAAACCAGCCGCACCAGGCGCGCCCGGCAGGCTCGCATTCAATAGGGCCGTAACCGAATAGACATATGGGACCGCTAAAGGGATACAGGATCATCGAGATCGCCGGCATCGGCCCCGGCCAGTTCTGCGGCATGCTGCTGGCGGACATGGGCGCCCGGCTCATTCGTATCGACAATCCGGCCGGCGGTGACCGGGGCGTGGCCATGCCCGCGCAATACAATCTCATGAACCGCAGCAGGCCCGTGGTCGGGGTGGATCTCAAGGAACCCGAGGGGGCCGGCCTGGTGTTGCGCCTGTGCGCCGGCGCCGATGCGCTTTTCGAAGGATTCCGCCCGGGGGTCATGGAGCGGCTGGGGCTGGGCCCGGACGATTGCATGGCCCGGAACCGCCGCCTGGTCTACGGCCGCATAACGGGCTGGGGACAGGAAGGGCCGCTGGCCGACCGGGTGGGTCACGATACGAACTACATCGCGCTGGCGGGCGCGCTCGGCATGCTGGGCGACGCGGACAGGCCGCCGCCGGTGCCCCTCAACCTGATCGGCGATTTCGGGGGCGGCGGGCTATACCTGGCGCTGGGCATGCTGGCGGCCATGCTGGAAGCGAACCGTTCCGGCCGGGGCCAGGTCGTCGATGCGGCGATGGTGGACGGCACCGCCTCGATGCTGACCCTCTTCTACGGCATGCTGGCGGGCGGTTTGTGGAGCGACCGCCGGGGCGCCAACCTGTTCGACGGGAGCGCGCCGTTCGTGCGCAGCTACGAGACCCGCGACGGCGGGTACGTGGCGGTCTGCGCCATCGAGCGGCGTTTCTTCGCGGCCCTGCTGGAGGCGCTGGAGTCCGATGAGATCGACCCGGCCGATCAGTACCGGGCAGAGGCCTGGCCCGATCACCACCGGATTCTGGAGAAGCTGTTCAAATCCCGAACCCGGGATGAGTGGACCCAGGCGTTCGAGGGCAAGGACGCCTGTTTCGCGCCGGTGCTGACCCTTGCGGAGGCGGCGCAACACCCGCACAGCAAGGCCCGGCAAAGCCATTTGTCCGTCGACGGTATCCTGCAGCCGGCGCCCGCCCCGCGCTTTTCCCGCACACCGTCGGCAATACAGGGCCCGCCCTCGACTCCCGGCGAGAACCTGCAGGAGAGCCTGGGGGACTGGGGGCTCGACGAAGCGGAGGTCGCCCGGCTGATCGAGTCCGGCGTGGTGCAATAGCCGGGTTACCCTTCGTTCGGACCGCGGCTGTTCACCTGCTCCAGCGCGTCGGCGTATTCGCTGAGCAGCCGGTAGACCGCATCCCGGCACGACTCGATTCGATCGATCTGGCCGATCACCTGGCCGGCCGGGTTCATGGCGACCGCCTGGGTGTCGGCCACGCCCGCGTACCGTTCCGTGCGCCGCCGGGCATCGGCGGCGACCAGGAACTGCAGCGGCATCGGCAGGGGGGCGACAGTTTCCGGGTTGTCCCAGGCTTCCGTCCAGGCATTGCGCAGCACGCGCGCGGTCTTGCCGGTCCAGCTCCGGGAGCGGACGGTATCCTCGCTGGTCGCGTTCAGGTACGAAGCCTTCTGCGCCGGCTCGCCGGCCGCCTCGGCCACGGTGACCCAGAGGGAGCCGGTCCAGACACCGGCGGCGCCGGTGGCCATGGCGGCCAGCATCTGGCGGCCGTTGCCGATGCCTCCGGCGGCCAGCATGGGTAGCGGCGCGACGGCGTCGACCACCTGGGGCCACAGGACGATGCTGGCGATCTCCCCGGCGTGGCCGCCCCCCTCCCCGCCCTGGGCGATCACGAAGTCGAGGCCCGCTTCCTTGTGCGCCACGGCCTGCTTGACCCGCCCGCACAGGGCGCCGATCAGCCGGCCGCTGCCCTGGACCCGTTCGATCACCTCCCGGGGCGGCGTACCCAGCGCGTTGACCAGTATCCTGCACTTCGGGTGCGCCAGCGCAACGTCGATCAACGGCAACGCCGTTGCATAAGTGGCACCCGGCAGATCGGGTTGAGACAGGGCTTCTTCCTCGGGCCATTCCGGTACGCCGTGGTCGCTCAACAGGCGTCTCGCGAATTCCAGGTGCTCTGCCGGCACCTGCTTCCACAGTCGCTTTTCCAGCGCCCCGGATTCGGTCTCCTCCATGCCTTCATAACGCTCGGGAATGACCACGTCGACACCGTAGGGCTTGTCGCCGACCTGCGCATCGATCCAGTCGAGTTCCGCCGCCAGGGTTTCCGCGCTCATCCAGCCGGCGCCCAGCACGCCCATGCCGCCGTTGTTGCTCACCGCGGCGACGACGTCGCGGCAATGGGAGAAGGCGAAGATCCCGTGGTCAAGCCCGAGTCGCTCGCAAAATGCGGTATACAACGATTGCCCTCCCCGAGCCGGAGTTTAGTGCCGAGTCACACGTCTTTCTACGCAACAAGAGTTCGCGGAGAGCGCGCCCCACGGGGCCTGTGGCGGTGTTGGGACCCTTGGCAAAGTGCGACCATCGCCACGGCCTCTCAGGCAGCCGCCCTGTCCCTGCCGGACCCCCGCCACTCCGCGAGCAGGTCCGCCTGGCAGGCCCGGGCCGACTCGACGCTCGCCAGCTTGATGTGGCCGAAGCCGCGGATGCGGTCCGGTATCGAAGCGATGCTGATCGCGAGACCGTGGTTGCCGTCGTCCAGGCCGTCGATCAGTTCGCCGACGGTCTCTTCGTAATCGACGATGAGTTGCCGCTCGAGCTTCCGTTCGGCGGTGCGGCCGAAGGGGTCGAAGGTCGTGCCGCGCAGGAAGCGCAACCGGGCGAGCAGCCGGAACAGCGGCAGCATCCAGCCGCCGAATTCCATCTTGCGGGCGACGCCTGTGACCTTGTCCTTCGGGGCGATCGCCGGGGGCGCGAGATTGAAACGGAGCCTGTAGTTCCCCTCGAACTGCTCGTTCAGCTTGCGCCGGAATTCCGGGTCGGCATACAGGCGCCCCACCTCGTACTCGTCCTTGTAGGCCATGAGCTTGTACGCGTGGCGCGCCACCGCTTCGGCGAGGCCCCGCTTGCCGCCGGTCCGGCGCTCCTCCGCCCGGCGCACCGACTCGACGAGCGATCTGTACCGATCCGCATAGGCCGGATTCTGGTAGGCGGTGAGATCGGCCGCACGCCGCTCCACCAACTCATCGAGGGACAACTCGGCAGCCGGATTCTGCGAATCGAGGGCAACGGCCAGGACGGCGTCGAGGTCGTGCGCCGCCCGGCGGCCCCACTCGAAGGCTTCCCGGTTCCATTCCACGCTGACCCCGTTCAGAGCGATGGCTTCGAAGATCGCCGCCCTGGACAGCGGCACCAGCCCCTGCTGCCAGGCGTAGCCCACCAGGAACAGGTTGCCGGCGATGGCATCGCCGAGCAGCCGGGTTGCAATGCGCGTGGCATCGATGAACGACACCCTGTCCGTCCCCAGGGTTCCAAGCAGGCGCCCGCGCAGGTTGTCGCCGGGATAGGCGAGATCCGGGTCGCGGGTGAAATCGCCGGTGATGGTCTTCTGGGTGTTCACCACTGCCCGCGTGCGTTCCGGGTCCATGGCGGCAAGCGCCTGGTCGCCGCCGGCCACCAGCAGGTCGCAGCCGAGAACCAGGTCGGCGCCGCCGGCGTTGATGCGCGCCGAGCGGATGTTTCCGGGCTTTTCGGCAATGCGGATGTGGGTGGTGACCGGCCCGCCCTTCTGCGCGAACCCCAACTGATCCACGATGGACACGCCCCTGCCGTCGACGTGGGCCGCCATGCCCAGGATGGCGCCGATGGTGACGACGCCCGTACCCCCTACCCCGCCGATGAGTATGGCGACGGAACCGTCCTCCGGTATCGCGAGTTGCACCGGCTCCGGCAGCGCCTCCCAAACGGCCGGTGTGTCGGCCCGGCCCCGGCCTTTGCGAAGCCGGCCGCCAAGCACGGTGACAAAGCTCGGGCAGAATCCCTTGTTGCAGGAGTAGTCCTTGTTGCAGGCGGACTGGTCGATCGTGCGCTTGCGGCCGTACTCGGTTTCCAGGGGCAGCACCGACACGCAGTTCGACTGTTCCCCGCAATCGCCGCAGTTCTCGCAGACCCGGTCGTTGATGAACAGGCGCCGGGCGGGGTCCGGGTACCGGCCGCGCTTGCGCCGGCGCCGTTTCTCGGCGGCGCAGGTCTGGTCGTAGATCAGTATCGAGGTGCCCTCAACCTCGCGCAGTTCCCGCTGCACGAGATCGAGGTCGTCGCGGTGATGCAGGGTGGTACCCGGCGCAAACCCGGGCTTCGTGCCGAACTTCTCCGGCTCGTCGGTAACCACCGCGATGCGCTCGATGCCTTCGTTGCGCACCTGGTGCGTGATCTGCGGCACGGTGAGCCGGCCGTCCACCGGCTGGCCGCCGGTCATGGCCACCGCATCGTTGAACAGGATCTTGTAGGTGATGTTCACCCCGGCCGCGACGGCGGACCGTATCGCCAGAATCCCGGAGTGGTAATAGGTGCCGTCGCCGAGTTGCTGGAACACATGCCGGGTGCGGACAAAGGGCGCCTGGCCGATCCAGGCCACGCCCTCCCCGCCCATCTGGCTGTAGGAGTAGACCTCCCGGTCCATCCAGTTGGCCATGAAGTGGCAGCCGACGCCGCCGTAGGCGCGGCTGCCCTCGGGCACGCGGGTGGAGGTATTGTGCGGGCAGCCGGAACAGAAATACGGCAGCCGGGCCAGCGTCAGGGCCTCGCGCTGCCGTTCCGCGGCCGCTTGGCGGTCCAGGAAGGCGAGGCGCGCGCGCAGGCGTTCGCTGTCGTGGAACGCACCGATCCGCGCCGCCAGCGCCCGGGCGATCCGGTCCGGATGCAGGTCGCCGATGTCGTCGATGAGCTTCGCGCCACTTTCGTCCCGGCGCCCGACGATGCGGGGCCGGCGCCCCTCGGGCATGGCGTAGCAGACGCTCAGGATGGCGTTCTCGATCTGCTCGCGCTTGTCTTCGATGACCAGGATCTCTTCCAGGCCCTCGGCGAACTCCCGATAGGTGTCCCGGTCGACCGGGTACGGCATGGCCACCTTGAGGATGCGGATGCCGACGGCCGCCAGCACCGCCCCGTCGAGGCCGAGGTCGGCCAGCGCCTGCAGGGTGTCGCTCCAGGTCTTGCCCATGGCCGCGATGCCGAACCGGGCGCGCGGGCTGTCGTGGGTGATGCGGTTGAGCCGGTTGGCTTGTGCGAACGCCACCGCCGCCGGCAGCTTCAAGCCGCGCAGCCGGGCTTCCTGCACCGTCCAGGAATCGCCCGCCCGGGAATTCACCCCATCGGGCGGAAACTCGAATTCGGGCCGGGCGATGACGATGCCGTCGTGCCCCGCCTCAATCGACGCGGCGGTCTCGATGGTTTCCGGCAGCAGCTTGTAGCCGACCCAGGCGCCGCTGAAGCGCGACAGCTCGATGCCGTACAGGCCCAGCGTGAACACCTCCTGGATATCCGCCGGGTACAGCACCGGCATCAGGAGATCCTCGAACAGCAGTTCCGAGTGATAGGCGTCCACGGTGGAGCGCATGGCCGGGTCGTCGCCGGCGAGTATGAGTACGCCGCCGTGCTTCGCGCTGCCGTGGTAGTTGCCCTGGCGGATGGCATCGAGGCTCTGGTCGAGGCCCGGGCCCTTGCCGTACCACATGGCATAGACGCCGTCGCAGTCGGCATCGCCGAAATAGTGCACCTGCTGGGTGCCCCAGACGGCGGTGGCCGCCATGTGCTCGTTGGTGGCCGGCCAGAACCGCACCTTGTGTTCCGCGGTGTGTTCTTCCGCCCGCCAGAGTTCCATGTCGATGGCCGTCATGGGCGAGCCCCGGTAGCCGGCGATGAAACCCGCGGTGTTCAGCCCGGCCGCGAGATCCCGGCGCCGCTGAACCAGCAGCAGCCGCACCAGGGCCTGGGTGCCGGTCAGGTAGACCCGTCCCGCATCCCTTTTGTACTTGTCCTCGAGGCTGACGGCCGGCAGGCTCATGAACGGCCCCTTACTTGAGTTGCAGTTCCGCCTCCACCTCGACCGGGATGCCGAAGGGGAGCGCCGCCATGCCGACCGCGGAACGGGTTGCCAGGCCGCGCTCCTCGCCGAAGATCTCGACGACCTGCTCCGAGAAGCCGTTGATCACCGCCGTCTGCCCCGTAAAGCCCGGGGCGGAATTCACCATGCCGAATACCCTGGCCCAGCAGTCGATGCGGTCGAGGTCGCCGATGGCGCGCCGGATCGAGCCGAGCATGGCCAGCGCGACCTTGCGCGCCGCCTCCACCGCCTGTTCGACCGTTACTTCCGCCCCCACCTGCCCGTCCGCCCCCACCTGCCCGAGTGGCCGCGCGACGGAGCCGTCCGCCTCCTGGGGGCCGTGCCCCGAAACGAGAACGCGCCTGCCGAGCACCCTCACCGGGACGAGCGCCACCTTCACGCCCGCCGGAACCTTGAGCGGCCCCGGCAACACCAGCCCGAGTTCCCCGATACGCTCTTCGATACGGCCCGCCATGATTTCCTTCCCGCTCGGTTCGTTTGCGCCTAGTATCCACCAGTTTCACCAATCGTACCTGTTAATTCGTGCAGCAAAGGGCTCGCTTGCCTGCCGTTTTCAACCGTTCAATTTTTATCGTACGTAATCATTTTGAAATTCCAGTGCCATTCGAACCGACTTTTATCATGTACGGTAAAAATATATTGTTTTCTCACCACCTGCCTGCTATTTTTTACCGCTCATTCATTTTCTGGGCAGGTCATGACAAACGGTCAGGTGCGATACGGTGCAATCCGATCCGCCGGTGAACTCGGCAGGCTGACGCGTGCCCACCGCAAACAGCGCAAGCTGACGCTGGAAACGATTTCGGGCCTGGGCAACCTGAGCACCCGCTTCCTGTCCGAGTTCGAGCGCGGAAAAGAAACCGCGGAACTCGGCAAAGTACTACTGGCACTGCATACGCTGGGCCTGGAAGTGGTCATCCAGCCCCGCGGGGCCACGCCGGCCCGGTCGGCGCCAACGCGGGTCAACCAACGCCATGCATGATCCCGACGGCCTGAACGTCTGGAGTGGTGGGCGCCTGGTCGGATACCTGTGGCGAAACACCCAGGGCCTGATGGGATTCCGCTACGATGGGCAATGGCGGGAAAGCGGCGGATTCCGCGTTTCACACACGTTGCCGCTGCGACAGGCGGAATTCGCCCCCGAGGCTGATTTTGCCCACCGCTACTTCGCCAACCTGCTTCCGGAGGGAGGCGTTCGCGAGCGGATCGTTCGCGATCTGAAAATCCCCAATACGGACTTCGACCTGCTCAGGGCCATCGGCGGTGAGTGCGCGGGCGCCCTCAGCCTGTTCCCGGTGGAACAGCAACCGTCACCGGAACAGGCGTACCACAGGATCACGGACCGGGAACTCGCCGCCCTGGCGGCGCGCCGGGGCCGGGTTCACGCCTGGGCCGAAGGCGACCGTCCCCGGCTGTCGCTCGCCGGAGCGCAGGAAAAGTGCCCCGTGCTGCTGGCGGATGACGGGTACTGGCTGCCGAAGAAAGAAGCTCCTTCCAGCCATATTCTCAAGTTCGAACTGGCCGACTATCGGCACCTGCCCGCCTATGAGACCTTTACCACCCTGCTGGCGGGAGCCATCGGCCTGCCGGTTGTCGATATCCGTTTGCGGTCGATCGGCGGGACACGCTACGCGTCGATCGAGCGCTACGATCGGCCAAGGTCGGAAAGCGGCGGGATCGCCAGGCTGCACCAGGAAGATTTCTGCCAGGCTCTGGGATTCGGACACGAACGGAAGTACCAGGAGGACGGCGGCCCCGCGTTTGCGGACTGTTGCCGGCTGATCCGGGACACTTCCACCGATCCCGCCACCGACCTGCAGCAGTTGCTGCGCTGGCAGATATTCAACGTCCTCGCCGGCAATTCGGATGGCCATGCCAAGAACCTGTCACTGCTTTACCACTCCGACGGCGCTGTACGCCTGGCGCCGTTCTACGACCTCGTCTGCACCCGCGCCATTGAACGCATCGACTTCAATCTGGCGTTTTCCGTGGGCGACGAGAGAAACCCGAGTCTCGTCTTCCGGAGACACTGGGATGCACTCGCCCGGCAATGCGGCGTGCGTCCCCGATATCTTCAGGATCAGGTTGCGGGTGTCGCCGCCAGAATGCTGGAACAATTGCAGCCGTCGAAGGATTCGTTTCACAGTCTGTACGGGGAGTATCCCGCGCTGCAACGAATTGAACAGGTCGTCACCAAACAGTGCCGGCGCGCACTCAGGGACTGACCGCAACCGGCCATCGCGCCGCTTCATTGCGGATGTGGCAACAGTACAACCCGACTGCCCGGCAGCCCGCCGTTCCCGGGTAGTCGAAGATGGGTAGTCGAAGACGCTCGCCGATCGGTTCGCTGGAGTAGAATCCGGGCGCGACCATTCCGACCAAGCCGATTCCAGGATCTGCAAATTGCAGGGAACCATGCTCGATACCTATCTCTTCCGCGTTCTTGTCATTCCCACGGCGGTTTTCCTGTCTGCGATCTTCGGCGCATCTTATGGCTCTGGCCGCGAAGTCATGGAATTCGTCAGCAGCAACGGCCCCACGGGTGGGCTGGTCGCCCTGTCCACCCTCTCCGTTACCTACATGGTATTGCTGGGGCTCAGCTTCGAGATTGCACGCCTCTTCAAGTCCTATGACTACGTCGGCTTCTTCAAGGTCCTGCTGGGACGGGGCTGGTTCCTCTACGAAATCGTGATCGTCGTCGGGTTGCTGATCGCGATGTCGATCACCATAACCGTCGGCGGCACCGTGCTCGAAGATCACTTCGGTTTCGCCGTCTGGATCGGATCGCTGCTCATCTTCGTGCTGGTGGTCGGTCTGAACTACTACGGCCGGGAGGTCGTCGAGAAATCGATGATGCTGTCGATTGCCGCGCTGTTCGCCGTGCTCGCCGTGCTGGTGGCGCAGTTGTTCAATGGTTACCTGGGCCAGATTGCCGGGAAGTTTGCGGCCATCGATCACCAGCCCGGTGGCATCCTGACCGGCTTGCAGTATGCGATCGTGAACGGCGGATACCTGCCGATCCTCCTGTACTGCGCGATGGGGCTGCGTTCACGGGCCGAGGCGTTCACGGCGGCGGTCGTGGCCGCGCTCGTCTGCGTCATCCCCGCCGCGATCTTCCACTTTGCTTTCATGCTGCACTATCCGGAAATCGTCGACGAGCGGATTCCGACCTATTGGATGTTCGATAACGTCAGTACACCATTGCTGCTGAACGTCTACGTGGTGGTGATGTTCGTGCTGGTGGCGCAAACCGGGGTGGCGCTGATGCAGGGCTTGATCCAACGGGTCGACGGCTGGCACCTGCGTCAGCGGGGCCGCACCATGTCGCGGCTCGGCCATGCAGGGGTAGCGACCGCAGTCGTCGTTTCGAGCCTGGCGCTCGGTACCATGGGCATAGTCGCACTCATCCTGCGCGGCTATTCGCTCATGTTTGCAAGCTTCATTGTCGTGTTCGTGATTCCGCTGCTGACCTACGGGGTGTACCTGGTATACAAGGGGCGCTCAAGCGCATAGCAACTCAGGAAAGCCCGCATCGGCATGACGGCTCTATTCGGTCTCGACTCTGTCCAGCGTTTCCAGGCGAACGACCCGTTCGCGAACACGGGCGATCTCGTTGCGGATTGCGCTGTGCTGCTCGTGCATGTCTTCGCGGATGCTGGCAGTTTGGGCATGCGTCTCGCGTAGCAGGTCAGCGTGCAGACGTTCCATTGCGACGCGCAGGTCCGATGTTTGTTCATAGAGGAGGCCGAACCCGCCGAGAATCGCCACCAGAGCGAAGCTGCCGAGCCACTTGAACAGGCGGAATTCGTCCTGTCGGACAAAGTCGATCTGGCCGGGTCGCGGCACGTCGTTGCTCGCCGCCGGGTTTTCGGCATCCGCCGCTGTTCGCGAAGCCTCCAACGCGGTCAAACGCTCCCCTATCCGATCGAACTCATCTCGGGTGATCACCGGATTTGCGGCGGCCATAGCCCAACTCCATCAGGGCCCGAGAGCAACTCTGCACCGAGAACGATGCGGGAGCAACAGCAGAGGTGCATGGCGGTCGCAACATCGAGCAACTTCCACTTTCCGATGTTGCGGCGACACTAGTGCTAGAACCAACTGATAATTTGGGATCAGTGGCCGTGGGCACGTTCCTGGCAAGGCGCGGCCCGCCGGGAATGGTCACTCCATTGCCAAGGGTCGCAACGCGGCCAGGGGCGTGCCCGCGGCCACCCGAAGGGCGCGCTCGCAAGCGCACATCTGCTTCGTTGCGGTCCCTCACCGTATCCAGATACGCTTTCGGAACCGCGCCTTGCATCTGCACGCTTGCGAACGCGCTGATCCCAAATTATCAGTTGGTTCTAGCACTAGTGCTCCTTCCAACTGATACGGCATTATCAGTTGGAAGGAGCACTAGATACGACGATCGAACCGTTTCTTCCATGGATCGTATTCGCATTGTCCGCTGTTGTGGCCGGGGCTGCTTCCGATCGCCGGATCGCGACCTTGCCTGAATTGGCATCGGCGGACTTCCCCACAGGATATACAATCCGGTCATTCGGACAAACAGCGTGCCGGACAAGTATGCGTTGTCGCATGGCGTTGGGCCGGCAAGCTGTACACGGAACCGCTGGCCGAACTCCGGTTTCCGGGCAGGATCACGATACACCGGTGCCCCCGATACCAGAGATCGCGCGAGTTGCCGGTAATCCCGGAACAGATTCCGGACCAAGGGTGCTTTCTGAACCGACACGGATCGAACAATGAAACAAATCTGGTTTGCCGCAATCTGTCTGGCTGCTACCGGCGCCGTTGCCCAGGACTTGCCGCCCCAAACGCTGTTCACCAACGTGCATGTCTTCGACGGCAGGCACGGCGAACGGCTCGAAAACGCCAGCGTCCTCGTGGAAGGAAACCTCATCAAGTCCGTCTCCACGGATGCGATCACGGCGCCTGAAGCGGAATTGATCGATGGCGGCGGCCGCACCCTCATGCCGGGCCTGATCGACTCCCACGTGCATTTCTCCGCTTACACCCCGATCGCCATACAGGGCCGGCAGAACGTCAATGAGTTCATGGTGGGCGCGCTGGCCACGGTGCGCGGCGAGGCCATGCTCATGCGGGGGTTCACCACGGTCAGGGACACGGGCGGCCCGTCCACCTACCTGCGCAAGCTCTTCGACGCCAACCTGGCGCCCGGGCCGCGGGTGTACGGCGCCGAGGCCATGATCAGCCAAACCGGCGGTCACGGCGACTTCAGGGGCCTCACCAACGAGAATCCGAATTTCGGCGATGGCCCGCAACACTGGTACGAGCGGCACCTCGGGTACATTGTCGACGGGCCCCACGAGTTCGCGCGTGCGGCACGGGAGAGCTTTCGCAACGGCGCCGACTTCTTCAAGGTGTTTGTGAGCGGCGGCGTTGCCAGCGAATTCGACCCGATTCACGCCCTGCAATCCACACCGGAGGAGCTGGCCGCCGTGGTGCAGGTCGCCGAACAGGCGAAAACCTACGTGACGGCGCACTGCCATACCGCGGAAGGCGTCCACCACGCGCTCGATGCCGGCGTACACATGCTCGAGCACGTTCCGATGATCGGCAACACCCCCGAGGAGATAGAAAGGGCGGTAGCGCGCATCGTCGAGAGCGATGTCTTCGTGGAGTTCAACACCGGGACGGTTCTCGGGCGCAGCCTTGAGGAACTGAGAGCCATGCTGAGCCCCGAGAGCTACACCAAGGTGATACCAGCGATTCTGGCCTACCGCGCAGCGCTCCGCGCATTCGGCGAGCACGGTGCCAAGTTCGTTTACGGAACGGATCTCGTCGCACCCTGGGGCGGAGGAACGCTCGCCACGGAAGCAAGGCTGCAACTCGCCGAATTCGGCATCTACATGGAGTTCTTCGACAACTTGAGCGTTTTGAAATCGGCAACGCTGTGGGGAGGCGAAGTGGCCGCAATGACTGGGCCCAACAATCCGTACCCACAGGGCCCCTTGGGTGTCATCAAGGAAGGCGCCTACGCCGATATCCTCCTGGTGAACGGCAACCCCCTGGACGACCCGGCCATGCTCGCGGACCACGCCGCCAACCTGCACCTCGTCATGAAGGACGGCATCGTCTTCAAGAACACGCTTTGACCGGGATACGCGCGCGCAGACAAGGACGCATCGCGGCGTTCAGGGGCGCCCGTTTCGGCGGCGGCGGTCAGATACGTTCGCGAACCTGATTGAACGCACGCCGGCCTTCCGCCGCGGCCGGGCCCCAATGCTGCATCCCCTGCAGTTCGCTATGCCCGAAACCGATACGCCCATGGGGACGGGCGGCAATCTCGCGCGCGGGGGGTTCTCCGTTGCGCGCAAAGAAGAACCCGGGTTCCGCCATCACGTAGGCATGGCCCCAGCGGTTGAGCACGATCCCGGCAATGTCGTTCGCGGCATCGAACCCGGAGGCGGCGAACAGCTCGTTCATCTGCCGGACGATGCGCCGTTCGTAGTCGGCATAGGTCGTCGAGAACAGTTGCAGCCGCCCGATGTTGCCCTGCACCGCGGCGGGCTCACCGGGCGTGATGAAGGGCACGTAGAAGGTCAGTACGGCCGGCTTTCCGGGATCGTGGGGCGGAACATCGGCGCCCACGGCCATGGGATTGCGCAGGTTGCAGGCGAAGCCGAAGTCGCCGTCGTAGCGGCAGCCGGATATGCCCAGCCGGTGCATGAAGCGCCAGTTCTCAAGCGCCACGTTGGCGACCAGGAAAGCCGCGTGATTGAAGGCGTCGAATGCCCGGACGGACGCTTCCGGCAGGTCGCGCACGACGTGCTTGTTGACCCAGCCGCCGGATGCCATGACGACACTGCGGGCGTGCAACCGGTAGACCCTGCCGTCCTTCACATAGCTCACCAGCACGTGGTCGGATGCATCCGGGTCGGCGCGCTCGTGTTCCACCCGCACCACGGTGGCGGACAGGCGCATCCGGATGCGCTCGCCCGGCCGGTCGAGTTCAGCGAAGCGGACGGCGCCCGAGAGGATGTCTTCGAACGTATCGCCGCCGGCGATCGCCCGCGGCATGGTGCGCTTCAGGAAATACCGGGCGAATCCCGTGTTGCCGCCGGGAAACGAGTGCCGGTGATCGAGGTAGGGGGTATGGTAGCCTCCGAATCCAGGCATTCCGATGGCGTACATGACATAGGCAGACGTGGTGTCACTCGCTGCCCCGGCCCCCGCTGCAAGTATGGGGTCGACATAGGCAGTGACGGCGGGGTCGAGGCCCAGCACGTCTTCCAGGTACTGTTTGCACGACAGCGTGTCCAGCCAGGCTTCCAGGCCTTCCCGCGGATGGGGACGGGCGCGGGTACGGGACCATTCGAGCAGCGCACGGCGCACCCGGGCCGGCACCGCCAGATCGCGCAGATCGCTGTCCCAGACATTGCGCGCGTGGCGTCCCTCGCCGCCGCTGCCGTGAAAGTGGCTGATATCGATGCGGTCCTGGAGCCAGTGCATGAAGCCGTAGTTGTCGTTGCCGAAACGAATCGACTCGGCGCCGCCCGTGGGCGGACTGTAGGCGAAATGACGCGGCACCCCGAGGCGGTCGTAGTAATACGCGTCGCCCACCGCATAGGCCAGGTCGTCCCGGCTTGCCGTGGGCGGAATGGAAAACCCGTTGGAGCCCTGCGGGGCGGTGAGCCGGTAGCCGCCCACCGAGAACTCGTTCTGCTTCGACTCGCCGCCGAACAGCGGGTGGTCGTCGAGAATCAGGCAGCGCGCCGCGCCGGGCATCGTGGTGGCGAACTCGTATGCGGCGCCGAGACCGGCGAGGCCGGCGCCCACTATGACCGTATCGAAAACCTCCCCCGTATCGGTCCAATCGGCCCGCACCGCATCGAAATCCCCGTGGCGGATGCGATGCGCCGCATGTACCGCACCCGGCGTATTGCCATGGGAGGCGGCGTAATCACCGACGCCGCCGAAGCCGTACCAATCGCCGGCCGGGGCTCCGAGCGGTGGGGGTGCCCGCTGGAAACGCTCGACCCGCTCGAGTGGTGCACAGGCCGACAGCAACGATGCACCCGCGCCGACAAGCGTCGAGTTGATGAAATCGCGGCGGGTGATGGGTCCCATGGACAAACGACCTCCGATGCACCACGACTGACGGCGTTACCTTACCGCAGAGAAACCGCAGCAATGGTCACCAGCCGCACCTGGTGTCCTGTCCCATACTTCTTGCATTTCAGAGCTCGCTCGGCGCGCCAATGCAAGGCGCGGCCCGGAGCGCGCGAAAGCGTGCTCGACAGCACGTTGAGCACGCGGGGGAACATGACTTCGTTTTCGCTGCTGTTGACCACCGCAGGCGTTCGTTCATGTACGGGTCGTGTCAGTTACCGCGGAACCGATACGAACCCTGCAACATGATCGTGCGCGGCGCGCCGAGATAGGCAATGTCGTACCCGAACAGCACGTTGCTGCCGGTAATCACCTTCTCGTTGGTCAGGTTCAGGCCGGAGACTGCGAGTTCCCAGGTGTCGTTCGCGTCCGCAATGCCGAAGCGGGCAGCCAGCCTGGTCACGGAGTCGCTCTTCAGGTCCGGTTCGAGGGTCGTGTCCGAGAAGTAGTCGTCGCCAATGGAAACCACGACACCGCCGACCAGACGCAATGCATCGCTTACCGGAACATCCAGGTCCGCGGACAGGTTCGCGGATACATCCTGGGCGAACGGCAGGGCTTCGCCGGACAGGTCGCACACCGTCAAGCCCGCTGCCTGGGACGTTCTCGAACAGGGAGCGTTGTCGTAGGTGTCGTACTCCGCATTCAGGAAGGCGACCGATCCGGCGAGCTGCAGCCAATCGGTCGCGGCCCAACGTCCGTCGATCTCGATTCCCTGGGTCGTCGCCTCGCCGGCGTTGCCGATGGTGGTAATCACGCTGCCGTTGGGGAGGGTCGTGAAGCCGTTGACCTGCAGATCGTCGTATTCGGTCTTGAATGCCGACAGGTTCAGTTCTACCCGGTTGTCCGCCAGGCGCGAACGCATCCCCACTTCGATTCCCGTTGCCTTTTCGTGGTCGTAGACGAACGTTTCGGGCGTGGTCGCGTTGGCGGTTGCGAATCCGCCGGCCTTGTACGTCTGCCCGGCCTTGGCGTAGAGCATGACGTCTTCCGAGGCGTCCCACTGCACGGCGATCTCGGGCATGGGTTCGCTCAGGTTCTTTTCGCCATCGGCGGAAACGATGGTCGGGCAGTTGATGCCACCGGTCGGAATCGGCACCGGTGTTCCGCTGCCATTGATCAGGCACACGCCGGATCGAGTGGCATCCTTGCGGTCTTCCGTGTAGCGCAGGCCGCCCGTGATGCGGAATGCGTCGGACAGGTTCCAGGTCAGCGCGCCGTAAACCGACCACAGTTTTTCGTCCACGTTCACCTCCCCGCCGCTCAGGGTGTCGAAGAATGGCGCCAGAGGCGATGCCGGCCCACCGGCCAGCAGCACCGCGTCGGTGCCGCTGCCGATCGGCTCGAAGTAGTCCTGGTCGAAATAGTAGATGCCCGCGATGTACTCCAGGGTTTGCCCTCTCGGCGAAGTCACGCGCAGTTCCAGCGTGCCGGTTTCGGTTTCGGTGGCTGCCGCGGACCAGACGCCGATGGGAAACACGGCGCCCGGGACGAACCCACCGACGGTCATGTCGATGTCCGTGCTCAGGATGTAGTAGAAATCGGACCAGGAGCCGATGGCGGAAAGGATGGTGCCGTTGTCGAGTTCGTAGTCGAGTTGCACCACGGCCGAGGTGAAGTCGGACTCGCTGCCGGGATCGACGCTCTTGCCCAGCACGGTAGAGGACCGGTCGGACAGGTACGTATCGGCGCTGGTGCGCCAGTTCAGCACCCCGTCATCGGGCTCGAGTGCCGGGCCGATGCCGTTTGCGATCTCGCCGAACGAACCGTTGACCATGTCGTATTCCGCGTAGGAGAACTTGCCGGTGAGGGTGAGTTGGCTGGTCGGCGTGAAAACGGCGCTCAAACGCACCGCGTTTTCCGTTCGGGCATTCTCCCGCCGCCCGGTGGTGACGTTGTCGTAGAAGCCGTCGCCACCGTCCGTATGGGAATACGCGAGGCGCACCGCGGCGTTTTCGCTGATCGAGCCCCCGAGGGCGATGTTCGCGAAGAACCCGTCGAACTCCACCTCGTATCCGGCGTTGATCGCGGCTTCGAACGCATCGCCCGGCCGGTTCGACCGGGAGACGACGTTGACGGCGCCGGCGGTCGAGTTGATCCCGTAGAGCACCGCCTGGGGACCGCGCAGCACCTCGACGCTTTCCACATCCATGAACGGCAGCCGGTACTGGCGCGTTCTCGGGTTGTACACATTGTCCACGAACAGGGTAACGGGCGATTCGAAGCCGCGGTCGCCCAGGGAGCCGACGCCCCGCATGGCCACGTTGTTGTTGGTGATGCCCTCGGCGACGACGAAGTTGGGAATGGTTGCGGAAAGGTCTTCCAGGGTGACAATGCGGTAATCGCTGATGGCCTCGCCGCTGACCACCTCCACGGACATCGGCACGTCCTTGATGTCCTCGGCGCGCTTGGTGGCCGTGACGATGATCTCCTCGAGCACGGCATCCTGCGCCATCACGGACACGGGGAACGCGGCAGCCAGGGCCACGAGTACGGACAGCGCGCCCGGCACTGTCGCTTTCGCTTCGAATTGCATCGGATCTATCCCTCGTTGTTCATTCGGACATTGACGATGGGGCGACTCCCGAGCAGGTTACCCCTCAATTAGTATCCGGCAGCCCCGAATGCCACCGCTTATCAATTCAAGCACGTTCATGGTCAATTGGTGAAGGTTCCCGCAACCGGAGCCCGGGACTTGCTTTGCGCCGCCATCCGCTCCAGTTCGCCGATGCGGTATCGACGGCAAGATTCGAGGCTAAAGACAATGACAATCGCGTGGTTCGCTGCCGGCTCCCTTCGAGCCCCTGTACATTGCGACCATCAGGATGCACGAATTGCATGACAACCTGTATCGTTCGCTAGTTAAATCGACTCCCTATCGAACCATGGCGTAAGTTCGATGTCGCAAGAATGCTGAACCTGTCCCTGAAGCGGCTTTTCCTTGCCGTCGTCCTGGTGCACTGGACGAGCCTGACCGCCATGGCGGCCGATCGTCCGGACAACTCGGTCCTCCTCGGCCTGACGGGCGACCTGCTGGTGAACCGGGACGACCCGGAAGGTATTTTCAAACACATTCAACCGGCCCTGGACGATACCGACATCCTTTTCGGAAACGTGGAAGCGGGCTATTCGGACAACCCGCGCATTGCCCTGACCGCCGCCATTCCATCCTATGCGCCCCTGTCCAACCTGGCGGCCTTTACGGTCGGGGGGTTCGATGTCGTTTCCATGGCCAACAACCACGTGATGGACTCCGGGCCCGAGGCCATGCTGGAAGTGGTTGAACGCCTCTCCGGGATGGGCGTGCGCACCGTTGGGGCCGGCATCAACCTCGCCGCCGCGCGGGAGCCCGCCATCGTCGAGAGGAACGGGCTGAAGATCGCCTACCTGGCCTATGCGTCAATGTTCCCCTATGGCTTCGAGGCGCGGGCGAACTTTCCCGGCCTGGCGCCGATGCGCTCCCACAACCTCTACATCGAACCCATCGAGAACAACTACACGCCGGGCGTTCCCCCGAGGATACGGGCCGTACCGCATGCCACCGACCTGGCGAACATGAAGGAAGACATCCGCAAGGCCCGGGAGCGGGCCGATATCGTGGTCACGTCCTTCCACTGGGGCGACTTTCAGCGGCCGTTCCACCTGACCGACCACGAGTTGAGGATCGCCCGCATCGTCATCGACGAAGGCGCCGACATCGTGCTCGGTCACCACCACCACATTCTGCGCGGCATCGAATGGTACAGGGGCAGGCCCATCTTCTACGGGCTCGGCCACTTCGTCTTCGACATTGCCGTCGACATGCCGGTGGAAGCCATAAAGCAGTTCAGCGGGCCTGCCGACGACCCCGACTTCTATGGGCTGGTGTGGCACGACGACTGGCCGCTGTTGCCGTTGCACCCCGATGCCCGGATGACGATGCTGGCCTATGCCCTTGTCTCCCGGGCGGGCGCCGTGGATGACATCGGTTTCCTGCCGGCCCGCCTGACGCAAACCGGGCATGTCGTCCCGGTCAGCACGACATCCGATGAGGGCAGGCAGATCATCGAATACGTCATGAAGGGCATCCTCACGCAGAATCTGAACGGCGTGGTGTCGAACGAGGGCACGATCAAGCTTGGCGGCTACAAGACCGTTAGAGTCGTGCCGGCCGCTCGATAGTCGTTGTCGGGCAACAGACTTCTCGCACGATTGCACAATGGAATGATGCCAGTCCCCGGACAAAACCGTACGCCCACAAGGCAATCGTGAGCCGCGCATGCCTGACAACTCCGGTCTGCGAATCCTGACATGAGCGCTTCGTCGACAAGCCGGCGCCTCGGACGAGCGTTCAACGTCGATGATGTGCGCGAACTCGCGCGCCGGCGCCTGCCCCGCTTCATCTTCGACTATCTCGACGGCGGCGCCGACGACGAGTACACCCGGGGCGAGAACGCGAAATCGTTCGCCGCGCTTTCGCTGCTGCAGCGGGTGCTCGTCGACGTGACCTCGGTGGATACCTCGACGACGCTGCTCGGCATGCCCACCTCGGTGCCTTTCATCCTGTCCAGCACGGGGGCGAGCCGGTTCTACCATCCCCAAGGGGAACTCGCCGCCGCCCGCGCGGCCGCAGCCTCCCGGGTGATCTACGGCACCACATCGTCGGCCATGTTCTCACTGGAGGACGTGGCCGGGGTTGGCGAAGGGCCGCGCTTCTTTCAGGTGTACGTGCTCAAGGACCGGTCGATCACCGGCGAATACGTCCGGCGCTGCAGGGCGGCGGGCTACGGCGCCATGTTCCTCACCGTCGACTGCGCCACCCACGGCAACCGGGAGCGGGACCTGCGCAACCGGGTATCGATTCCGCCGAAGGCCACGCCGCGCATACTCCGGCAACTGCTGACCAGACCCGGCTGGACGCTGGACTACCTGACCAATCCGGGCTGGCGCTTTCCGAACGTCGAGGGCTATGTCGACGACTCCACCCGGGACGATTTCGGCTCCGTTGCGGAATGGTTCGCCGATCAGCTCGACAAGGGTTTCACCTGGGACGACGCGGCGGCGCTCCGCAGCGACTGGGGCGGACCGTTCGTCATCAAGGGCATCACCACCGTCGCCGATGCCCGGCTCGCCGCAGATATCGGCGCCACCGGCATCGTCATCTCGAACCACGGCGGCCGGCAGCTCGACCACGCCCCGACCACGCTGGAGGTGCTGCCGGAAATCGTCGACGCGGTGGGTGACCGCGTGGAAGTCCTGACCGACAGCGGCTTCCGGCGCGGCACCGACATCATCAAGGCGCTGGCGCTGGGCGCTCGCGGCGTCCTGATCGGCAAGGCCTATCTCTACGGCCTCGGCGCCGGCGGCGAGGCCGGCGTCGCCCGGGTCATCGAGATCCTGCATGGCGAACTCGAGCGCAACATGACGTTGATGGGGCTCCGATCCATCGATGAAATCACGAGCGACTGCGTCCGCTGGCGCGACCCTCGCTTTGTCCGCTGAATCCCCGGTCGAATGAACATTGACGTGGGTAACGGTCCTTTGATCCGGGCGCTGCCGTTCGGACTGGCCATTGTGTGCTCCCTGCCGGCCGCATTGGCTGTCGCATACGATGTCGTCATAACGGGGGGACGGGTCATGGACCCGGAAACCGGGTATGACCAGGTGGCCAATGTCGGTATCCGCGGCGACAGAATCGTTCGCATCTCGTCCGAGACGTTGGGCGGGGAGGTCGAGATCGATGCACGCGGGTTCGTCGTCGCTCCTGGCTTCATCGACACCCACGTGCATGGCCAGACCAGGTTCGGCAGCAAGCTCATGCTGCGCGACGGCGTCACCACCACCCTCGACCTGGAGGTCGGCGGCATTAACCTCGAGGCCTGGTACGCCGAGCGCAAGGACCGCTGGCAGACCAACTACGGCGTCTCGGCCTCGCACGAGTTCGCCCGCATGGCGGTGCTGGACGGATTGCGTTTCGACGGCCCACTCGACGCTCAGCACATCGGCCCGACGCGCGCCCGCGCCGAGCGCAACAACGGCGTGCCGGACTTCGCCGTCACCGTCCCCGAACCGGCGCAACTGGACGCCATCCTGGCGCTCATCGACCGGGAACTGGCGGCGGGGGCGCTGGGCCTCGGTTCCACCGTGGGCTACATGGCGAACGGGGTCACCACGTGGGAGATGTTCGCGCTTCAGCAACTCGCGGCGCGCTACGGCCGGGGCACGTTCAGCCATGTCCGTTTCCTCGGCAACAACCTGCCGCCGGCCGAGGGTACGCTCGGCTTTGCCGAAGCCTTCGCCAACGCCATGGCGCTGGGAGCGCCTTTCATGGCCGTGCATGACAACAACCGCGGCTGGCAGGAGAACGAAGCCAAGCTGGCCGGCGCCCGCGCCCAAGGCCACAACGCCTGGTCCGAATACTACCCCTATGTCTCCGGGTCCGGACCCATCGGCTCCGAATTCCTCAAGCCGGAGACCCTGCTGAAGGATTGGCGGCTCACCTACGAGGATTCCATGATGGATCCGGCCACCGGCGAGTTCTTCACACAAGCGGCTTACGAAGCCAAGCGCAAGGAGGACCCGGGCTACATGGTGGTGCTGTTCATGCGCCAGCGCGAGGCCTGGTTGCCCGAGTGGCTGACCCGCCCCCACGCCACCGTCGGCAGCGACGGCATGCCCACCACCGACGCCGACGGCAACGACCTCACCTGGGAGCACCCGTACAGCGATTTCGTCGGCCACCCCCGAACCGCGGGGAGCCACGCCCGGGTATTGCGCCTGGGCCGGGAACAGGGTGTGGACCTGATGCAGACACTTCGCCAGCTCAGCTATTGGTCGGCACTGCACCTGGGCAATGCGGGCATCGAGTCAATGCAGGTGCGGGGCCGGATCCAGGAGGGCGCCGTCGCCGACATCACGGTATTCGATCCGGAAACGGTCACCGACAACGCGACGCACGAACAGGGCAGACAGGGCGCGCCTTCCACGGGAATTCCGTACGTCCTGGTCAGCGGCCAGGTGGTCGTGCGGGATTCCAAGGTACAGCGGGCGTTTCCGGGAAAACCCATCCGCTACAAGCCCGTCACGGGCTCCCGCTCATGAAAGGTCTCCCACTGTCGGGTCGGGGCGCTGACATGCAAGGAGCTACAGTCTCGCAGTACGGGCCCAAGGACCATTCCGCATGCTCACGCCGTTACTCGCGGCCACGATGCCGTTCGCCAAGACCACCGGTCCGCACGAAGCCGCGGCACGCTGAAGCGCAACCGATCGTCCGGACAGGACATTAGCCGGGGCCTGCCATGGATTTCATGCCCACAGACGAACAGCGGATCGCCGTCGATTCGTTCCGTCGTTTCCTCGACAGGGAGATCGCTCCCCGGATTGCCGGGTTTGATGACGTCTTCATCCCCAAAGACGCCATGCGGGAGATGCTACTCGAGCTGCTGCCCTTCGGCATGGGCAACGGGCTGGTCGGAGAGGCGCACGGCGGCCTGGGCCTGGACCCGCTCACCGTGGGGCTGCTATTCGAGGAACTGGCGCGGGTCTCCCCGGACCTCGCCATCGTGGCGCTGATCCAGATGGAAGCCGGGCTGCTGCTCGCCGCCGGTTCCGATTCCATCCGGGAAAACTACCTGAAACCCCTGCTGAACGGCGACAGATTCGGCTGCATCGGCATCAGCGAACCCGGTGCCGGTTCGAACATTGCCGGAATCAGGTGCCGGGCACGCCCGGACGGGGACGGTTACTCCCTTTCCGGGGAGAAACAGTGGATCTCCAACGGCCACTATTCCGACTTCTGCATCTGCGTCGCGCGGGACGAAGACGGGCCTGGCGACGGCATCGGCCTGTTCGTCGTCGACCGGGAAGCGGCCTACGAGAGCCGCAACATTCCCAAGATAGCCCTCAACCGGCAATCGACCGCCCAGTTGCATTTCGACGGCGCACGGGTACCGCCGGAAAACCTGCTCGTGCCTCCGGGCATGGGGCTGAAACGGCTGATGGCGCTGCTTTCCGGCTCGCGGCCGCTGGTCGGGCTGCTGGCCGTGGGCGTTGCCCGGGCGGCGCTCGATCACTCCATCGACTACGCGAAATCCAGGGAACAGCACGGCAAGGTCATTGCCCGCCACCAGTTGGTACAGGCGCGCATCGCCGACATGGCGGTGCAGATCGATGCCTCCCGCCTCATGCTGTACCGGGCGCTCGATCTGGCCGGCCGCGGGGAGCGCAGCGACCTCGAGAGCAGCATGGCCAAGTATTTCGCGACGGAAGCCGCTTGCGAGGTCACCCGCCACGCCCTGGCCATCCATGGCGGCAACGGCGTGGCGCGGGAGTTTCCCGTCGAGGAGTTCTACCGGGTGGCGCCCATCCTCGCCGTCACCGAAGGTACGCCGGAGATGCAGCAACTCATCATCGGCCGGGGCCTGCTCGGGGAATCGGCCTTCTAGCCGGGATTGAAGCGGAACGCCGCCTGTACGACCGGCGCGCATACGTCTTCCATGCCCGCCCGCCGTCAACTCCCGGTTACCGAAGGCGCGGCTTCCTGCGCGAAGTACCGCTGCACGCGAGGATCGTCAACGAGCTTGCCTCGGGCCGATATGATCGCGTAGACGGCCATCGATGCCGCGAGCGCCGGGAACACTTCGTGCAGCACCGCCTTCAGGCCAAGCGCAAGCCAGCCCAGCAGCACCGCGATACCGACCGCAAACGCGGCAAGCGCGGCGGATTCGTTGCCGCGCCGCCAATGCAGGCCGAGCAGAACCGTCGGCAGGAAACAGACCGCATACAGGCTGCCGGAAAAGATGGTGATGTCGATGATGCCGCCCGGCGGCCGCAGCGCCACCAGCGCGGCCACCAGGGCGAAGGCGACCACGCCGATCCGTGTGCGGCGCACCTCCCGGGCCTCGGAGGTTGGCGGCAGCACGTCGCGGCTGGTCACCGACGCGGCCACCAGCAGCACGCTGTCGATGGACGACATGGCTGCGCCGAGCATGGCGACCACCAGGAAATCGCCCACCAGGCGGGGAAACACCGTCGCGTCGTTCACCAGCATCGGTATCAGCACATCGGTGTCGGTGATGCCCTCGACCAGGAAGCGGGCATAGAGGCCGATGGGAAACAGGCTGAACTGCACGATGAGGATGCCGGCCACCGCCACCCACATGCCCGTGCGCAGGCTCTGCTCGTCGCGCAGGCCGTAGTAGCGGGTAACCTGGCGCGGGTCGATCAGCAGCTTGAAAGACCCGGCGAGCGCAATGCCGATCAGCACCGGAAACGGGATGCCCGCGTCCAGATCGAAGAGGTGCTCGGCGCCTTCCAACTCGGTGACCTGGCCGATGACGCCCACGCCGCCCGCCGCATGGGTGACAAAGGCGAACAGCAAGAGCGAACCGATCACCATGAGCACGCCCTGCAGCACGTCGGTGCGCACCACCGAGAGGAAACCGCCCACGGAGGTATAGGCCATGACGATGACCAGGTTGAGAGCCACCGCCGCCTCGTAGGGGATGCCCAGGAACGCCTGGAAGATATGCCCCACGCCCTTGAAGATGGCAATGAGGTACAGAAGGCTCGAGAACACGATGATCGCCGCGGCGGCACGGCGTACCCGGTCGCTGGCGAACCGTACCGCGAGGAAGTCGGGCACCGTGACCGAGCCCCAATCCGCCACGAAGCGGCGCAGGCGCGGCGCCACGAAGCGCCAGGAGAGCCACCCGAACAGGACGAGCAGCACCGCCATCGACAGCCAGGGCGCGCCGTACTCGTAGCCCTGGCCGGCATGGCCCAGGTAGCTGTTGGTGCTGGCGAAGGTGGCGTAGAAGGAGACGCCGATGGCCAGGCCCCCGAAGCGCCGCCCGCCGATGAAATAGTCGGCCGTGCCCCGGGTGCCGCGCAGCCCGGACCGGGCATGCATCACCAGCATGGCGGCGTAGGCCGCGATCAGTGCCGTGGCGAACCAGTGCTCGGCAAACCAGGCAACCGTTCCGTTCATCGCCCTCGCCCGTGCGCGTACCGGCACGCCCTGCCGGGCGGCGCAGGCGCACGGCAGCGCGGATCGGGCAGCGGGGCCAGCCCGGGCGGCGCAGGCGCAGGACAACCCGGATCCGGCAGCGGGGGCAACCCGGGCGGCAACACTCGCAGCAAACCGTCACCGCTGCCGGTAATATGCGATGGTGGTAAGGTGATCAAGGCTGCGAGATTACCCGCATCCAGCCCCGACTGCGAAGACAACCAAGGAACCCCCATGACCGACACGGCGATCAACCGCCAGTGGCTCATCAACGGCAATCCCCGCGGCCGGGCGCTGGCACTTTCGGATTTCAAGGCTCACGAGGCGGCCGTGCAACCGCTGGCGGCGGGCCAGGTGCGCGTTCGCTCCGAGTACCTGAGCTTCGACCCGTCCCAGAAAGGCCAGATGGAGAACATCAGGGGCTATACCAGCGGCGCCGAAGTCGGCAACGTGATGTCTGCCCGGGGGATCGGCGAAGTCATCGAATCCAGGCACCCCGGAATCGAGGTGGGCGCCAAGGTCATGGGCGCCGTCGACTGGCAGGAATACGCCTCCCTCGACGGCGCCACGGTGGAAGTGCTGCCGGACGATGACCTGCTGACGGCCAACCTCGGCCCTCTGGGCGGCACGGGCCTCACCGCCTACTTCGGCCTCCTTCGCATCGGCCGGCCGGAACCGGGCGATACCATCGTGGTATCCGGCGCCGCCGGGGCGGTGGGTTCCATGGTCGTGCAGATCGCCAGGATCCTCGGCGGGCGGGTCATCGGCATCGCCGGCGGGCCGGAGAAGTGCGCCTGGCTGGTCGATGAACTCGGCTGCGCCGCCGCCATCGATTACAAGAGCGGGAACATAAAGCGCCGGCTCACGGAACTGTGCCCGGGCGGCATCGACGTCTTCTTCGACAACGTGGGCGGCGAGGCGCTGAACGCCGCCCTGGCGCGCATCGCCAACCGCGCCAGGGTGGTGATCTGCGGCGGAATCTCCCGCTATTCGGAAGAAACCCTGCCGCCCGGCCCCGCCAACTATTTCAACATCGTCTTCCGCCAGGCCATCATCGAGGGATTTCTGCTGAGCGGCTACGAGAAGGAATACGGCGTGGCGCGCCGGCGCATCACCGACTGGATACGCGCCGGCGACATCGTCTACAGGGAAGACATGCAGCGTGGTTTCGAAAACATCCCTTCGACACTGCTGCGGCTCTTCTCCGGCAAGAACTTCGGCAAGCAGCTTCTGCAACTCTGACCGCCGCCCCTGACCGAGAAGGACACCTTCGGGCACATCGAGGGCAATTGGTGGGCCCACCAGGACTCGAACCTGGGACCAATGGATTATGAGTCCACTGCTCTAACCAACTGAGCTATAGGCCCGATCTTCAGGAAATATAGCACCGCACGGCGGATCTAGCCCGGGCCGGCTGCCGGCAGAGCGGGAGTTCGGCGCCTCAGCGCTTGCCGCCGCCGGCCTCCATCCACTCGTCGAGGAAGCTGCGCAGATGCTCGGAACGGCTCGGGTGCCGGAGCTTGCGCAGGGCCTTGGCCTCGATCTGGCGGATGCGCTCCCGGGTGACGTCGAACTGCTTGCCGACCTCCTCGAGGGTGTGGTCGGTGTTCATGTCGATGCCGAAACGCATGCGCAGCACCTTGGCTTCGCGGGCAGTGAGCCCGCCGAGCACTTCACGGGTGGCTTCCTTCAGGCCTTCGCCCGTGGCGAGTTCCACCGGCGAGCCGATGGTGATGTCCTCGATGAAGTCGCCGAGGTGCGAATCCTCGTCGTCGCCGATGGGCGTTTCCATGGAGATGGGCTCCTTGGCGATCTTGAGTACCCGGCGCACCTTGTCTTCCGGCATCTCCATGCGCTCGCCGAGTTCCTCCGGCGTGGGTTCGCGGCCCATCTCCTGGATCATCTGCCGCGAGATGCGGTTCAGCTTGTTGATGGTCTCGATCATGTGCACCGGTATGCGGATGGTGCGCGCCTGGTCGGCGATGGAGCGCGTGATGGCCTGGCGAATCCACCAGGTGGCGTAGGTGGAGAACTTGTAGCCGCGGCGGTACTCGAACTTGTCGACGGCCTTCATGAGGCCGATGTTGCCTTCCTGGATGAGGTCGAGGAACTGCAGGCCGCGGTTCGTGTACTTCTTGGCAATGGAGATCACCAGCCGCAGGTTGGCTTCCACCATGTCTTTCTTGGCGCGCCGGGCCTTGGCCTCGCCAAGCGACATGCGGCGGTTGATGTCCTTGACATCCGCTATTGTCAGACCGGTTTCGGCGCTCAGGTTCCTGAGCTTCTTCTGGGCCCGGGTGATCTCCTCGCGCTGCCGCTCCAGCGCCGCGGAATAGTCGCGCTTGGCCCGGATGAGCTTGTTCACCCAGGCGATGCTCGTCTCCTTGCCGACGAATTCCTTGCGGAACAGCTCCCGCGGCACCCTCGCTTCACGCACGCAGGCCATCAGGATGGCCCGCTCCTGACGGCGGACCATGTAGAGCCCGTTGCGCGCCATGCGCACGATTTCCTCGTAGTGCTTGGGCACCAGCTTGAAGGAATGGAACTTCTTGCCCAGAACTTTCAGTTGCTCCTGGGCCTCTTCGCTGGCGCGGCCATGCGCCTTGATGGTCCGGTTCGTCTTGTTGTACTGCCGCTTCAGCGCGGTGAAGCGGCGCTTGGCCTCCACCGGGTCGGGGCCCTTGTCTTTCTCGTCGTCGTCGTCCTTCTTGTTGGTCGCCTGGGCGTTGGGAACCACCTGCGCCGCCTGGGGCACGTGGTCGGCCGGGTCGAGATAGCCCACCAAGAGATCGGAAAGCTTGCCTTCCCTGGTGACGTGGGCGTAGGTGTCGAGCAGGTATTCGACCGGGCCTGGATAGCCGGACAGCGCAGCGAGCACATCGCGGATGCCTTCCTCGATGCGCTTGGCGATGGCGATCTCGCCCTCGCGGGTGAGCAGCTCCACCGTGCCCATCTCGCGCATGTACATGCGCACCGGGTCGGTCGTGCGGCCCGCCTCGGTCTCCACGGCCGCCAGCGCCGCCGCGGCTTCTTCCGCCGCCAGTTCGTCGGCCGTGTTTTCCTCGCTTTGGAGCAACTCGTCGGGATCGGGCGCGGTCTCGTACACCGTGATCCCCATGTCGTTGATCATGCGGATGATGTCTTCGATCTGATCCGGGTCGGAGATGTCGTCGGGCAGGTGGTCGTTCACCTCGGCATAGGTGATGTAACCCTGCTCCTTGCCCTTGGCGATGAGTTCCTTGAGTCGCGACTGCTGCTGCTGGATGTTATCGCTCATGACGCCTCGATGAGTTGATTGGGCCGGAACGGCTCCGGCGGAACGGCCTGCCCGACGCCACCGGCTGACGCGTTCCGGCGCGACAATCGAGTGGTTCGGGACAAACGGTTAATTATATACGTCCTGGATGTATGGCGGTATCGGCAATTTTCAAGGGCACGCGGGCACGACAAGCGCGCTCCGTTCTGCACCGCCCTGCGTTATCGCTACTCTTGCCGGCGTCGCCAAGGTCGTTCACGACCAGGTCGAACCGGAACCCTGTTTCAGCGACAGGAAGCGTGTGAGTTTCTCCCTTGAGGGCTCCTCCCGCATTTCGTCGACGAGGCGCCTGCGGTCCTGGCGCCGCGCCGCGGCGATAAGCTGCGCGACGCCGTCCACAAATTCCGCGGCCTCCGCCTCGGCCGGCAGAACGCCCGGACGCTGGAGCAGGCGCGTCAGTTCATCGTGGTAACGGTCGCCCGACCAGCGGCCGAGAATCTGCGCCGAACCGGCATCCGGGTGTTCCGCCACATACTTCACGACATCGCCGAACAGGCTCGCTCCATCGCGATTGACGATCGCATCCACCTGCTCATCGCTCAGGCCGCGCAGCATTTCCGGGCGCTTCAGCAGCATGGCGAGCAGATGTTCGGCCAGCCCGCGGATTCCGCGGCGCTGCGCCGCGCCCGGGAAGCGGTTGCCCGCGCCGGCGGATGGAGCGGACCGGTCGGGCCTGAGCCCCGTGAGATCGCGCACCCGCTGCAGCATCAGTTCCTTCAGGGCCCCGGGCGGCACGCGGTTCACGTGGGGCATAGCCAGGCTGGCCAGCTTGGCGCGGTCGTCGATGGCGTCGAGGTCGAAACCGCCCACCAGTTCGCCGAAGAGGTATTCGATGGCGGGCGTGGCGTTTTCCAGCCGTTCCAGGAAGTCCTCGGCTCCCTGTTTGCGTACCAGGGTGTCCGGGTCCTCGCCTTCGGGGAGGAACATGAACTTCAGCCGCCGGCCCTCGCTGAGGGTGGGCAGCGCGTTCTCCAGCGCCCGCCAGGCGGCGCGGCGCCCCGCCGGGTCGCCGTCGAAACAGCAGACCACCTCGTCCACGTAGCGGAACAGCTTGCGGTAGTGGTTCTCGCCGGAAGCGGTGCCGAGGGTGGCGACGGCGTTGGGCACACCGCATTGAGCCAGCGCGATGACGTCCATGTAACCTTCGACAACGATCAGCCGGTTCAGGTTTCGTACGGATTTTCGCGCCTCGAAGAGACCGTACAGCTCTTCGCCCTTGTGGAAGACCGGGGTCTCCGGGGAATTGAGATACTTCGGCCCGTCCCCGTCCCCGAGCAGGCGGCCGCCGAAGCCGATGACACGGCCGCGGATGTCCCGGATCGGGAACAGGATGCGGCCGCGGAAACGGTCGTAGACGTTGCCCCGCTCGTTTTTGCTGACCAGGCCCGCCTCGAGCAGCAGCTTTCCGGCGCCGTCGCCGTTAGCAAGGGCCTTCTGCAGGCCATCCCAGGAATCCGGCGCGAAACCGATCCCGAAATCCCGCGCCACCGCGCCGGTCAGGCCGCGCGACTTCAGGTAGTCCACCGCCTGTTTCGAACCCTTGAGCTGGCCGCGAAAGTAGCGCTCGGCCCGCTGCATGATCTCGTAGATTCCGCTGTTGTCGCGTTGTGGCCGCCGGGAGCGTTCCCGGGGGACCTCCACACCGGCTTGCGCCGCCAGGGTTTCCACCGCCTCCACGAACGGCAGCCGTTCGTATTCCATGAGAAAGGTGAGCGCCGTGCCGCTCGCGCTGCAGCCGAAGCAGTAGTAGAACTGCTTGTCCTGGCTGACGGTGAACGAAGGCGTTTTCTCGTCGTGGAAGGGGCAGCGCGCCTGGAAATCCTTGCCCGCCTTCTTCAGCGGCACCCGCTCGCCGATTACCCCGACGATGTCCACGCGACCCAGCAGATCGTTGATGAAGGACTGGGGAATCTGGCCGGCCATTGCGGCGTTAAGAATACTCCTGCGCCGGGCTCGTTTACAGGATGGTCGGGCCGGGCGCTTCGATCGGGCACCGAGAGCAGGTATGCGGTACGGGTATCCGGCACGCCAAGC
>JAPPHD010000004.1 GCA_028821125.1 Gammaproteobacteria bacterium
GAGCGCTGTCTTCACATGGCAGAAGTCGCTGGTTCGAATCCAGCCGCGCCCACCATCGACCGTAGGGTCTGTTTCCGACAGACGGTGGCGAACTCAAGGCAGGGCCGATCAGTTGAACACCAATTCGGGCACGACCACCTCCCACTCGTCGCACCGCAACCCCTCCCGGTACTCCGGTTCACTGTCTTCACGATTCCAGGTCACGATGGCATACACGCGCGCCGTATGTATTTCCCCGGCGGGTTGATACTGCCTGGCCAGTCGGCAGACGGTGGGGCCGTTCGGAGCGGCGAGATTCCAAGGGGAATTGGCGGTTCGCACGGTAAGTTCGTCACCCGGTTGAAGTAGACGGATCGCATCGTGGATAAGGCGCCAGGCCTCATGCCGGCCGGGGAAGCTCAGGTTCACATCCGCAAGGCCCAGGGTTTCCCGGCGCAAATCGAGTTCAGCGGGAACTTCGCCCTGCCCGGCGATGCGGCGGTGCACTACCGCGGGGTGTCCGCGCAGTTCCCTGCCCCACTCGGCGAGCCATTCCCGGAAAACCTCCACGGGATTCTCGCCGTCGCCCGCATCGAGCCGATAGTCGGCCACGGCTTCCCGGAGGGCGTCCATCCAGATGCCCTTGGGTTGTGTGCTCAACCAGTCTTCGATGGCGGCAACCGTCACCAGGCGGTTTTGCGTTTGCTCCAGCCAGTACCGCATCCGTCGGGTTTCGCGCAGGCGCCAGAAAAAGTTGACGTCGTCGTTGGCCATCTGCGCCGGAATTCCCTCGAGCTCGCACAGGCTGCGTACCGGGTCGAGCGTTCGCCAGTTGCGCCTGGCGGAATAGTCCGATTCGAAACGCCGGATGAATTCCACCGAGGCGCCCATGAAGCTGTAGATGTTCTGGTCGTCGTCGCCCACCGCGAACACCGTCAGCTTGCTGTCGTCGTCAAGGAGGGTGCGTCCGGCCAGGGCAGAGATCAACTCGTACTGGTCCGGGTCGATGTCCTGGTATTCGTCAACCAGTATCCAGCGGAAGCCGGCCAGCAGCCGTTCGCGCTGGGTATCGGCTTCGTCCGGCTCCAGCCCTTCGCCCCGAAGCAGGGCTATGGCTTCCTTTAGTATCTGAGCAAAGGCGCTGTTCGCGGTTTTCTTGCCTCGCAGCCTCGCGTCGCCCTGTTGTGCTCCAGGTGACAGCCTCCCGGCCTGGGGGGCGTGCGCCGGGTCGTCGGCATCCCGGGGCTTCATGGCCGCGAAGCTGGCGCCTACCAGGCGCATGGCCAGCGCATGACAGGTCATCACGGTGACGCTTCGGGCATCGTCGCCGATCAGTCCGGCCAGTCTGCTGCGAATCTCGACGGCAGCGTGGCGGTTGTAGGCCAAGGCGAGGATGCCCCGGGGGTTTTCCCGCCGAACCCGCACGAGGTAGGCGATGCGATGCACCAGCACGCGTGTCTTGCCGGAGCCCGGCCCCGCCAGCACCAGTACGTTCGTCTGCTCCTCATCGTCCGCCACGATGCGACGTTGCGCGGGGCTGAGTTCCTCGACGATGGCGCGCCAGGCCTCGGGCGTGGTCTCCCGGGCGATCTCGGCCCGGCGGTCGGGAAGCCAGCGCTCCAGGAACGCCTCCCGGTCCAGGCTGAAGTAGTCCATCGCCAGGAGCACCGCGTCGGCCATGGCATCCAGGCCACGGGCGGCAAACTCCGCCATCACGTGAATCTGCAGCACCTGTTCGCGGTAGTGGAGTTTCAGCGGCTCGAAATCGCTGTCGACGAACCCGCGGCGCCGGCGCCCCGGAGCCGGTTGCTCCGACAGGTGAATGGTCATGGCGGGCCGGAAGACCGCGAGACCCTTGTTCAGGCGGATGACCTCCTGTTCGTGCAGCCAGAGCAGGGCGCGCTCGAGCAGCTTCTCGAGGTTCGGGCTCTGCGCCTTCAGCACCAGATCTGCCTCCAGTGCGCCGCGCAATGCGCCCAGCGTCGTCTCGGCCAGCAGGTCGGCGCCGCGCAGGTTCTCCGGCAGGGCCGCGACAAGATGGTCCAGCAGCAGGCCGGCGGCAGCGCGGCGGCGTTCCGCGAGCGCCGCCAGGTTGCGCCAGTTGCGGCGCAATGTGACCGTGACGGTTTCCGCATCGCGGCGACGCATGTCGATGCTACCGACCGATCCCTCCTCGGCCCGCTCATCGCCCCGGCCGTCCTGGGAAATGCTGCGAACGATGCGCAGCAACCGCTCCGGAATGGCTTGCGCCAGGCCGGCATCCTTCAGGGACTGTGCCGCCACGCGCAGGTGCAGCGTGGAGCGATCGCCTTGCGCGAGATCCGGTGCCGCTTCCTGCAGGTGATCGATCAGGGCGCACTCGAGCGCATGGGCTTCCTCCAGCCTCTGCCGGGATGGCTTCGGAGTTCCCACATGCACGAAGGCGGTCAACGCTGTGTCGTTCCTGGCGAGGCCCAGTTGCTCGAGGTCGTGCAGGGCGCCGCGCACGCCCTCGGAATTCAACCCCGCGATGCCCATCAGTTCATCGGTCGATATGCCTTCGTCCGGATCGGCGGCAATCAATGCTTCCACGAGGCTCAGCAAGACCTTCCGGCGGACCTCGGTGAGGCTTTCGTTCTCGGCAAGCCGTTCGCTTGCCTCTTCTACCGATTGCACCTGCAGCGACGATGGAAACACCTGCACCCGGTTCTCCTCCCGACGCACCAGGGCGGCTTCCTCCAGCCAGGCGACGGCGGTTTTCACCCGCGTGTCGTCGGTGGCGTCGTCCCGTGCAAAGGCGTTCTCCTCGTCTTCGAAAAGAATCTCGCCCGGGGTGGCTACCACTTCACCCTCCAATCGATTCTTGCGGTCGACGTTGCGCAGGGCCCGAAGAATGCCGTGAATCTCCCGGCGGGTGAGGCGCGAGCGGGCCGACATGCGGAACTGGCGTTCAACGTCCTCCGTGGTGTAGAGCAATACGCAACGGGCCGATTCCCGGTCCCGGCCTGCCCGGCCCGCCTCCTGAAGGTAGTTTTCCAGGGAACCCGGTATGTCCGCGTGAATGACCAGCCGCACATCGGGCTTGTCGATGCCCATGCCGAACGCGTTGGTGGCGGCGATTACCCGCAGGTCGCCGTTGATGAAGCGCTGCTGCGTATCCTTCTTGGCCTCGGAGAGGAGGCCCGCGTGGAAGTGGGCGGCGGCCAGGTCCTTGCGGCGCAGAAACTCGGCGACGTCCTTGCAGTGTTTGCGGGTGGCGCAGTAGACGATGGCTCCGCCCGGGCGTTCGGGCGGCAGATCGGCCATGAGCACCTCGAATATGTCGTCGAGCTTGCGGGCGCTCTCGGTGCGTACGACGACGAATTCCAGGTTGTCGCGCCGCGCGCCGCCGTCGAAGGTGGTGAACCCGATACCGAGGTGGTCGTGAAAGTAAGCGTGGATGTCGGCCACCACGTCCGGCTTGGCGGTTGCGGTGAGGCACAGGATAGGTGCGAGGTCGCCCTCCGCTTCCGGCCCGGAGCTCACTCGCGCGGCCCGGTCCTTGATGTAGCGGCCGATGTAGCGGTAGTCCGGGCGGAAGTCGTGGCCCCAGCGCGACAGGCAGTGGGCTTCGTCGAGCACCCAGGCGCCGATTTCACGCTGGTCGAGCGCAGGGCGCAGCGAACGGTTGCGCAGTTGCTCCGGCGAGATGAGGACGATCGCCGCATCGCCCAGGCGCACCCGGTCGAGAGCGTCGGCGCGCTCCGGCATCGAAAGCATGCCGTTGACCGTGACACAGGAACTGATGCCCCTTGCTTCGAGGCCCGCCACCTGGTCGGCCATCAGCGCCACGAGCGGGGAGATCACGACAGTGAGTGCTCCGGTCTTGTCGTAGCGCGATAGCGCCGGCACTTGGTAGCAGAGCGATTTGCCGGCACCCGTGGGCAAGAGCCCGATCGCATGCTCGCCACGCATGGCGGTCTCCACGACCGCCTGCTGCATGGAAGTGCCGCGCCCGGTCGCCGGGTCGGCGCGAAAGCTCTCGAAACCGAACCAGCGCTTGAGTTCCCGCGTGGCGTCGTGCCGTTCCCGGCACCAGGCGCAGTCGGGGTCTTCGCAGGGCGCATCGCGCAGCCGCTTCACGAGTTGGCCGGCCGCCGGGAACTGGTGCCTTACCCAGGGCGGCATCACGGAATTGCCGCCGGCCACGGACAGCCAGGCGAGGGCAAACGCCATCGGCCATCCGTCTCCACCCGCGGCAAGGGCCCGATTCCTCTGCATGGCGCACACATTGCCGGCCAGCCTCCGCTCGACGGCCGCATGGGCTTCGGTTTCGGTGGGCAGGGACGCATCGCGCAGTTCCGCGAAAAACCCATCGAAGCCCGTGCCGTCCGCCGACGGCGCGGTCAGCCAGTGCCAGGCGGACAGCAGATCCGGGTCGGCGTTGCGCAGCGCATTCCGTTCATAGGCGAGCAGGTCGAGTGTCAGCCGCGCGTCCAGTTCCGGATTGTTGACCTGTCCGCGGACGAGCCCACCGTCCTGATAGTGCTTGACCAGGCGATGATAGGGATTGGCGGGAAAGGCCAGCGGGCTGAGGCGCAGGGTGTCCAGCACCGGCAGGCGCAGCAGCCGCAGCCCGGGAGCCGCCGCCCGGAGATGGGGAATGTCGAACGCGATCAGGTTGTGGCCGACCAGGCAGTCCGCATTCGAGCAGAACTCCTCGAGTTCCGCCAGCGCCGCGGTCAAGCCGCCGGTACCCCCGCGAATGCGCGGAAACGTGATCGCCGCTCCGGAACGGTCGTCCACGGCGGCCAGTGCCTGAATGCGCTGACTACGTTTGCCGATTTCCAGGTCTACGGAGATGCGTTGCATCGGCGCAGGCGTTTTCGGAAGAGCGCGCAATCGTACTACAGGTTTCTGCTGCAGCTGTCGCGGCCCCTGCTGCGCGACAGTGGCTGTCAGGCGGTCGCAGTCACGCCCCGCCATCCGGCAGGTAGTTCGCCGGAATCGGGTGATCCGGGTCCTCGCCGAACCAGAAGATCGACACGATCCACCAGCGCGAGCCGTCGTTCATGAGCTGAATGGAGTTGATGCCGCGCGCGAAAGGCTCCGCATCGCCCGCCAGCCGACGCGACTCATAGGTGCTGAACAGGTGCGCAATGCGGCCGTACTGCTCGGTCACCCGATGGATCTCGACCTCGTGGAACCCGTCGGCCTCCAGCAGGCCGCCGACTTCATCCGCGTATCCCTCGGGCATGATGACACTGCGCCGGTAACCCGACCCGTCCTCGACCCGCCGCACCGGGCTCAGGGTGGCGCCGGGCGCGAACAGCGACAGGAAGCGGTTCCAGTCGCGCGCTACGCCCGCGTCGCCCGAGATGACGTCGTAGACGGCCGTAACGATCGCGTCGATGGACTCGACATCGGCAGGTGCGGCCCCGGGTTGTTGGGCTGAGGCGGGGATTGCCGGCGCCGTTGCGACGACCGCGCTCACGATGGCGACAACCGTAGTCAGGCATCGGCGGAAGGGGCCCGTGCGGGGGTGCGCGGAGTTCGCGGTCATGGTGTCGTCCTTACTTGCGTTCCGAGGAGTTGGATGCAGGCCCGAGGAGTATTGAGCAGGATGACCGCAGAAGCCAGCGGGTCGGGAAAGCCATCTGACGGCCTTCGATGGGGCCGGGCGCGTCGGGGCGCTGCGTACCGCGCACCGGCGGGTGAGGCTGATGTGCCGTTGCGCGTCTACAGATGTTGTTTGCGGAAAAGCTTGCCAAACGAGTGCGATGCGTACCCGGTCGCGACTTCCCGGTCGGGTGGAGGTTTCGGCCAGTCAGGCCGCTGTTGGCTGAACGGGAAATGTCCGATCGGTCGATTCCGCACGAGATGATCCGTATCGCCCCGGGCGGGACTCCCGCCTGGTTGGCAGGCGCGCGGAAATCAGGGTTCGAAAAAAGCAAGGAGAACAGTATGAAACGTCGCGAATTCGTCTCCAGCGCAGCGGCGCTCGCCGCTGCATCCACGCTGTCGGGTTCCGCTGGAAGCTCCGGCGGCGCGGAGGTTTCCAGCCTGAACGCGCCCTGGCCGCTGCGCGGGTCGGAGAGTTTCGCGGTTCGTTCCGAGACGGTCGGCGACAGCCTGGCGGTGGGTGTCTGGCAACCCGAGGCGCAGATGCTGGAACTCACGGGCAGAACCACCTCCGGTCCGCTGGACCTGGTCTATGTGCTGGACGGTTCCTGGGCGCTGGCCATGGCGGCGACCATCTGCCGCCTGCAACTGGTGGACCTGGTCAAGCCCGGTTTTCCGCCTCTGCTGCTGGCGGGCGTCGACTACCTGGAAGACAAGCCCAATGCGCGCACCCGGGATTACACCCATACGGACCTGGCAACGCCGCTGCAGGCGGGCGAGTTGCCCCCGGAGCAGACCATCGGCGGAGCGGACAAATTCCTGCGCTTCCTCGAGGAGGAACTGGATCCGATGATCCGCTCACGCTACCAGGTCACCGATAGGCCGGCCGGCATCCTCGGCGATTCCTACGGCGGCACTTTCACCTTCCACGCCTTCCGGCGCCAGTCGAAGCTCTTCGACAGGTACTTCCTGGGCAGCCCGGGCCTGTTCGACACCGAGGTGGACTACATCGGGGCGGTCAAGACGCTGCTCGAGGGCAAGCTCGTCCACGAAACGAAGATGTACCTGTCGTTCGGCGCCCTGGAAGCCAACGGGGGCGTGTCTTTCTACGAAGAGATGGGGCGCAACTACAACGGCCTGGTGAGCGTGCTCAACACCACGCCCAACGACCGGCTCGAATTCGCCTCGAAGATGTACCCGGGCCACACGCACACGACGATTCTGGCGCCAGCGTTCAATGACGCCCTGCTGTACCTGTACGGCCCGCACCTGCCGCTTGCCTGAGGGTCCGCGGCGTTCGTGTGGCGTGATAGAGTCTGTCCGCCGCCGGAGCGCGAGCACGGCGCGTTGACGCACAGGGAGGGAATGAAATGATCGAGGTCAAATCACCGCGGCTGCTGGATCTTGTGGCCGAGGATGCAACCGTTGAGCAGGTCTGCACGGGATTTCAGTTCACGGAGGGGCCGGTCTGGCACCCCGTCGAGCAGTGCCTCTACTTCAGCGACATCCCGGGGGATACGCGCCGGCGCTGGAGCGAGGCGGACGGCGCGAGCGACTTGCGCCACCCCAACAACAAGGGCAACGGCATGACGCTGGATGCCGATCTCAACCTATACGTCTGCGAACACGCGACCAGCGTGCTGGCTCGTGAGACCCCGTCCGGCGAGCGCGAGGTGCTCGCCTCGCACTACGACGGCAAGGAACTGAACAGCCCCAACGACGTGGTGGTGAAATCCGACGGCTCGGTCTATTTCTCCGACCCGACGTACGGCCGCATGCCGGGGTTCGGCCTGGAGCGCGATCAGGAGCTGGGCTTCCAGGCGGTTTTCCGCATTGCGCCCGACGGCGAACTGCACTGCGAGGCCGATGACTTCGGCCAGCCCAACGGGCTCTGCTTCTCCCCGGACGAGAGTATCCTCTACGTCAACGACACCACCCACGCGCACATCCGCGTATTCGACGTGGGCGCCGACGGTTCGCTTGGCAACGGGCGGACATTCGCCGGGAACATCGGCGACGGCTCGATGGCGGGCGGCCTCGTCGACGGCATGAAGTGCGACGAGCGGGGCAATGTCTACGTAACCGGCCCGCGCGGCTTCTGGGTGTTCGCGCCGGACGGCGAGCACCTGGGCGTCATCGGCATGCCGGAGCACTCGGCCAACCTCAACTGGGGCGGCGCCGGGTGGAACGAGCTCTACTGCACCTGCTCGACGTCGGTCTACCGGGTCGTGCTCAAGGTGGCCGGCAATCGCCTCGCGTACATGTAGCAGGGGATCAGCCGCCGAAGCGGTAATTCACCTTCATGCCCCAGATTCGCGGGTGCGGCCGCAGGCGGAATCCGCTGTAACCGAAGTTCTCGCCGGTGCCGGTAAAGTACGCCTCGTCGGTGAGATTCTCCACGTAGGCCACCAGTTCCCAGTCCTCGCTCGGCTGGATACCGATGCGCAGGTTCAGGAGATGCACATCCGGCGTGCGGAACGGGAAGCCGTCGCTGCGGTCGGGCACTTGAGCGATCGGGACCTGCCGCGTGAGGGGATCGGCGTAGATTACGGCGCCGCTCGTCTGCCGGTAGGTGACGTCTTCGATGGTGGAGAACTGGGCGTCCTTGTAGATCCACTCCAGCCGCACCCAACCGTCCCAGCGGTCGGCCTGGAAGCTGTAGTCCGCCGCCATGCTCCAACTCAACTCGGGTGCCCGGGGCAAGGGCTCGCCCTTCAGGTTCACGAACAGGTTGCCGCTCAGGCGCGCCACATCGTCGCTCTTGATCTCGGTGTCGACGTAGCCGACCCCTGCCGTAATGCTCAGGTTGCCGTTGATCAGGGCCGCCAGTTCCGCCTCGAATCCGACGGCGCGCGCTTCCTCGACGTTGATGGTGAGTTCGACGTTGGAGGTGGGGTCGCCGGGGACGAGGAAGAAGAACGTCTCCAGTTGCAGGTCGGTCCAGTCGACGTAGAAGGCCGAGGCGTTGAAGCGCGCCCGACCGTCGAGCAACGTGGACTTCACGCCCAGTTCGTAGTTCCAGAGCTTCTCTGCGGCGAACGGTTCGTCGACGGCGGAGTTGTCGGCGCCGTTGCGACCGAGCGAGAAGCCGCCGGCCTTGTAGCCCCTGGAGACGGTGCCGTACAGGGTGGCTTGTTGGGAGGCTTCGTAGGAAACGGCGATGCGGGGCGAGAAGTTGTCGAACGTCCTGTCGTTTTCGATCTCCGCCGTCGGCACAATCTCGTTGGGCCAGCGCGGCCCGCCGGTGGGGCCCAGGGGGAAGAAGGTGTAGTTGACGTCGTCGGAGGTGTAGCGCCCGCCCAGGTTGAGATCGAGGCGGTCGCTGACCTTGAGGGTGACATCGGCGAAGACCGCGATGCTCTTCAGCTCGAAGTCGTCCCGCTGACAGGCCAGGCAGAACGGCCGGCCGAAGATGTCGTTCAGGAAGGTGGGCGGCAGCGAGCCGATTGCGGCGTGGTCCACGCCGTCGACGACGGTCGTCGTTCCCAACTGCACGTTGCTGTCGATGGTCTTCTCGTCGCGGGCGTACATGGCGCCCAGGGTCCAGTCCAGCGACTCGGTGGATGCATTGAGACGCACCTCGGTGCTGAAGGAAGTGCCCGCGCGGGTCTGGTCGCGGAACACCACGTGCTCCGGGACCAGGTCGTTGTCGAATACCCGGTCGGTGTCGGTGTCGATCCAGCCGGTGATCCAGTTCAGCGTGGCCGCCTCGGACAGTTCCCGGCTGACCTTGAGGATGCCGGTCAGGGTGGTGTTGTCGTTCTTCTCGCCGATGGCGGAGCGGCCGGTCTTGTTGCGGTTGTCCGGCCAGAACCCGGTGCCCGGGTCCACCGGTTCGGTGAGGCCGCCGGACGGGCCGCGGAACAGGAAGGTGGCCACCGAGTCGGTGTCCCAGACGCCGGCGGGAACGTTCTCGTCGTGCCCCTGCTGCTCGTCGGTGACCATCCACATGAGGTCGACGGTGGTGGCGTCGTCCGGCAGCCAGCGGGCGGCGGCGCGACCCATGACGTATTCGTGGCCGGAGTCGCCGCCGCCGGGCACGATGTTCTCCACCAGGCCGCCGGAATCCTCGTAGTAGAGCACCGCACGCAGGAAGAAGGTCTCGGATATCGGCAGGTTGACCATGCCGCTGAAATCGTACTGTTCGCTCGCGCCCTCGAAGGAGCGGGCGCCCACGCTGAGGCTGGCGTCGAAGTCTTCCGCGGGCTTCCTGGTGGTGAGGTTCAGAGCGCCGCCCACGGCGTTGCGGCCGAAGTATGTACCTTGAGGGCCACGCAGCACCTCGATGCGTTCCAGGTCCTGCAACTGCGGATTGATGGTTCCCTGGCCCACGGAAGCGACGCTGAACTCGTCCAGGTAGACACCGATGGACTGGATGAAGGAGGTCTCGTCGGTGTTGATGTTGCTCACGCCGCGCATGGCGATGCTGATGCCGCGGCTGCCGACCTGCCCGTCCTCGGTGTAGCTGACGTTCGGCGTCTGGTTGAGGTAGTGGGCCGCCTCGGTGATGTTGGATGCCTCCAGCGTATCGCCGGTGAAGGCGGTGACCGCCACCGGCACTTCCTGGATGTTCTGTTCGCGGCGCTGGGCCGTGACGATGATTTCCTCCAATACCGCATCGTCCTGAGCCCGGGCCGGCTGGACGACTGGTGCGAGTAGAGCAATCGCAAGGGCCAGTCCCATCGGTCTGATTGTGTACGTGCTCATCTTTTGATCCTCCCAAGGACCGAAGTTGCACGACCGGCCTGGAGGGCCGCTGCACTCCTGCCCGGCCCCGATTATCGCGCTTGAGCATGAAGCAGGGAAGTTGAGGCGCCGCTTGCGTCGGTGGCACGAGTCCACTTTTTTGGACCAGGGGCAAAAAACAGGCCTTGTCTTCCTCGCCTCGGCGAGCTGGCCTCGAAAGGGTCATCGATCGAGACTTGTTTCCCGGCAACCGGCGTGGAAACCTTGGTTCACCGAATCCGACACGCGGGACACGCCGGCGCCGGAGGTGGTATCGTCCATTCAGATCAAGAGCGGAGACCGGCGTGAAGGGCATAATCGTACGTACCCTGATCATTGCCCTGGGAATCTGGGTGGCGGACAAGCTGGTGCCCGGCGTCTATGTCGGTTCGGGCGTTTCTCTGGTGTTCGCCGCGATCGCCCTCGGGCTTGTCAATGCCTTGATCCGTCCGCTGATCGTGCTGCTCACGCTGCCCTTCACGCTGGTCACGCTGGGGCTTTTTCTGCTGGTCGTCAACGCCGCCATGCTGCAACTGGCCGACTGGTTCGTGTCGGGATTCTCCGTGGACGGGTTCTTCAGTGCCGTATTCGGCTCCATCGTGATCAGCCTGGTGAGTTGGGCCGCCTCGTCGTTCGTCGGCCCACAGGGGCGCTACGAAGTCATGGTCCGGCGGGAGCGGCTGTAGCGCCCGGGTAAGAGCGCCATGCCGCAGTTCATACTCATCGGCCTTTGCGAGCCGCCGGGCCCGGAGGATCAGGCCGCGTTCGAGGAGTGGTTTGTCGACCAGCACATCGAGGACACCGCCAAGTGCCCGAATTTCGTCAACGGTCGGGTCTTCAAGCTGAGCGGGCCGCACCTCGACGGCGAAACCGTCTCCGGCTACCTGTCCCTCTACGAGGTGGAGGCGCCGAGCTACGAGGAGGCGGAGCGCGTGCTCAACGAGTGGCAGGCCGATCCCGATGCCTGGGAAGGCCGGCGCAGGCACATGGAAACCGGCGCCAGGCTCGGTGGCATCCCGCTCAAGGTCAATGGGTCCGGCTGGTACGAACTGATGAAGTCGTTTCCCGGGCCTAAAGCCGGGGCATAGACGACACCATGATGTCCCGCAAGCCGGCCGGGTTGGGCTATTGCCGGGGTTCGAGTTCCAGCAACCTGGTGTGTTCGTCGACGCGCTGGCCGGCGGAGCAATGAACGGCGGTCACCTCGCCGGCACAGGGCGCAACGATGCTGTGTTCCATCTTCATGGCCTCGATGACCGCGAGCAGGTCGCCGGCCTCCACCACCTCGCCCACGGCAACGGCCAGGCTGATCACCTGGCCGGGCATCGGTGAAACGATGCGGTCGGCGCCGTCAAGCCGGTCCGCCTGGTCCGCCGTAAGGTCCTGCACGCACTGGAACACCGAGGTTTCGCCATCGAGCATCAGGTGGATGGCGCTGCCGTCCCGAAGCAGCCCTGCTTCTTGAACGCGCCCGTTCAGCCGAACGGCCAATGCGTCGGCACCTGAATTCAGGGCTTCCACGCTGAACGAAGAGTCGCCGGCCACAACCTTGCCGGGGGGAAACCGGACGGTCTGGAAGACGCCCTCGTGCTGCAGCAGCACCTCGGTGCGCGCTGGCTGATTGACGCGCCAGCCATCGGCCCGGGACCAGGGAAGGGCGCCGTTCGGGACTGCTGCGAGTGCGGCCAGTGCCCAGTGCAGGTCGTTCAGCCCCGGGGTCACTGCCCCGTGAATGGTGTCGGCAAGGTGGGTGCCGTAGTCGCCCGCCACGAACTCGGGGTGGGCGAGCAGGTTGCGCAGATACCCGGCATTGTGCTCGATGCCGGCTATCTCGGTGTTTTCCAGGGCTTCGATCAGGTCGCGCCGGGCTGCCTCGCGGGACGGCCCGTGGGCAATCAGCTTCGCCACTATGGGGTCGTAGTGCACCGGCACGGAATCGCCCTCTTCCACCCCGGTGTCGACCCGCACGTTGCCGGGAAAGCGCAGTCGCCGCAACTTGCCGGCGGAAGGCAGGAAACCCCGGGCCGGGCTCTCCGCGTACAGGCGCGCCTCGATGGCGTGGCCGGTTGCCTCGGGTTCGATCTCGAGCGGTTCGCCGGCGGCAATGCGCAACTGCCACTCCACGAGGTCGAGGCCGGTTATCGCCTCGGTGACCGGGTGCTCCACCTGCAGGCGGGTGTTCATCTCCATGAAGTAGAAGGCGGTGTCGACCCCCCGGCCCTCGGCGATGAACTCGACCGTACCCGCACCCGAGTAACCGATGGCTTGCGCGGCATTGACCGCCGCTTCCAGCAGCCGCCGGCGCAAGGGTTCGCCCACCGTCGGGCCCGGCGCCTCCTCGATGACCTTCTGGTGCCGGCGCTGCACGGAGCAGTCCCGTTCGAAAACGCCGACGGTGTTGCCGTGCGTATCGGCCAGGATCTGCACCTCCAGGTGTTTCGGATTCACCAGGTAGCGTTCCAGCAGCATCTTCTCGTCCGCGAAAGCGGCGGCGGCTTCGCGCCGGGCCCCTTCCAGCGCCGCGGCGAACTCTTCGGGAGCCTCGACCAGGCGCATGCCCTTGCCCCCGCCACCGGCGGAGGCCTTGATCAACAGCGGGAATCCCACTTTGCGGGCGGCCGCCGCGAGGACGGCGTCGTCCTGGTCGTCGTCCTGGTACCCGGGAACCACCGGCGTGCCCGCCTCGGCGATCAGGCGCTTGGCCTCCACCTTGGAACCCATGGCGCGGATGGCGGCGCTCGACGGGCCGACGAACGCGATCCCCGCTTCGGTGCAGGCATCCGCGAAATCGGCGTTTTCGCTCAGGAATCCGTAGCCGGGGTGGATCGCATCCGCCCCGGCTCTCTGCGCCGCGGCGAGCACGGCATCGATATCGAGATAGCTCTCCACGGCGGGCGCCGGGCCGATTCGGTAGGCGCTGTCGGCGTGCCGGACATGCAACGCGCCCGCGTCGGCATCGGAGTAGACGGCCGCGGCGTGCATCCCGAGCCGCCGGGCTGTAGCGATGACCCGGCAGGCGATCTCGCCCCGGTTGGCGATGAGCAGGGTACGAATGGTCACAAACAAACTACATCCGGAAGACGCCGAAGCGGGATTTTGGCTGTTCCGGCGTTCGGCAGGCCATTGCCAGCGCCAGGCCAAGCGCCCGGCGGGTGTCGACGGGGTCGATCACGCCGTCGTCCCAGAGGCGGGCGCTCGCGTAGTAGGGATGGCCCTGGGCTTCGTACTGATCCCTGATCCCCTCCATGAAGGCGTCCTGTTCCTCCGGCGGCCAGGTTTTGCCGCGCGCCTCCAGGCTATCGCGGCGGACGGTAGCGAGCACGTGAGCGGCCTGTTCGCCGCCCATGACCGAGATGCGGGAGTTCGGCCAGGTCCAGAGCATGTTGCCGGTATAGGCACGGCCGCACATGGCGTAGTTGCCGGCGCCGTGGGAGCCGCCGATGACCACGGTGAACTTCGGCACCCTGGCGCAGGCGACGGCGGTGACCATCTTGGCGCCGTTCTTGGCGATCCCTTCGTTCTCGTATTTCCTGCCCACCATGAACCCGGTGATGTTCTGCAGAAACAGGAGCGGTATCCCCCGCCGGTCTGCCACCTGGATGAAATGCGCGGCCTTGAGCGCGGATTCGGAGAACAGGATGCCGTTGTTCGCCAGGATGGCGACGGGGTAGCCGTCGATGTGGGCGAAGCCGCACACCAGGGTTTCGCCGTAGAGCGGCTTGAACTCGTGGAGTTCGCTGCGGTCCACCAAACGCGCGATCACTTCGTTGACATCGTAGGGCGTGCGGGTATCCCTCGGCAGCACCCCGTACAGCTCGGAGGGGTCGGCTTCCGGTTCCGCCGGGTCGCGTGTCTTGACGGTAGGCCGGTAGCGCAGATGACTGTTGGCGACGATCTCCCGGGCCAGCGCCAGGGCGTGGCGGTCGTCGGCGGCGAGGTAGTCGGCCACGCCCGAGGTTCTGCTGTGCACATCGCCCCCGCCCAGGGTTTCGGCATCCACCTCTTCGCCGGTGGCCGCCTTCACCAGCGGCGGCCCGCCAAGGAAGATCGTGCCCTGGTTGCGAACGATCACCACCTGGTCGCACATGGCGGGCACGTAGGCCCCGCCGGCGGTGCAGGACCCCATCACCACGGCGATCTGGGGAATGCCGTCGGCGGACAGGTTTGCCTGGTTGTAGAAGATGCGGCCGAAGTGGCGCCGGTCCGGAAAGATGCCGTCCTGCAGGGGCAGGAAACCGCCGCCGGAGTCGACGAGGTAGATGCAGGGCAGATGATTCTCGGCGGCAACTTCCTGGGCGCGAAGGTGTTTCTTGACGGTAATGGGGTAATAGGTGCCGCCCTTGACCGTCGCGTCGTTGACGACGATGGCGCAGGGTTGCCCCGCCACACGGCCGACTCCGGTGATGATGCCCCCGCCGGGCGGCCAGTCTTCGTAGACCTCATAGCCGCCGAGCAGGCCGATCTCCAGGAACGGCGCGCCCGGGTCGAGCAATCCTTCGAGCCGCTCCCGGGGCAACAGCTTGCCGCGCGAGGTGTGCCGTTCGCGGGATCGTTCGTCGCCGCCCAACGCGAGCCTGGCGGTGAGTTCCCGCAGGTCTCTTGCCAGCCCCCGGTGATGCTCGCTGTTTGCCCTGAAATCCGGCGACCCGGTATCGATCTTGCTGCGCAGTACGGCCATCCGCGGATTGTACGTATCGAACCGGTCTCCTGTCCCGGGAGTTTTCCGTAAATCCGGGATTGACCGCCGTGACGGTTCGGGGCACCCCCTGCCGCGGGGCACGAACGGGGTTGACCCGCAAATCTCACTAACTTTCGTCGCGAGGGCGTCGAGGCGCCGTGCAAGCGTGGCCGCGCGGACCGGAAGCTGGTGCAGGCATACTCGACAGTATGTCAAATCGGCTGGAGGGAGCCCTCAGCCGGGGAGCGCGAGGGGACACCCCTCGCATACGGAACGCCTGGCCGCGCTTACGCGAGTGCATCGGCGTCCGCAGCAGGAAGTTGGTGAGATTTGCGGGTTAAACTTAGGGTAGACGGCGACAGGGTACCCCAGGTGCGCTTTGCGGACCCGGGCGCGTCGCGTCGACAGTGGAGACCCGTCAGCAAGGGGCCGGAAAGGGAAAGCCCGAGGATCGCGTGGCCGCCAAGCGCAGCATGAACAGGAGATCATCGAAGAAGCGCCGGGGGCTGCACGGGCCCAGCTTTCTTGGCGGAGGCATCCTCGGCGCAGGCGCCGTCGCCGTCGCGCTGCTCGTCCCGGGGTTCGTCTCCGAACAGTTCGCCAGGCTTCCCGACGTCACACCGGGCCAGGATGATCTCGAAGTCGTCTTCGAGTTTCCGGAACTGCTGCGGGAACCCGTGCCGGTCGACCCGGAGTCATACGGCACGCCGGGCTCGAGGCGGAACGACGAGCCTCCGTCATCCGGCCCGGAGGCGGCGCCGTCGGCCGCCGGCGAGGGGCAACCCGCGCCCGCGCAGCCCGCTCCCGTTCGAATCACCGAGATTTACATTCAGGCCGCCTCGTTCCGCGATGCCGGCGACGCCGATCAACTCCGTGCGCGGCTGCTTCTCCAGGGCCTGCCGGCCAGCCTCGGCCAGGTCGAGCTCGGAGACGGCACCTGGCACCGGGTCACCGTCGGGCCGATCGACTCGGCGGAGAGGGCGGGCAGCATCATGGCCCGCCTGCGCGACCAGAACCTGTCTCCCATGCGCATCAATCCCGGCTGATACCTTGAAAGTGCCCCGCACTGCCACCACTATCGCCAGTCATGGAACCGATTCACGGCACCACCGTCCTGTGCGTACGGCGTGACGGCTGCGTCGCCCTGGGGGGCGACGGCCAGGTGTCTGCCGGCAACACGGTCATGAAAGGCAACGCCGTCAAGGTCCGGCGCCTTTACCAGGACAAGGTCCTGTCGGGATTTGCGGGCGGGACGGCGGATGCGTTCACGCTGTTCGAACGGTTCGAACAGGCCCTGGACAAGTATTCCGGCAATCTCATGCGCGCGTCGGTGGAACTGGCGAAGGACTGGCGCTCAGACCGGGTGCTGCGCCGCCTGGAAGCCATGCTCATCGTGGCGGACGGCGGCACGACCCTGATGATCAGCGGCACCGGCGACGTGATCGAGCCGGAGTCCGGGGTCATCGCCATCGGTTCGGGCGGGCCCTACGCCCAGGCCGCGGCCAGGGCGCTGGTGGACAATACCGACCTGGGCGCCGTTGAAGTCGTGGAGAAGGCGCTCGGCATCGCCGCCGACATCTGCATCTACACCAACCACAGCCGCACCATCGAAAGCCTGGCCGCGGGCTGACCGACGGACGAATCGACATGCAGAAGAAATCGGTCATGACGCCGCGCGAGATCGTCCACGAACTCGACAAGCACATCATCGGCCAGGACGCGGCCAAGCGAGCGGTGGCCATTGCACTGCGCAACCGCTGGCGGCGGATGCAGCTCGAACAGGAGATGCGCGAGGAGATCACCCCGAAGAACATCCTCATGATCGGCCCCACCGGCGTCGGCAAGACGGAAATCGCGCGGCGCCTCGCGAAACTCGCCGGGGCGCCCTTCATCAAGGTGGAGGCGACCAAGTTCACGGAAGTGGGCTATGTGGGGCGGGACGTGGAATCCATCGTGCGCGACCTGGCCGACGTGGCGGTGAAGATGCTGCGTGAAGCGCAGCTCGCCAAGGTGCAGCACCGCGCCGACGACGAGGCGGAGGAGCGCGTGCTCGATGCGCTGCTGCCGGAACCGCGCAGCGCGGGATTCACCGCGGATGGCGACGGCGGCCAGAAATCTTCCGGAACGCGGCAGATTTTCCGCAAGAAACTGCGGGAAGGGGAACTCGACGACAAGGAAGTGGAGATCGAGATCGAGGCGGTGCCGGTCGGCGTTGAAATCATGGCGCCGCCCGGCATGGAGGAGTTGACCAGCCAGTTGCAGAGCATGATCGGCAACCTGGGCTCCGGCAAAAAGCGCACCATGCGCATGAAGATCAAGGATGCCTTCAGGCGGCTCAGGGAGCAGGAAGCGGCCAAGCTCATCAACGAGGATGAGGTGAAGGCCCAGGCCCTCGAGGCGGTGGAGCAGACGGGCATCGTCTTCCTCGACGAGATCGACAAGGTGGCCAAGCGGAGCAACGCGGTGGGCGCCGATGTATCCCGGGAGGGCGTGCAACGCGACCTCCTGCCGCTCATCGAAGGCTGCACGATATCCACCAAGTACGGCATGATCCGGACCGATCACATCCTGTTCATCGCCTCGGGCGCCTTCCATGTCTCCAAGCCCTCGGACCTGATTCCCGAACTGCAGGGCCGGTTGCCGATCCGGGTGGAGCTTCAAGCGCTCACCGCGGAGGATTTCGAGCGCATACTGGTGGAGCCGGATGCCTCGCTCACCGAGCAGTACCAGGCGCTCCTGGGAACGGAAAGCCTGGGCATCGAGTTCACGACGGACGGGCTGGAACGCATCGCCCAGCTCGCCTGCCAGGTCAACGAGAACACCGAGAACATCGGCGCCCGGCGGCTGCATACGGTGATGGAACGGCTGCTTGACGAAGTTTCGTTCTCCGCCGGCGATACCCACGATGCACCGGTGCGCATCGACGCCGCCTATGTCGACAAGCACCTCGAAGCCCTGGTCGAAGACCAGGACCTGTCCCGATATATCCTTTGAGGGAACCGTCCGCCAAGGCGGGCAACGTCATGCGTCCTTCCAACATCACCTACCGCAAGCGCAGCAAGACCCTGGTGCTGGAGTACGGCCCAGCCCATTCGGAACTTTCCGCCGAACTCCTGAGGGTGTATTCGCCCTCGGCGGAGGTGCGCGGTCACAGCCCCGAGCAGAAACGCCTGCAGACCGGCAAGAAGCAGGTTGCCATCACGGCCATCGAACCCGTGGGCAATTACGGCGTTCGCCTCACCTTCGACGACGGCCACGACACCGGCATCTATGCCTGGGACTACCTCAAGGATCTGGCCGATCATCGGGACCGGTACTGGCAGGAATACCTGGCCGATCTGAAGGCGGCCAACGCCTCCCGTCTGCCCGCCATTCCGGTGGGCCATTTCACTCCCGGAAAGAGCTGACTTTCACAGAAAAAAATTTCAAATTATTGTTTTTATTATAATTTTTAGATTAAACCGCAATTGGAACAGCCTTTTTGATCGGGCGCCGAGAGCAGGCATGCGGTACGGGTATCCGGCACGCCAAGCGGACGCGTTATGGTGGAATTCGAGGGCGCAGGGGTGCTTTAAAGGTGCCGGATACCCGTACCGCATACCTGCTCTCTCCCAGCGGTCTCCTGTTCCCTGCGCGTACCGGTACCAAGCGCGCGTCTCGTATCAATACAGAATCCGCGCTCCCTGGGGCGGGTGAGCATCGGCGGTCAAGGGGAGTAAACTCGGGCTCATGAGCGACGCGGAACACACCGCCGGCTTTGGCGACCGCAAGGTGAGTCCGGAGGAGAAAACCCGCCTGGTGGGGGGGGTATTCGATTCGGTGGCGCATCGCTACGACCTGATGAACGACCTCATGTCGTTGGGCAGTCACCGGCTGTTGAAGCGCCTGACGGTGGAAATGGCGGGGCTGCGCGAAGGTTGGCGGGTACTCGATCTCGCCGGCGGTACCGGAGACCTTGCCCGGCTGGCGGCGCCGCTGGTGGGTGAGCGGGGAACCGTGGTGCTCGCCGATATCAATGCGTCCATGCTCGCGGCGGGGCGGGACCGGCTGATCGATTCCGGAATGGCCGGGGTACGGTACTGCCGGGCGGCGGCGGAAGCGTTGCCCTTTGCCGCGGACGGTTTCGATTGCGCCCTGGTCGGCTTCGGGCTGCGCAACTTCACGGACAGGCAGGCGGCCCTGGGCGAGATCAAGCGGGTGCTCAAGCCCGGCGGCGTGCTGTTGGTGCTGGAGTTTTCGAAGCCGGTCAACCCGGTACTCGAAGGGCTGTCCGCGGGGTGGCAGAGTGTGTGGCCGGCCGTCGGGCGGCTGGTTGCCGGCGACGGCGGCAGCTACCGGTATCTCGTCGAGTCGATTCGCAAGCATCCTTCCCAGGAGGCGCTGAAGTTGATGATGGAAGATGCCCGATTCGACGACGTGGAGTTCCACAACCTGCTGGGCGGCGTTGTGGCGATTCACCGGGGAGTGGCTTGATATGCGCCTCGGCTCTGATCTGGAGACGCTGTTCGCCCACATGGCTGAATCGGCGGCCAATGCGACGCTACGCCTCGACAAGCGCAGCAGCGAGCGCCTGACCGCGCTGGAGGGGCGCTCGGTTCAGGTGGAGAGCTCGGAGCCTGCCCAGGTGTTTTCGGTCCGGGTCAGCGATGCGCGGATCGAGGTGCTCCCGGGGCTGGTCGATTCCCCGGATGCCCTGGTCAAGGGCTCCTTCCGGGACCTGACCGCCTGGTTTGCGGCGCCGGGCAGCAGCGCGGCGGAACGTGTCGAGATCGACGGCGATGCGTCCGTGCCGGCTGATTTGGCCGAGCTCTTTCGGGCGTTGGCGCCGAAGGGTCTGCCTCTGCCCTTTCGCGGCGAGGATCTGCTGGGCGCCGCGGAACTGGCGGGTGCGGTAATCGGTTCGGCGGCGGAAGGCGCCGCGAGGGCATGGCGCCAGGTGTCGAGCGGGCCGCCGTTTGTGAACCGCGACCGCTTTGGGGAGGCGCGGGAGGAAATCGCAAGTCTGCGCGCTGACATCGAAAGCTTGGCCGGCCGGGTAGAGTCGCTGGAGTCTGCAGGAGGCCGGGGACCGGAAACGCGAGCCTCGGATTCGTGTCTGTCGGACGGCCCGGAACCGGACTCCCGTAGCGTCGAGCATTCGGAGGAGGCGCCGGAATGAAACGCCGGCTTCTGCGGATTGCGCGCATCGCCGCGCGCCATCGGCTTGATTCGGTCATTCCGGCGGATGCTCTGCTTGAAAACGAGTTGCCGTTTGCGGCCCGCCTGTTGCTGAAGAGCTGGCCGGGCCGATGGGTCCCGGCGCGGGGCGATGCGCCGGCCGTGCGCCTGCGCCTGTTCTTCGAGGAACTCGGGCCGGTGTTCATCAAGTTCGGCCAGTTGCTGTCCACGCGGCGAGACCTTCTGCCCGCCGAATTCGCCGATGAACTCGCCAAGCTGCAGGACCATGTGCCGCCCTTCCCCGGCGCGGAGGCCCGGACCATCGTCGAGGCGGCCCTGGGCGACCTGTTCGGCGCCCGCATCGAGCGCTTCGACGAGGAACCGCTCGCTTCGGCGTCGATCGCCCAGGTGCATGGCGCCGTCCTCGGCGACGGCGACGAGGTCGTGGTGAAAGTGGTTCGGCCCGGGCTGGAACAGGTGATCCGCGATGACCTGGATGTCCTGATCCGGCTCGCCGCCTGGATCGACCGGCACATCGCGGCCGGCCGCCGCCTGCACCTGCCCGAGGTGGCGAGCGACTACGCGAAGGTGGTGCTCGGTGAGCTGGACATGGTGCAGGAGGCGGCCAACACCCAGCAGTTGCGGGACAATTTCGCCGGATCTCCGTTGCTCTACGTGCCGCGGGTCTACCATGACCTGACACGCCCCAACGTGCTCGTGCTGGAACGGGTCGGCGGCGTGTCCATCGGCGACGTGGCGGAACTGCGCGCCCGGGGCACGAACATGGAGACACTGGCCTACCGGGGCGTGGAAACGTTCTTTACCCAGGTGTTCGTGCACAACTTTTTCCACGCCGACATGCACCCGGGAAACATCTTCGTCGATGTGGAGGACCCCGAGAACCCCCGCTACATCGCACTCGACTGCGCCATCATCGGCAAGCTGGAAAAGCGCGACCAGGATTACCTCGCGCGCAACCTCGTCGCCTTCTTCAACCGCGACTACGAGCGGGTTGCGAGCCTGCACTTCGAGTCCGGCTGGATTCCGCAGCGCACCGAACAGCGCGAGTTCGAGCAGGTCATCCGCGAGGTCTGCGACCCGATCTTCGCCAAGCCCCTGAGCGAGATCTCGTTCGGTCACTTCATGGTGGAACTGTTTCGCACGGCGGCCCGGTTCGACATGGAGATTCAGCCCCAGCTCGTGCTGTTGCAGAAAACGCTGCTCTACATCGAAGGGCTCGGGCGCCAGCTCTACCCGGAACTGGACCTGTGGCGCACGGCCAAGCCCTTCATGGAGGGCTGGATGCGCGAACGCGTAGGACCGCTCGCCATGCTGCGCGGCTTCGCGGAGCGGGCGCCGGAGATCATGGAGCAGCTCCCCCGGCTACCGGAACTGGTGCTCGATACCGGCCGCAAGCTCTCGAGCCTGGAGAGTACGCTCAGGGAACAGCAGGCGAGCGTCCGCCAGCTCGAGGAATCCCTCGCCACCCTGCACCGGGGCCGCCGGCGCCGCCGCCTGTCGGGCGCGGCGCTGATGGCCGTTGCCATGGTGCTGCTCTGGGAACCCGCCATGCAGGCGAGCGTTGAAGGCCTCGGCGCCGCTGCAGGCCTTTTGAGCGCTGCCGTCGGCTCTTACCTGCTGGTCAAGGCCTGAACCGTGCAATAGACGCAAGCAGAGGGCAACGCGCCTATAATGGGGTTGACGGCGGAATGAGCGGCACGGCGCAGCGGGTACGCGCCTCATCTGTCGACATCGTAGCTCTGCGAGGAGGCTGATCATGCCTGGAGGATTCGGGCTCACTGAACTGCTGGTCGTCCTGGCGATCGTCCTGTTGATTTTCGGGCCGCGACGGCTCAAGAACATCGGCTCCGATCTCGGCAACGCGATCCGGGGGTTCCGCAAGGCCGTGACCGACGACGAAGCGAAGGCCGGGGCCGAGCAGGACCCGGGGGTCATCGAGGGCGAAGTCACCGGCCAGAAAACCGAGACCAAACAGGACACGCATGTTTGACATCGGTTTCCCGGAGCTGATGCTGGTGGCCCTCGTCGGCCTGCTGGTCATCGGTCCGGAACGCCTGCCCGAGGCGTTGCGCACCCTGGGCCTGTGGCTCGGCCGCATGCGGCGCAGCTTCCTCTCGGTCAAGGCCGAGATCGAGAAGGAAATCGGCATGGACGAAGTTCGCAAGCAACTGCACAACGAGGCGGTGATGGAGGAGATGAAACGCATCGAGCGCGAGGTGAAGGCCACCACCAGCGTGGCGACCGAGGCTTCCCGCATCGACTCCATCGATCCCGCGCCGCCGCAGGCCGCGGATGCCAGGGCCGCGGAACCGCAGCAGGGTCCGCCGGTCGAGGCGGATCAGTCGCCGGTGCAACCGGCCAGGTCGGACAGCGGCTGACGGTGCAAGGCCTCACCCGACAGGCCCGGCAAGAAAGCGGCGAAACAGCGCACGTTCGAATCCTTTGACAACATTGTTCGCCAACGCGGCCCGCTGATTCCATGTCTTCCGACCCTGAAACGACCACCTCCGAGGACCGAAAAACTGCCGTTGACGATGCAGCGGAACACGATGCGCTGGTCGACAGCGCCGAGATGCCGTTCATGGCGCACGTGGTGGAACTCCGCCAGCGCATCCTGCGCGGGCTGTTCGCCGTGCTGGCCCTGTTCCTGCCCATCTACTTCTTCGCCAACGAGCTCTACGAACTGGTGGCCGCGCCGCTGATGGCGCATCTGCCCAACGGCGGCAACATGATCGCCACGGAAGTGGCCACCCCTTTCCTCACGCCGTTCAAGCTCGCGGTGTACGCGGCGGTCTTCGTGGGCATGCCGGTGCTGCTCCACCAGGCCTGGTCGTTCGTTTCGCCGGGCCTCTACAAGCACGAAAAGCGCTTCGCACGCCCGCTCCTGGTCTCGAGCGTGGCGCTCTTCTACAGCGGCATGGCGTTCGCCTACTTCCTGGTCTTCCCCCTGGTGTTCGCGTTCATGGCGAGCGTCACGCCCACGGGCGTGACCATGATGACGGACATCAACCGTTACCTGGATTTCGTTATCACCATGTTCTTCGCGTTCGGCTTCGCCTTCGAGATCCCGATTGCAACCCTGCTGCTGGTCTGGTCCGGCGTCAGCACGGCAGACAGCATCGCCAGGAAACGCCCTTATGTGATCGTCGGCTGTTTCATCGGCGGGATGCTGCTCACCCCTCCGGACGTCATCTCCCAACTCCTGCTGGCGCTGCCAACCTGGCTGCTGTTCGAGGTGGGCATCCTGTTCGCCCGCGTTGCGGAGAAGCGCACCGAACGCGACTGACTCACGCGTGGAAACGCGTTGAATCAACCCGCCCGGCGTTCGGATAAGCCAGATTCTTCAATGAAGCGTTCAACGGAAGATCAATATCTCTCCAGAAGAAACGTCACGGGGCCGTCGTTAACCAGGGCAATCTGCATGTAGGCGCCGAAGCGGCCGGTTTGCACGTTCTGGCAGCGCTTGTGCAACCCGTCGGCGTAGGCGTCGTAGAGCCGTTCGGCCTGTTCCGGCGGCGCAGCGGCGCTGAATCCAGGGCGTCGGCCCCGGCTGGTGTCGCCCGCCAGCGTGAACTGGGAGACCACCAGAATGGAGCCGCCGACATCGAGCACGGACCGGTTCATGGGCTTTTGCCCGTCGGCGAAGATGCGCAGTCCCAGGGTCTTGTCCACCAGCCAGTCGACCTGTTCCGGCCCATCGCCGGGGAAGACGCCCACGAACGCCAGCAGGCCCGCGCCGATCTCCGCGACCACCGAGGATTCGACCGTGACGGAGACACCGGTCACGCGTTGCAGCAGAACCCTCACAACGGGGACGATCCGGATCGTTGAGGGAACGCGCAGCCAACCCGGGATTCATTGCTTGAATTGCGGTCTCGCACTACACTGCGCGGCCCGATGCCGACGAGCGGAACCGCCGTTGGCGCAAGACGGTTGGCGGGCATGCACATAACTGATTTAAAACCCTTTTCCCGATACGGGAAGACTTGACGGGCGGCGATTATGGCGGAACCGATCAAGGCTGTCGCGCTCATCTCCGGGGGCCTCGACTCCATGCTCGCGGCCAAGGTGGTCATGGAGCAGGGGGTGCACGTCGAGGGCATCAACTTCTTCACCGGCTTCTGCGTCGAGGGCCATACCCACGCGATCCGTGCGAAACACCGTGCCCGGCCCAAGCGCAACAATGCCCTGTGGGTGGCCGAGCAGCTCGGCATCAAGCTGCACATCATCGATGTGATCGAGGAGTACAAGAAGGTTCTGCTCAAGCCGAAGCACGGCTACGGGCGCAACCTGAACCCCTGCCTCGACTGCAAGATCTTCATGGTGGGCAAGGCGCTGGCCTGGTCGTTCATGGAAGAGCACGGGTTCGACTTCGTGATCACCGGCGAGGTGGTCGGCCAGCGCCCGAAGAGCCAGCGGCGCGACACCATGAGCGTCATCGCCCGGGAGTCCGGGGCCGACGACCGGCTGCTGCGCCCGCTGTGCGCCAGGAACCTCAAGCCCACGCTGCCGGAACGGGAAGGCTGGGTCGACCGGGGTGCCCTCTACGGTTTCGAGGGCCGCAACCGCAAGCCGCAGATGGAACTGGCCAGGAAATTCGGGTTCACCGACTGGGCGCAGCCCGCCGGTGGATGCTGTTTCCTCACGGACGAACAGTATTCCAGAAAACTCGCCGACCTCTGGAACAGCCGGGGCAGCCGCGACTACGAACTCGACGACATCATGCTGCTCAAGGTGGGGCGCCACATTCGCCCGGCCCCGCACTACAAGCTCATCGTGGGCCGTGAGGAGGGCGAAAACGCCTACCTGGAAGGCTACCGCAGGCAGTTTATCGCGCTCCGCCCCACCAGCCACAAGGGGCCGCTCTGCCTGATCGACGGCAAACCCGACGGCCGGGACGTGCGGCTCGCGGCTCGCGTTCTGGCCCGCTACAGCCAGGGCCGCGAGGCCGACAGGGTAACCGTCGTCGCCAACAGACCCGGGGGGGAGTGCACCGAACTGAGGGTGGCGCCCATGCCGCCGTCCGAGATTCCCGCCGCCTGGCACGTGTGAATGGCCGGCGAGGCGCAGTTTCCCCTTGAAACCCTCGATGCTCGGGGGTTACTGTGTCCGCTGCCCGTTATCAGGACCCAGGACAGGATAACGGCGTTGCGTCCGGGCACCCTGCTGGACGTTCTCGCCACCGATCCGGGGACGCTGGAGGACATCCCTGCCTGGTGCAGGGTCCACGGCCACGAGGTGGTGGAAACGGAGCGGGACGGGCGCGAACTTCGCATTCGCGTCAAAGTACTTGGTGGTTCGTAACGCCGAAAGGCAGTGAACGCCTTTGTGCCGGATATTGGTGCAAGGCCTGGTTTGGCGCACCAATAGGGGGCATCAGTTCGGGGGCCGAATCGGTCAAAGGCGTACGGGATGGGACGTGGCACACAAATTGCCTAGCTTTCCCGAGGGCCCAGTTGCCGGCGAACAGGCCGGTTTCTGGAAGAGGTTCGCGCGGCCCGCCTGGTTGCGGCCGGCGCGTTGAAATGGAGCGGCGCTCGCTTGGCGCTTGGGCTAAAACATTCTCAAAGGGTGAGAGATGTCAGAAAACACACTGAAGCTAATTGAAGACAACGACGTGAAATGGGTGGATCTAAGGTTCACCTCCCCCCGGGGCAAGGAACAGCACACGACCATACCGGCAGACCGCGTGGACGCGGAGGCCCTGGCCGACGGGTTCATGTTCGACGGTTCCTCGGTCGCCGGATGGAAGTCGATCAACGAGTCCGACATGATCCTGATGCCGGACGATTCCACGCCGGTACTGGACCCGTTCCGTGACGAAGTCACGCTCAACCTGCGTTGCGACATCGTGGAACCCATGACGATGCAGCCCTACGAGCGCGACCCGCGCTCCGTGGCAAGAAAGGCCGAGGCCTATCTGGCCTCCACCGGCATCGGCGACGAAGCGTTCTTCGGCCCCGAGTGCGAGTTCTTCGTATTCGACGACGTGAAGTACCGGGTCGAGATGGGCGGCGCCATGTATTCCATCAGCGCCGAGGAGGCGGCCTGGGAATCGGGTTCCGACTTCGAGGGCGGCAACCTCGGCCACCGGCCGGGCGTCAAGGGCGGGTATTTCCCGGTTCCGCCGGTCGACTCCGGCGCCGACCTGCGCTCGGCCATGTGCTCCGCCATGCAGGCCATGGGCCTTGCCGTCGAAGTGCATCACCACGAAGTGGGCACCGCCGGCCAGGCGGAGATCGGCGTGCGCTTCAGCACGCTGGTGCGCAAGGCCGACGAGGTGCAGATCTACAAGTACTGCGTGCACAACGTGGCCGATGCCTACGGCAAGACGGCGACCTTCATGCCCAAGCCCCTGGTCGGCGACAACGGCAACGGCATGCACGTGCACCAGTCCATTTTCTCCGGCGGCAACAACGTGTTTCACGGCGATGCCTATGCGGGCCTCTCGGAGACGGCGCTGTTCTACATCGGCGGCGTGATCAGGCATGCCCGGGCCATCTGCGCCTTTTCCAACGCCAGCACCAATTCCTACAAGCGCCTGGTGCCGGGCTTCGAGGCCCCGGTTCTTCTCGCCTACTCGGCGCGCAACCGCTCCGCTTCGGTGCGCGTGCCCTACATCCAGGGCGGTAACCCGAAGGCCTACAGGGTAGAAGTGCGGTTCCCCGACAGCACCGGCAATCCCTACCTGACCTTTGCGGCCATGCTCATGGCGGGCCTCGACGGCATCCGGAACGAGATCCATCCGGGCGATTCGTTCGACAAGGACCTCTACGACCTGCCGCCGGAAGAGCTGGAGGGCGTGCCTACCGTCGCCAGTTCCCTGGAACAGGCGCTGGCGGCGCTCGATACCGACCGCGACTTCCTGAAGGCGGGCGACGTGTTTGCCGATTCCATGATCGACGGCTACCTGGAGTTGAAGCAGGAGGAGGTGGATCGTCTGAATTCCAGCACTCATCCGGTGGAATTCGAGATGTACTACTCCGTCTAGCGCACTTCTCGCACAGACGCGCACAGCGGGGGCGGCGACAATCCTTCTCGCCGGGGCCGCCCTCGCCGTGCTTTTTTTCTGCGGCGGCGCACAGACGCGGCTTCGGCCCGAGAGAGTGATGAGGTACTCGGGGCGAACAGGCAGTGAAGCAATGCGGTAAAGACAACCCGGCTGACTGGCGAAAAGCCATTGCGGCAGCCATGGTCCTCTGGTGTGGGGTTGCCGCGGCAACTCCCCTCCGGAAGCCCGCCGTCCCGGTTCCAGTGGATTCCTACACCCGCGCCGAGATCCTCTCCCCCGCTGACAATGCCGCGGTGCGCAGCAATGCCGGCACCCTCACCGTCCTCGTGCGGATTGATCCCCAAATACAGGACGGGCACCGCATTCAACTCCTCCTCGATGGCGTTCCCAGCGCCACGGCGGGCCGCCAGCACGAATTCCATCTTGAGAACATCGATCGGGGCACCCGCACCCTGCAACTCCAGATCATCGATAACTCGGGCCACGTCCTGTTCACTGGGCCGCAAAGCACGTTTCACCTCCTCCGCCATTCGCGCCTGCACCCGTAACAGCTCAGTTCCGATGTACGGAGGCATTGACGCCACGGAAACAGCGGCGGTTTCACGCAGGTCGGCAACCCGGCGCTCCGGGACTAGGTTGTGGAAGGAACGACGTCGAATCTCGGGAAAGAGTTCGCATGCGGCGCTTCCCTTTCGGCGCGTTAAGCTCGTCCGAAAGCCTTGCGTTACGCAGGATGATGTGGCCGTGCGCCGAAAGGGAAGCGCCGCATGCGAACTCGCTGTCGCGAATGACGATATTGTGTCAGATGATTTTTAAAATCAGAGGCTTGAATACTTTTCCATGCAAGCGAGCCGGTGAGTGGCCCCGGCGCGTGAATTGACCTGAAAAGCACCATGCACTATTTTGGTGCATGAGACCCTCAGGTGAGACCGGTTTCATGGGTGGAAACTGGACCGATTCTTGCTCGGTATTCTTACCATGGGTTTCAAGTTCCATTCCCCGATGTGGCGCCACGGCTCCCGAAGGCGGCACTCCGCAAAGCTGCGGGTTGCCCTGCGTGGCATGCGGCCAGTCCATCGGCGAACGCGGCGGCAGTAGTTCGAATGGACGCTCCCGCCCGTTTCCTGGACCGGCAGGTGCTTGAGCACCAGACCATCGCGATCGTGGTGGTTACCGGGTCGCTCGGCATCAAGTTCGTCAATCCGGCGGCGGAAGACCTGTTCGGCGTGAGCGGCCAACGGGTGCTCGGCGCGTCGCTGGAGACGCTGTTTCAGAATCCACGCAGGATTCTCGGCGACCCGGCCCGCCGGTCGGCCGGCGAACAGTCGTTCACCTTGCGGCAACAGCACCTTTTCCTGCCGGGCGGGGAGGAATTCGTGGTCGATCTCACGGTGGTTCCCATCGACGGGGAAGACCTGCTCATCGAAGTGCAGCCGCTGAACCGGCTGCTGCGCATCAACCAGGACGACCGGTTGATCAACGTCCAGGAAACCACCGCGGAACTCGTGCGCGGGCTCGCCCATGAAATCAAGAATCCCCTGGGCGGCATCCGGGGCGCCGCCCAGTTGCTCGACCGTGAACTCGACCGTCCGGATCTCGCCGAGTACACCCGGGTCATCATCCGGGAGGCCGATCGCCTCACTGCGCTGGTGGACAACATGCTCGGGCCGAGCCGGCCCCTGAAGATCGCTTCCGTCAACGTGCACAAGGTGCTCGAGCACGTCGCGCGGATTGCGAAATCCGGCATGGCGCCGGCGCGAATCCGGATGTCACGTGACTACGATCCCAGCCTGCCGGCTGTCGATGCGGACGAGGATCAATTGATCCAGGCGCTTCTCAACCTGGTGAGCAACGCCTGCATCGCCCTCGAAGAGGTGCCCGAAGGGCGCATTGCGCTGCGCACCAGGGCGCTGCGCCAGTTCACCATTGCGGGGCATCGACACCGGCTCGTCGTACAGGTCGACATCATCGACAACGGGCCGGGCATTCCCGAGGAACTCATCGACCGGATGTTCTATCCGATGATCAGCGGCAGGCCATACGGAACCGGGTTGGGCCTGGCGATTGCGCAGACCATCGTTCGTCGGCACAACGGCGTGCTCGAGTGCGAAAGCAGGCCGGGACGCACGAAGTTCTCGGTCATACTGCCGCTGGCGTTCGTGGAGGAGGCGCAAGCATGAGCAGGGCGCAGGACCCGGCAACCGTCTGGGTGGTCGACGATGACCGGTCCATCCGCTGGGTGCTGGAGAAGGCCCTGGGGGGCGCGGGCATTCCGATCCGGGCGTTCCCGAACGCGGACCTGGTGGCCGACGCCCTGGACACGTCTCGTCCGGCCGCCATCCTGACCGATATCCGCATGCCGGGCATGGACGGGCTGAAGCTCCTGGAACGGCTGCGCGAGTCCGATCCGGACCTGCCGGTCATCGTCATGACCGCATACTCGGACCTCGACAGCGCGGTCTCGTCATACCGGGGCGGGGCTTTCGAATATCTGCCGAAACCGTTCGACATCGACGAGGCGGTGGCCGCCGTGCAGCGGGCCGTCGCGCACGGGCAACAGGCGGACGCGGAAGTCGTAACGCCGGCCGCAGGCGACCGGCAGATCATCGGCCAGGCTCCGGCCATGCAGGAGGTGTTCAGGGCCATCGGCCGGCTCTCCAACTCCAATGTCACGGTGCTCATCAACGGGCCCTCCGGAAGCGGCAAGGAGTTGATCGCCCAAGCCCTGCATCAGCACAGCCCGAGGGCACACCGTCAGTTCGTACCGCTGAACGTGGCCGCGATACCGGGCGAGCTCATCGAATCGGAACTGTTCGGCCACGAGAAGGGCGCATTCACCGGCGCCTCCGGGCGCCGCGTCGGGCGTTTCGAGCAATCGAACGGCGGGACCCTGTTTCTCGACGAGATCGGCGACATGCCGATGAAGATGCAGACCCGGCTGCTCCGGGTCATTGCCGAGGGCGAGTTCCACCGGGTCGGCGGCTACGACCCCATCAAGGTGGACGTGCGCATCATCGCGGCGACCCACCAGCAACTCGAGGAACTGGTGAGGAAGGGCAAGTTTCGCGAAGACCTCTTTCATCGCCTGAACGTGATTCGGGTGCACGTGCCCGGGCTCGCCGACCGCCGCGAGGACATTCCCCTGCTCGCCGCTCATTTCATGGAGCGGGCCACCCGGGAAATCGGCGAGGAGTCCAAGCAATTCGATGCACAAACGCTGGACTACCTGTCAAACCTGCCGTGGCCGGGCAATGTCCGGCAACTCGAGAATACCTGCCGCTGGCTGGCGGTCATGGTCACGGGGCGCCGGGTGCTGGTGGACGACCTTCCACCGGAACTCAAGGGGGAAGGCGCCGAGCCCCGGGCGCTTTCCTGGGAAGCGGCGCTGGCCGACTGGGTGGGCGCGGCCCTGTCTTCGAACCGCAACAGGCCCGTTCTGGAGGAAGCGCTACCGGCCTTCGAGCGCGCCTTGATTCAGACGGCGCTGAAACACACCGGGGGGCGGCGCAAGGAAGCGGCCGAGCTGCTGGGGTGGGGGCGCAATACGCTAACCCGCAAGATCGCCGAACTGGATCTTTAGATATCTACTCGGAAGACCTTTCCCTCTGTCTAGAATGCATCGGCTATTTCTTGGAGTAAGACTACAGAAACAATGTAAAATATCGTGCGAAATGTCTGAAATGCTGACATAGTCATTGTACCCAACCGAGCAAGCCCTCATGATGGATTCCGATATCGATTCAGGGTCTTACGGCTACTCGAAAGTGACTCATCATCCCGCACCAAGTGTTAAGGAAAGTGGCGCCTACTACACGCCGAAAGCAGTCGCTTCGACTCTGGTTCGGTGGGCAGTTCGTCATGATGACGACCGTCTGCTTGATCCGTCTTGCGGTGACGGAAGCTTTGTGGTTGCGCACAACAATGTGGTCGGAGTCGAGCGTGACCCGGAGGCGGCGACACGAGCCAAACAAAGAGCGCCCTGGCTGGATTTGCACAATGGAGATTTTTTCACTTGGGCTGAACAGACCAATGAGCGGTTCGATTGCGCGGCCGGCAATCCACCGTTTATCCGTTATCAGACTTTCAACGGCGCTGTCCGAAAACGTGCGATAGCATTGTGTGCAACGATTGGTGTTCCGTTTTCCGGCCTCTCGTCGTCTTGGGCGCCGTTTCTCGTTGCTACTTCCATGCTACTGAAGCCCGGCGGTCGCATGGCGTTCGTGATCCCGGCTGCCATTGGCCATGCACCCTATGCAGCACCAGTCATCGATCGCCTCGCTTCTTGTTTCAATGCCGTTCACATCGTTGCCATTCGTAGAAAACTATTCCCGCGACTATCTGAGGATTGTTGGCTGCTGTTTGCCGATGGCTATGGAGGTTCGACGGACCATCTGAAATTCACGCCCCTTGATCGCTTTAGCGAGGTAAGGATGCCGCCGTGCAGCGCAACGAGGATTCCTCTATCGGAATGGAGAGGCACCTGGAACAAGCGGCTCCGCCCCTATTTGTTGAACAGCGATACGCGATCACTCTACCAGGCGGTCGCCAAACGACCTGATTCGAAACGCCTCGGATTGCTGGCGTCGGTTGGGATTGGTTACGTAAGTGGCGCCAACAAATTCTTTCACTTGCGTCCTTCGCAAGCAGAACAGTTAGGTATCCCTGAGTCGCTTCTTTGTGCCACCGTCAGAAACGGTCGAATGTTGCCACGCCGAACACTTACAAACGCAATCGTCAATGGATGGCGGCAGTCAGATGAGCCCATGTTGCTGCTGCGTATCCAACGTGGAACGGAATTGTCGAAGAACGTCATCAGTTACCTCGAAACTGAAGCAGCGCGGCAAGCCAGCAAGCGTTACAAGTGTCGTAACAGGAACCCTTGGTATTCGGTACCGGATGTCAGGATCCCCGATTTTTTTCTTACGTACATGTCGGGTCGATCATCCAATCTTGTACGCAACCTCGCGAAGGCAACTTGCACCAATGCGCTCCATGCTGTCTCCCTTCGAGATCGGCGCTTTGCGAGTCGGCTGCTCGAAATGTGGTGGTCGTCCTATGTGCAATTGAGTTGTGAACTGGAAGGCCACGCTCTTGGGGGAGGCATGCTCAAACTCGAGCCAAGGGAAGCCGCGAACGTGGTGATTCCTTCGCCGGAAAACATAAACAGTTTTTCATCATCGGTATTCGACGACGCAATCTCAGTCATGCACAAGTGGAGACACTATGGCAGCTCGTGAGGAGTTCGCTGCCGCATCCAACTGGATGAATCGACGCAATGCCCTCAAACACTTTGCGGAGTTTGAGGGTCCAACTCAGGGACAGGAGCATATACGTCCCTTGCACGAATACGTCACGAGCCGATTGGTATTGGAAGGAGGCTTTCAACCGGAAGAGCTTACGCCTCGACCACCGTTACGGGTAGAGATGATTGGTAATATTCATGAGATTGTCTATGATCCAGACGAGGCTACCCGTAGTGAGGCAACGATTCTTGGTGGCTTGAAAACTAAGAACGTCGATATTGTTGTGACTAAGGAAGGAATAGGTCCTGTGCTAGCGATATCGTGCAAGGGAATGACAGGTGCAGTTCGAAACTTAACAAATCGTCTTGAAGAAACGATTGGTGAATGTACCAATATTCATATTGGATACCCTGCTTTGGTGTTCGGCTACCTGTTTGTCATACGAGCCAATCAAGAAGCTGAAGGGATTGCGCGGACAGATGCTGCCATAGACGAAAGTGGACAACCGGTTGACGCCATTATTCGCTTTCATCATGCCTTGAGCGCAATGTCCGGTAGATCTGGAATTCGCGACGACCCGAGTGGGTATGAATCGATAGCGATGGCTATGGTCGAGGTACAATCAGGTCGATCTGGAAGTCTAGTTTCAGAGTTTCCACCCGGAGACAGCCCTATACATTTCAATCGCTTCTTTGACACACTCTACAGGCGATATGATGAACGATTTGTAGTTAGCGCGCCTCAACTTGCTCGATCAACACGCAGACGTGAGTGGTCCGTAGATTTTGCGGAAGAAAAACCAAATCTATTCAAGGCCGTTGACTATAGCATAAGGACTAAAAACCCATAGAGAATTGTAGTGGCTCGCCGCCGAAATTTGATTGGATAGGCAAAAAATCGAAATCGTGAGTTCAATTGCCTTAGTTGCTGTTTCGATTCTTGGTCGGTAAGTCCGACTATTGCTTCAGTCGGAATCTCCTGCGCACAGCTAACAGAAAAAAGAAAATCAACGAAGCTGAAATCATGGTCTGCACGATACCAAGCGACAATACCTTGCTGGGAGCCACGTTGGACCCATAAAGGCGTTCGTACCAAATTGGCAGCTTGTCGTCAAAATTCGAAATCGGCCCCAGATTTTGGTGTAGCGAAAGTCCCATTGCTGCTTTGTAGATGGAAACACGACTGCAATTACACGATGTATCCGCAAACTCTACGTAGAGTAAGGTAAAAGCACCGGCGAACGCCATCCACCACGTTAGCGGCATCCAAAACGAACGACCGAAATCAGAAAAGAGCTCGTAGAGCAGGCTCAAAATGAAAGACACACTCCAATATTTGTCAACGACTCCTCGCTCACTTATCAACTCTGCTCGATGAAACTCTTCCGCCTGCGATTGATCGAAACCCTGAACCGCCAATCGACGTAGTGCACGGAACTTGGCCGCTTTTTCACGATTGCCCTTGAATTGGAATTTCAGTGTTTGCAAAGAAATTCGAATTTTGTAGTTGCTGAGTTCTACGATTTCAATTTCATCTAGTCGAGGCGCTTCCGTAAAGTGCGCTTGGCTAAAATCGGGCGCTTGGCTGAACTTTGAGTTGTCTAGCCTGAACGACGACTCGACCTTTATGCCAGTAAAGCTTGCGCATCCTTCAAATTGCGCACGTCCGAAATTGGTAAACCCTGCAAAACGCGCCTCCCAAAAATGCGCTTCACTATAGAAATTGGCGTTCCAAAACCATGCCCGATCTCCGAAGATAGTTTTTTCGAATGTGGCGGTGGCGGAGAATTTTGATTCAGTAAACCCCGCCATAGCGTCAAATGTCGTATCGATAAACGATGCGGACTTGAATTTCGTTCCTTCGAAATACGCTCGATCAAGAAAATGAGAGGAATCAAAAGATACATCCGTGAGGAAAGTAGCGCGGTCGAAACGTACATAGTCGTGAAACTCGGCGCCATTGAAACTACATATGCCCTTGAATTTGGTCTCGTAGAAAAAGCTCTTTCCGGGGAAAATTAAATTGTCGAAATTCGCGTTCGTAAACTCGTGCCCGCTAAAGTCTGCAATCGCTTGCGTATCCCACTGAGGACTCCCAATTTTGTTATTCAAAAGCCCAGAAGCCCAGCTGTTCCATTCGTCTTGACCCTTCTGAAAAAGATCTATGGTTTCTTCTTTTGTCATTGTATGAATTGCGAAGTGAGGCCGGGGACAAATCAGCCGATCAGTGAGTGATTTCCTGGTCCTGGCCCTGGCCCTGTTCCTGCTGTTTGCGCAGCGCCTCCATATAGAGGGCGTCGAAGTTAACCTGGGCGATGTGCAATGCGGGGAACCCGCCCTTCAGCGTCAGGTTGTCGATGGCTTCCCGGGCGTAGGGGAACAGGGTTGTGGGGCCCAGGGTGGCCAGCATGCGCTGCAGCATCTCTCCTTCGAGATCTTCCACGGCGAACACACCCGCCTGCTGTATCTCCACGATGAATGCCGTCTTGCCGCCTTCCTGCTTGGCGCGGAGCGTCACCGTCAGCACCACCTCGAAACGGTCGTCGTCGAGCCGGGTGGAGCGCGTGTTGATGTCGGCCTGCACTTCCGGCTGGAAGTTCTCGGTGAACACCAGCGGGCTCCGCGGCGATTCCCAGGAGGCGTCCTTGAGGTAGACGCGCTCCAGGCTTACCTGGGCGGTCATGCCTTCACCACCGGCAGGCTCTGGTTCCGCCACTCGGTGACGCCACCCGTGAGCCGGGAGACGTTCTCGAAGCCATGCTTCCTCAATATGGAGCCGGCGGTGCCGGAATGCTGCCCCATCTTGCAGGCGACGACGATCGGACGTTCGCGGTGTTTCCTGAGTTCGTTCATCCGGCCGTCAAGCGCGGCGAACGGTATGTTGAGGGCATCGACGATGTGCCCTGCGTCGTATTCCTTCTTGTCACGGACATCTAGCACGAGAGCATTCTCCCTGTTGACGAGGTCGACCAGTTGCTGGGCGGTCACCGAGCGGCCGCCGCGCCGCGTTTCGTTCCTGATGAAGAGCACCAGCAGGATGACGAACGCGGCAACGAGAATCGGGTGGTTGCCTATGAATTCGAATACCTGGTTCATTTGCCTGGTTGGCTGCCTGCCTGGTTGGTTGCGGCCGGATGTCAATTTCGGGAAGCACGCGAAATGCACCGCCCGTCACCGGTTTCCTTCCCTTTCTGAACGCCGCGTTCAAGGCTGCCGGGAAAACCCTGGCGCCGCGGCGATTATACAGGGTTGCCGCCGGGATGGCGCTTGCTCCGGCGCACGAGCCGTCCGGGAGGCGGTCGCGCTGGAAAGCCATCCCGGAGGCAGGCACGTTAGAATAGGCTCGCCTTGGCCCTCCCGCTCCGTCGCCTGCTGGTATTGCGTATCGTCAGGGACCGGGACCAACTGGAAACCTCGCTGCCTTGAAAGACCGGCACACACCCAAGACCACGCTGCTCGTCGTGCTGGACGGATTCGGCTACCGGGAAGCCGTGGAGCACAATGCCATCGCCGCGGCCGAAACGCCCAACTGGGACCGGTTCCTGGCCACCAGGCCGCATACGCTCGTCTCCGCATCCGGTGAGGATGTCGGCCTGCCCCCCGGGCAAATGGGCAATTCCGAGGTGGGGCACATGAACCTGGGTGCGGGCAGGGTGATCCTTCAGGACCTGAGCCGCATCGACCGGGCCATCGAACGGGGCGAACTCGAAAACAACGCGGCGCTCAACCGCCTGTTCGCCCGGGTGCGGGAGACAGGAGGCGCCCTGCATGTTCTGGGGCTGCTTTCGCCCGGCGGGGTGCATTCCCATGAAGAGCAGATTTTCGAGCTGCTGCGGGTGGCGGCGGGCAAGGGGCTGACGCGCATCTGCCTGCACGCCTTCCTGGACGGCCGCGACACGCCGCCCAGAAGCGCCGGCGCCTCCCTGCGGAAAGCGCAGGCATTGCTTGCGGGGCTGGGTGTGGGCCGGGTCGCTTCAATTGCCGGCCGGTACTACGCCATGGACCGGGACCGGCGCTGGGAACGGGTCGAGAAAGCCTGGCGGCTGCTCGTGGGCGGTGAAGCGGATTTCCGTGCGGAGGATGGGCCCCGGGGGCTCGAACTCGCCTATGGGCGCGGCGAGTCGGACGAGTTCGTGCAGCCGACCCTCGTTGGCGGAGCGGAAGACGTGGCCCCGCGTTTGACCTCGGACGACGGCGTCGTTTTCATGAACTTCCGGGCCGACCGGGCCCGGCAGTTGACGCGCGCGTTGACCGATTCGGAGTTCGCTGAATTCGATCGAGGGCGCTTCGTTCCGCTTGCCGGCATGGTCACACTCACCCGCTACGCGGACGATATGAACGCTGACTGTGCCTTCGAACCGGCCGAATTCGCCAATACCCTCGGCGAGTGCATGGCGCGCCTCGGCAAGCGGCAACTGCGCATTGCGGAGACGGAAAAGTACGCGCATGTCACCTTCTTCTTCTCCGGTGGCCGGGAGCAACCCTTTGCAGGCGAGGAACGCATTCTCGTTCCGAGCCCGAGGATCGCCACCTACGACCTGCAGCCCGAGATGAGCGCGCCCGGGGTGACCGATAACCTGGTCGCGGCGATCGCATCGCAGCGCTTCGATCTGATCGTGTGCAATTACGCCAACGGCGACATGGTGGGGCACACGGGTGTTTTCGATGCGGCCGTTCGGGCCGTCGAGACGCTGGATCTCTGCCTCGGGCGGTTGGAGGAAGCGCTCTCGGCGCACGGCGGCCAGATGCTCGTGACCTCGGACCACGGCAACGTTGAAAAGATGCATGACCACGCATCGGCTCAACCACACACCGCGCACACCTCGGAACTGGTGCCGCTGGTCTACGTCGGCCCCCACGAACCGTCTTTGCGTGCGGGGGGGGCGCTCGCCGATGTGGCTCCCACGCTGCTGAAACTCATGCGTCTCGAGGCGCCCGCGGAAATGACGGGCCGATCGCTGGCCCGGATTCGGGAGCGCCGGAGCGCGTGACGGGCGTGCCGCGGCGGCGCCTGACCCGGTTTGTGGTCTTCCTCCTGGCCTTTCTCCAGACGGGCGCGATTGCGGCGGAGGATTCGGCGGACAGCAAGCGGGTTCAGGCCGAACTCGCGCGCCTGACCGAACAACTGAACAGCCTCGATTCCTGGCTCTCAAGGGCGGAACAGCGGCGATTGCGGCTGCTCGCGGATTTGCGGACGAAGGATCAGGCCGTTGCGAGTGCCGTAATCGATGTGGAAGCCAGCGATGCGGAGCTGGCGCGAATCGGGGCGGACCTGTTTCGGCTCGAAGCGGAGCGCAAGGATCTCCATGAGCGGCAGACTCATGAGGCGGGCCGAATCGCAGATCATCTCGCTGCCGCCTACCGGCTCCAGGGCCGCGATTTCCTCAAGCTGCTGCTCGATCGACGGTCTGCGGTGCCCGTTCAGCGCATGCTGGTTTACCACCGGTATCTCGTCGCTGCACGCCTCGACGCTTTCGAGTCCTACCGGCTTGCATCGTCGCAACTCGAAAGAAACGCGGCGGCGCTGGCTGTGCGCGAGGCAGCGCAACGGGAGGAACGGGGCCGGTTGGTGGTTCGCCGGCAGGAACTTGAGCGGAATAGGGCGGAGCGACGCACGCTGGTGGAATCTCTCGAAGACGATGTTCAGGACAGGGTCGGCCGGCGCGAAGCCCTGCTGGAGGACCAGCGGCGCCTGCAGGCCCTGTTCGCCGAGTTGCAGCGTCGGTCTTCCACCATCGAGGGCGCCGATTTCGCCGACCGCAAGGGTTCGCTGCCCTGGCCGCTCGACGGGGTACCGGCAAGCCGTTTCGGACAGCCCCGTGCCGATGGGCGCCTTGAATGGCATGGCCTGATGCTGCGGGCGGAGACGGGCAGCCCGGTCAGGGCCGTTCATGGCGGGCGTGTGGTCTTCGCGGACTGGCTCCGGGGGTTCGGGCTGTTGACGATTCTGGATCACGGTGACGGCTACATGACCCTCTACGGGCATGCCGATGTGCTGGAGAAGCGCCCCGGCGATGTGGTGGAAAGCGGCGAGATCATCGCTCGAGCGGGGCAGAGCGGCGGCGTTCGAACCAGCGGGATCTACTTTGAAATCCGCCGCCACGGCAACGCCACGGACCCGTTGCAGTGGGTCGTCAAGCGGGGCTGAAGCCAGGGGGCTCCGGGCTCCGTCGATTCGTCCGTGAGCCGAACGGGCCGCGCCGCGCTACACTTCGGCGATGGGCCTGCGTTTCGTCACCCTGTTCGGAATTGTCGCCAGCATCGTTACCGGTATAGCGCTCGGCATACTCGGTTACCGGGGCTGGTTCGATGGCGTCAAGTCGTCCCGGCAGGCCGATGTCATCGAACAGGCGGCCACCTACATCAGGGCCAACTACGTCGATGAAATTGAAGACGGACAGCTTGTCGCCGATGCGCTCCGGGGCATGCTGAACGGGCTCGACGGCTACTCGAAATACCTGGACCGGGATGCCTACGAACGCCTGCAGGCGGACACGGCCGGCCGATTCGGCGGAATCGGCATCGAACTCGGCCTGCGGGACGGGTATTTCACCGTTGTCGAAACGCTGGAAAATGCGCCGGCGGCCCGTGCGGGCATGGCGGCGGGAGACCGTTTGATCGCCCTGGACGGCGAGTCGCTCAAGGGCAAGAAGCTGCTGGATGTGATTGAGCTGATACGGGGACCGCGCGGCTCCGATGTCAACCTGACACTGATCCGTTCCGGCGGCAGGTTCGAGGTTGGCCTGACCCGTGCCAGGATCGACATCGAAAGCGTTCGTGCACGCTGGCTGGAACCGGGATACGCGTACGTGCGCATTTCCCGGTTCCAGAAAGACACCGGCAACGAGTTTGCCGATACGGTCAGGGCGCTTGGGCGGGAAAGCGACATCGGGATCGCCGGGCTGGTTCTCGACCTGCGCAACAATCCCGGAGGCGTGCTCGGCGCATCGGTGGATACGGCGGACGTCTTTCTCGAGCCGGGGCTTCTCATCTGCACGGAGAGCCGCCCGGGGATTCAGCGGCTGGAACACCGTGCGCTTACTGGGGATCTGTTGAACGGCGCGCCGTCGGCGGTGCTGATCAACGAGGGCTCGGCGTCCGGCTCGGAAATCGTGGCGAGCGCGCTTCAGGATCACGGGCGCGCCACCGTGCTCGGCTTGAAGAGCTACGGCAAGGGCTCGGTGCAATCGGTGCTGCCTCTTGCCGGAGAGCGGGCACTGAAGCTGACAACCGGTTATTACTACCGGCCTGGCGGCGGGTCTTTGCACGCGAGTGGCGTGGTTCCGGAAGTGCGCATGGATTCGACGGATGACGGGGCATGGGTTGAGCGGGCCCTGCAGATTGTCAAGGGGGAAGTTCTGGCGTTGCGCTAGCCCGAAAATCTCACCAAAAAATTGGAATGGGATCTCGATTTGTCGGATAA
>JAPPHD010000166.1 GCA_028821125.1 Gammaproteobacteria bacterium
AAGCACCCCTGCACCCTCGAATTCCACGACAACGCGTCCGCTTGGCGTGCCGGATACCCGTACCGCATACCTGCTCTCGGTGCCGGGTCATCGATATTATGTCAAATTGAATATCTATTGAAATCAAAGAGTTGAAAGTTGTTCCATGCTAATAGGCTTGTGCGACCTGCGGTTCAGCGCCCGGGTCTTGGGGGCAGGGGCAGGGCGGGCAGTTCCACGCAGGCCTTGGCCAGGTACTCGTTGCCGCGGATGAACTCGCCGAGGTGGTTCAGCAGCCGGCCGAGTTCGCCGTAAACCGCGTTGGACGATTCGAGACGCAGGCTTGCTTCCAGGTACTCCCGCGCTTTCGGCCAGGCCCCGGCCATCATGGCGATGCGTCCGAGCGCGAGCAGCAGCCCGGCGTCGTTGGGGTGGTCCGCCAGCCAGCCTTCCGCGGCCGCCATCTGCCGTGCCAGGTCCGGAGAGGGAATGAGCCCGTACAGTTCCACGAGCCCCGGATGCCAGTTCCGTTCCAGCGCCTTGCGAACCGACCGTTCCGCGGCGCCGGGATCACCCGTATCGACCAGGCGCCGGGCCCTGGCGGCAGTCAGTTCGGGTTCGCGCCTGAGTTCCTTGGGCAGCTTCTGCCAGGTCTCGGCCGGGTTCGCCCCATCCAGTCGCTGCGACCAGGCCCGGCGTTCCACCGCCTGAAGCACCTCGCCGTCCACCGCCCTGGCCCTGCGCAGGTCGGGCAGCAGGTCGATGACGGCCTGCCAGTCCCCCAGTCGCTCATGACATTGGCGCAGCAGGTCCAGCATGAACGGATGCCTCGGCGTCATCTCGCGGACTTCGAGAAGCGTTGCCCGGCAGTCCCGCCAGAGCCCTTCGTCGAAAAGCAGCCGGGCCCGTGTGAGAAGAACGGCGGCACGGGCGCCCGGCGTGGTCGCGTCGGCCCGGTCGAGCAACTCGTCGCGCCCTTTGGCGTCGCCGGACTCATGCGCGGCTTGTGCGGCATTCAGATAGTTGACGAGCGGCATGGTGGCGCTCCGTCCCGCTTCGGTCAGCGTTCGCCTGGCTTCCTCCGGTTGGCCTTCCGCCAGCAGCATCAGCCCGCGAACGGTCTGCCTGTCGGCGCTGCGCTGACCCCGCTCCGCGCGCCAGGCGCCGATGAGGCTCCTGCCGCGAAGCAGGCGGGCCGTGAGGAAGACGATGATCCGTATGGCAAAGTAGCCAACGAGCAGCAGAATCAGCGCGAACCAGAGGCTGGTTTCCAGCCCGCGGCCCGCATAGGAGACCAACACGTAGCCCGGGTCCCTGAGCATCAGGGTTCCCACCAGCCCGCCGAGGACGGCTGCGGTGACCAGGAAAAGCAGCCCGATTCTCATGACTGCTCCCGGTGCGCCTCGAGCAGTTCGTTCAGTGAACCGGAGATATCCGGAAGCGGCGCTTGAAGGTCCAGGCGCCGGAGTGCTTCGATTGAGCCGATGGTCTCCTGAACCCGCGTGTCCTGACGGTCGAGCAAGGCGCCGGCCCAGTCCAGCGCGGCGTCGAGGCTTGAGGCGTACACGGCTTGATCCCGCTTGAGGGCCGCCAGTTGGGCCTGCTCCAGCATCAGGCGCAGGTTGGCTTCAAGCAGGTCGCTCTCGGCCGGGGCCGGCGGCCTTTCCAGCGATGTGTCGAACCGGCGGAACCGCATCAGCCGGCCGAGTTCCCGGCCCAGCGTGGAAAAAAAGCCCGGCTCTTCACTTGCGGCGGCCGCTTCGGCGGTCGTGGCGGCTTCATGACCGGGTAGCTGTTGCTCCCGAGCCTGAGAAGGCTCCTCGGTCTCCGGGCTGGTTTCCGCGATGAAATCGGCGTTCGCGACAGGATTGACGATGTCTCCGGCCGGCGGAGCCGCGGTCTCCTCTTCGGGAAGCCATTCGGAGTCCGGGACGATCGCCGTGTATTCCGGCAGTGCAAGCGTCAGGTGCGTGAGTCGACGCTTGATCGCGTCGAGGCGCAGATAGATTGCGGAGGGATCGGCGACTTGCGCCTGCTCGAGGCTCAACATTTCGGAGGCGATCGTTGTTCGTACGCCGAGTGCTGCGGGCCCACCAAGCCCGCCCAGAATGCCGTCGGCCGATCTCAGCAATACGAGGGCGGAATCGGGGTCGCGCTCGAACAGCACCCTGTGATTGGCGGCGCGCAGGAGCAATTCGACCTCCGCGAGTTTCCAATTCCGATCGGGTGGGAAATCCGGCAGGCTCAACCCGCCAAGGGACTCTGCGAGCTCGTTCTCGGAAGTGCGCTGACGTTCTTCGAGTTCGGTGCGGAACGCTTCGAAAGCAGCTTGCCGCCGGCCGGCAAGGCTCTCGAGGTCGGCGCGGAGCTGTGCCTGTGACGTTTGCAGTACGGACAGACGTTCGGCCATGCCTGCGGCGGGATTGTGAATGACGAGGGCATAGTAGAGCCAGGCGAACCCGCACACGGCTGCCAGAGCGATGAGCAGGGCAAGCAGCGCCAGCCAACGCCCGCTGGAACCCGGCGCCTGGCGTACCCGTTCGCCGTCGGAGGCGGTCGTGATTTCTTCAGCCATCGCGCTTCAACCTCGCCTTTACTCGAACTCGAACCGGCCCAGCACGCGCAGTACCGCTTCAGGGCCGGCCCCACCGCAGTCGTGCACGGATCGGAAGCCGAGTTCGGCGCCAATCGCCGCGACCCGCGCCGAGGGCGCAAGCACCGGAACGCCCGGATCGCCTCCTGCGGCGCTCCAGACACGTTCAGCGTGCCTCAGGCCATCGCCGCTCGAAGTCACGATGACGGCCACGGTTTCGGCGTCCACGTCCGGCGTCAAAGGATACCGCACGTAGGCATCGAGGCGCGTAACGTTGGCGCCACGGTCCTGCAACGCATCCGCGAGCAGGTTCCTTCCGCCGACGCCGGTTACGATCAATATGCGCTTTCCGGCCACATCCCCCAATGCCTCGAGCAGTCCCTCGGCGGTTTCGACGTCGGGTACCGCGGCATCGAATCCGAGTGCCCGCAACGCAGACCGGGTTCGGCGCCCGACCGAGAACAGGGCCCTTGCTTCGCCAGCCAGTTCGGCCGCCGCGATGCGTGCGCCGTGCATGGAGAGAAACAGCCCGATGTCGAACGGACCCCGGACCCGCTCGAACGGGAGTGGCCTGATTTCCAGGACCGGCGCCTTGAGTACGGCATGACCGGCGGCTCCGAGTGCGGTGGCAAGCGCGGTCGCGCCCGGTTCGGTGCGTGTCACCCAGACATTCACACGGGGTCTCGGTACCGCGCTCGACATGGGGTTTCTATGGCTGTTCGGCGACAGCGGCCAGCAGCCGGCCGGCCCCCTGGCGGCGCAAGTCGGTCACGACTGCTTCAACGGCGGAGTCTGCATCCGGCAGGGTAGCGGCGGCCCGGAGCAGAACCCGGCCGTCCGGAGAACCCAGAACCGCTCTTAAGGTCACTCCTTGCTCGCCAAGCGTCGCGTAAGCACCGAGGGGCATGCTGCAGTCAGCGCCGAGTGATGCGCTCACCCCGCGTTCCGCACGAACGCACAGGGAAACAGGCGGGTCGTTCAATGGTTGCAGAAGCTCGCTGACTCGGGCGTTGTCGGCGCGGCACTCGATGCCGAGGGCGCCCTGGCCGGCGGCAGGCAGGCAGCGGTCCACGCTCAGCGCCTCGGTGATGCGATCCGGCCGGCCGAGGCGGGTCAATCCGGCCACGGCCAGAACGATGGCGTCGAACTCTCCCCGGTCGAGCTTGCGCAATCGGGTGTCGACATTGCCGCGCACGGGCAGGACCTCCAGGTCCGGACGCGCCGCGAGCAGTTGCGCCTGGCGGCGCAGGCTCGACGAGCCGACGGTTGCGCCGGCCGGTGCGGAATCGAACGATCCGTGGCGGCTGATCCATGCGTCCCTGACATCTTCGCGGAAGCCGATTGCCGCCAGCCTGAACCGGTTGTCGATGCGGGCCGGCAGGTCTTTCATGGAGTGCACGGCAAGGTCGGCATCGCCGCGCAGCAGTGCAGCCTCCAGTTCCTTGATGAAGAGCCCCTTGCCCCCAAGGGTGCTCAGACGGGCGTCGAGGCGCCGGTCGCCTTCCGTGGTCATGCCGATCAGCTCGACGCCGAGCCCGGGGTGATGGCGCTCGAGTTCGGATTTGACGAAACCGGCCTGCCAAAGCGCCAGCCGGCTCTTGCGCGTAGCGATTCGCAGTTCTTGCATGGAACAATTTCTCAAGCGATTGACTTAAATATCATTTTTGGAAT
>JAPPHD010000049.1 GCA_028821125.1 Gammaproteobacteria bacterium
CGGCGGCTCGGCGGCTCGGCGGCTCGGCGGCTCGGCGGCTCGGCGGCTCGGCGGTCCAGTCTAGAGGATGGTCTGCTTCATCCAGCCCGCCGTATTGTGGAAATTGGCCACCGCGCTGCCCGGCGGGACCAGGGCGTCGCAGGCTGCCCGGATCTCGTCGTCGAGTTCGGTCTCGAGAACGGCCAGGAACTCCGTCAATTGCTCAACCGTTCGCGGCCCGATCAGGGGCGCCGTGACGCCCGGCTGTCCCTTCACCCACACCACCGCCAGTTGCGCGGCGGTCAGGCCGAGCCCCTGGGCAATCTTCGCAAACTCTATACCGACCTCGATGCCGGCACGGGTCACACGATCGGCGTAGAACCCGCCCCGTAGCACCGCTCTCGAATCTTCCGGAAATTCGCTCGCATCCGTGTAGCGGCCAGCCAGAACGCCCATCGCCATCGGCGACCAGGTGATCACCCCCAATCCGTGCTCCCTGCACATGGGCAGCAGTTCGTTCTCGATGCGCCGGTCGAGCAGGTTGTAGGGCGGTTGCTCGCTGACCATGCGGGCATAGCCCTTCATCTCGCTGACCATGATGGCGTTCATCACGGCCCAGGCCGGGTGCGTCGAGGTGCCGATATAGCGGACCTTGCCCTGGCGCACGAGGGTGTCCAGGGCGAAGAGCTGCTCGTCCCAGGGGATGTGGGGAGACGGCCGGTGGATCTGGTACAGGTCGATATAGTCGGTCTGCAGGCGCTCAAGCGATTTCTCACAGGCGCGGATGATGTTCAGGCGGCTGTGACCGTGATCGTTGGGGCCCACATAGGCCGGATCGTCCAGCGTGAAACCCGGCCGCCGCTTGCCGTGGTCAACCTTGGTGGCGATCAGCATCTTGTCGCGCCGGCCGGTGCGTTTCAGCGTCTCGCCAATGATCTTCTCGCCCGCGCCGTCCGCATAGACATCGCCGGTGTCCAGCAGGTTGATACCGGCGTCCATTGCCATCTCGAGAATCCTGGCCGATTCGTCCGCCGGCGTCGGGTCCATGAAATTGTCGGTACCCAATGCGAATGGCGACACCTGGATGCCCGTGCGGCCAAGCAATCGATAGTCCATTTACGTGTGTTTCCGTTGGGGTTTCGAATTCAGCGTTTCACAGTATCATCGGGTTCCGCTACGCGGAAAAGCAAGCCTGAACGAACGATCTCGCAGGCGCCGGACGCAGCACGGCAACGCTGTATACTTTATACGGTAGTGTATATAATCGCTTGTCGGCCCACAACGCACCAACGGGCGCCGGCGGGCATTCAGGCACATCCCTGCCCATCGGCAACAGGGCGGAAGGGGAGAACTTCGGGAGCAACCTATGGCACATCAGGACTGGGGTGGCGTGTTCCCCGCGTTGATGACGGAAATGAACAAGGACGGCAGCCTCGACCTGGAAGGCACGTCGCGACACATAGAACTCTGCATTCAGGCCGGCGTAGGCGGATTTGTCATGCTCGGGACCCTGGGCGAAAACAACTCGCTGCTCGCCTGGGAAAAGGAGGCCGTGATGCGCGCGGCCGTCGAGGCGGTGAACGGCCGCGTTCCGGTAATCACCGGCATCGCCGAATATTCGGGCGACATGGCCATTGCATCGGTCAGGCTGGCGGAACAGGCAGGCTGCGACGGGCTGATGGCGTTGCCGAGCATGGTCTACCAGCAGGATTCGCGAGAGGCCATGGCCCACTTCAGGGCGATCGCCGGCGCCACCGATCTGCCAATCATGATCTACAACAATCCGGTGTCCTACAAGGTCGACCTGTCACCCGAAGACTTCGTCGAGCTGGCGGATGTCGACAACATCGTCGCCGTGAAGGAGTCGTCCCACGACAGCAGGCGCATGACGGACATGGTCAATGCCTGCGGCAACCGTTACCGGCTCTTCTGCGGCGTTGACGATGTCATTCTGGAGAACGTCGTCTGCGGTGCCGTGGGCTGGGTCGCCGGCCTGACGAATCCTTTCCCGAATGAATCCGTGCAGCTCTTCGATGCGGCCCGGGCCGGGCGGATCGATGAGGCCGTGGCGCTCTACCGCTGGCTCATGCCGGTTCTGCATCTCGATACGTCGGTGAAGCTCGTGCAGTACCTGAAGCTTGCCAACCAGATCACGGGGACGGGAGCGGAATGGGTGCGCCCACCGCGCATGCCCCTGGTGGGCGAGGAACGGGCCCGGGTCGAAAGCATCGTCCTGCGCGCACTGGACAACCGGCCGGCGTTGGCGGCCTGAGCGCCTGACGCCGCGACCGAATCGCGCCGTTCTTCCGGAAACCGGCCAGGGCGCGAACGAATCCGCTGTTTCCCGGTATGGGCCGTTCCGTAATACAGTCTTGCCTCGGGCATCGCTCCGTCCGGCTACCCTCCACCGCTGACTTCCAAGGTGCGCTGACTTGCTGATCGACTGGCTGGTCATTGCCGTCTACCTGGTCGGCATCACCATCATCGGCGTCTACGCCACGCGCCGGGTGAAGTCGTCCTCCAATTTCTTCATCAGCGACCGCAGTTTCGGCAAACTGATGATGACCTTCTTCTCTTTCGGCACCGGCACCAATACCGACCAGGCCGTGAGTGTCGCCTCGAAGACCTACACCTCCGGTGCCTCGGGAATCTGGTACCAGTGGCTGTGGCTGTTCTCCACCCCGTTCTACTGGCTGCTCGCGCCGCTGTTCCGGCGCATGCGTGCGGTGACCACGGCGGACTACCTGCTGGTGCGCTACGGACAGAGCGTTGCCGTGCTCTTCGCCCTGGTCGGCATGCTGCAGCTTGCGGTGAACATCGGCGTCGTGCTCAAGGCATCGAGCGCCATGATCACCGCGGTCTCCGGCGGAGCGATCAGCCCCGAGATCGCCATATTCGCAATGACGGTGCTGTTCGTCGTCTACGGTGTATCGGGCGGGCTGAACGCAGCGATCATTACCGACCTGATCCAGGGCATACTGACCGTGATCCTGTCCTTCCTCATCCTGCCCTTTGCCCTGAGTGCGGTGGGCGGCATGTCCGGCTTGCGGGAATCCATTGCTGACCCCGAGGTATTCTCCATCGTCGCGCCGAACGAGATCACCACGCTCTACGTGATCGTGATCGCCGTCAACGGCCTGATCGGATGGGTGACCTCGCCCTACTCCATGGCCATGTGCGGCGCGGGCCGATCGGAATACGACGCCCGGGTCGGACTCGTGGCGGGCCATTTCCTGAAACGGCTCTGCACCATTGCCTGGGTGTTGACCGGCCTCGTGGCCATCGCGCTGTATGCCGGCACGACCACCAACCCGGACCACGTCTACGGGCTCCTGGCCCGGGACTTCCTGCCGACCATCGCTCCCGGACTGGTCGGTCTTTTCATTGCATCCATGCTGGCGGCGGTGATGAGTTCCTGCGATACGTTCATGGTGTCCGCCGCGGCTCTCTTTACCGAGAACGTCTACAAGCCGCTGATCCGTCCGGGCCGCGACGAACGGCACTACATTCTCGTCGGCAGAATCGCCTCCGTGCTGGTGGTGGGCAGCGGTATCGTGATTGCCTTCGGGCTGTCCAGCGTGGTCGCCGGGCTGGAACTGTTCTGGATCGTGCAGGCCATGATGGGCGTTGCGATCTGGGCGAGCTTCTTCTGGCGCCGGGCCACGGCCGCCGCGGCCTGGGCATCGACGCTCGGCGGTTTCGCGACCTGGTTCTTCACCAGCGACGTGGCCATGGTCGGCTGGAGCTTCAACGACAATTTCGCGCACCTGCTGCCGTCGTTTATGCTCTTCGAAGGCCGCCTTTCCCTGCCTTGGCAGATGATCATTTACCTGGTGGTGGGGCTTGCGATCATGATCGTCGTGAGCCTCGTGACCCACGCACCGGCCAGGGAGCGGCTCGACCGGGTCTACGAGACGCTGAGAACCCCGGTCGAGCCCGGCGAACCCGAAACCGCGCCGCTCACGCTGCCGCCCGGAGTGGCGCCGGCGCCCCGGTCGGTATTGATCGAGCACCCGGATTTCGAGTTGATGAAACCGACGCGAACGTCGGTGATTGGATTTCTTGGCAGTTACGCGGTGGTCGGCTTGTTGATTGGATTGTTTCTCTGGATATTGCGGATCTGATGAGGGGGAGGCGCCATCGTTTAGGCACCGAGAGCAGGTATGCGGTGCGGGCATCCGGCACGCCAAGCGGACGCGTTGTGGTGGAATTCGAGGG
>JAPPHD010000170.1 GCA_028821125.1 Gammaproteobacteria bacterium
CCTCACCCTGCCCGTTCGATGGGCTCCATCGAGTTGGTGAGCGATGCGGGCTAGATAACCGGCAAAGCTCGATAGCCGTGATCAGACAGAATCTGGGGCCCATCGCCGTTCTCGTCGGCGGTCTCGCATTGGCCGTGCTCATCGCCGCGACCGGCCCGAGAACCCTACCGGTATCCCAGGCGCCGCAACACCTCGCCGTGCGGACGATGCAGGCCCTCAAGCAGACCGTGCGCATGCAGGTGACCGCACACGGCGAGGTTCTCCCGCGGACCGAAAGCAGCCTGGTGGCGGAAGTGGCGGGCAGGGTCACCTCGGTTTCGCCGGCGTTGGTGTCCGGCGGTTTCTTCGGCAGGGGCGATGTCCTGGTGGAGATCGAGCGCATCGACTACGAGGCCGCGCTCGAACAATCCCGGGCGCACCTGGCTTCGGTCGAGAGCGAACTGTCCAACGCCGGGAAGGAGTACCAGCGCCTTCGGGAGCTGGCGGAACGGGAATCCGTGAGCGAGTCCAGTCTTGACGCCGCCCATCACCGGTTGACCATCGCCCGCGCCTCGCTCCGGGAGGCAAACGTCCTGGTGGCCCGCGCCGAACGCGATCTCGAGCGGACCCGGCTGATCGCTCCATACGATGGCCGCGTTCGCACCGAGCGGGTGGACGCCGGTCAGTTCGTCAATCGGGGCGAAGCCATCGCCACGCTCTATTCCACGGACTTCGCCGAAGTTCGCCTGCCCGTGCAGGACGATGACCTCGCGTTCCTGCCGCTGTCGCTTGGAAGACAGCAGAACGAGAGCGCACCGATGCCGAAGGCGATTCTGAAAGCCCGCTTCTCCGGCGCCCGACGATCGTGGGAGGCACGGGTGGTGCGCACGGAAGGCGAACTCGATCCGCGAACCCGCATGGTCAATCTGATCGCCCGGGTGCAATCGCCCTATGACCAGCCGGCCGATGTGCCGCCGCTGACCGTGGGACTGTTTGTCGAAGCGGAAATCGAGGGCAATTCCGTCGAGGATGTGGTGGCCGTTCCGAGATCGGCATTGCGCCCAGGCAATCGGCTGTACGTCGTGAGTGCGGACAATCGCCTGGTGTTCCGCGATGTGGAAGTGATCCGCATCGCGGGCGAGACGGCATACATCGGGGACGGAATCGAAAACGGCGAGACAATCTGTCTTTCCGCCATCGAAAGCCCCGTAGAGGGGCAGTCTGTCCGTCCGACGCGTACGGACACGGCTACGGACTTTCCATGAAGCGGATGATCGCCTGGTTCGCCACCAACCATGTGGCGGCGAACCTGGTCATGGGATTCGCGGTGATTGCCGGCCTGGCCGCGCTGACCCGGATTCCGGTGAAGATGTATCCCGATGTCGAAATCCCGATCATCAGCGTCAGCGTGCCCTACCTGGGCGCCGCGCCCGAGGAAGTCGAATCCGGGGTCTGCACACGGATCGAGGAGCGCCTCGAAGGCATAACCGGGGTCAAGGAACTGAACTCGATCGCCAGCGAAGGCCTCTGCACGACCAACGTGGAACTGTTCTTCGATGCGGACAGCACCCGGGTACTGGACGAGGTGCAGAACCAGGTCGATGCAATCGACACTTTTCCCGAGGAAACGGAAAAACCGATTGTCAGGTTCCTGGAACTGACGACCATCGTCGTGGAAATCGCCGTTACCGGCCCGACCGACGAGAGGGCGCTGAAGGAGCTCGGGCAGCGGGTCCGCAACGACATCCTCGCGCTCCCCGGCATCGCCCACGCAGACCTCGCAAACGTCCGGCCCTACGAGATATCCGTGGAGGTCTCGGAGCTGTCGCTCCTGCGCAACGGCCTTACCTTCGACGAGGTGGCGGCGGCGGTGCGCAAACGCTCCGTCGACCTGCCCGGCGGTTCCATCCGAACCGGCTCGAACGAAGTGCTGCTGCGCACCCGGGGCCAGGCCTATTGGGGTCACGAACTGGAAAAACTGGAGGTAACCACCCGCGCCGACGGCACAAGGGTGCTCCTTCAAGACATTGCGCGAGTCGTGGACGGCTTCGAGGATACCGGCCAGACCCTCAGTTTCGACGGCAGGCCCGCAGCACTGATACAGGTCGCTCGTGTCGGCAACCAGGATCTCCGCCAGGTCAGCGAAACCGTCCGGGAATTCGTGGCGCACTCGGCGTCGCGGTATCCGGAAGGCGTTGCACTGACGCTCTGGAACGACGAGTCCGTTCTGGTCAGGGACCGGTTGAGCACCCTGGTCGACAGCGGCGTGCAGGGGCTGTTGCTGGTGCTGATTCTCCTGGCCCTGTTTCTGCGGCCCCACCTGGCGATCTGGGTGGCCGCGGGCATCCCCATCGCCTTTCTCGGCGCCATCTTCCTGATCTACTGGTTCGGCTATTCCATCGATGCCATTTCCGTGATCGGGTTCATCCTGGCGCTTGGCATGCTGGTCGACGATGCCGTCGTGGTCGGCGAGAGCGTCTACGTCGCCCATCAGCGAGGCTCGGGACAGCTCGCAGGCGCCATCGAAGGCGCGCAGCAGGTACTGGTACCCGTCACCTTCGGGGTGCTGACCACGATCGCGGCCTTTGCGCCGCTGTTGTTCAGTGTGGGCACTGTCGGCGAAATCATGGCAATCACGGCGGCTACGGTGACTTTCTGCCTGGTCTTCTCGTTGATCGAGTGCCAGATGGTGCTGCCGGCCCATCTCGGCCACAGCGGGCAGCGGATGCCGCTGGGCGATTTCGGCATGACCCTGCTGGTTGCCCTGATCATCGCCGCCATTGCAGTCGCGCCGGACCGGCGCACGGGCGCCGCTCTCGCACTCGGCGCGGTGACCCTGGTCTATGCGGCCCATCTCAACGGCCTGCTCAGCCGAATGGCCGCCGGGTTCACGCGGCTGCAGATGACGTTCGAATCCGGCCTCCAGACGTTCATCGACACCCGGTTCCGCCGCCTCGTACGCCGCGTACTGGGCGCCCGGCGCCTGACGCTGGCCCTGGCACTGGCCGCATTGGCATCGGCGGCCGGCATCGTTGCCGGCGGGCACCTGCCCTTCACGTTCATGATGCCGGTGCAGGGCGACCGGGTGGCTGCCCGGCTGACGATGCCGCCCGGAATCGGCGCCGGTGTCACCGACGAAGCCATTGCCCGGCTCACCGAATCGGCGCGCAGCGTTCAGCGGCAACTGGTGGGGGAATCCGGCGACTCTCCGGTCTTGCACATTATGGCGGCCCGGGGCGGCCACCCATCGACCGGGGCCGCCGTCAGCGGTGTGCGCCAGGATTCGGGGACCCATCTGGGCGAAGTCGTCATGCAGTTGAGCCCCAGCGAAAGCCGGGAGTTGACCACCGGGGAGATTGCCGAGTTCTGGCGCGAAACCAACGGACCCATCGAAGAAGCGATCGAGTTGAGTTTCGACACCGAAAGGGTCACAACCGGCAACGACATTGACATTCGGTTTTCCGGCGAGGACCTGGACGCCCTGAGGACAGTCGCTGCCGTGATCCGCGCAGCGCTGGCCGAATATCCGGGTGTCTACGATATCACCGACTCGTTCCGCGCGGGCAAGGAGGAACTGCAACTGTCGGTTTCGCCCGCCGGAGAAGCCCTCGGCGTCACCCTGTCCGACCTTGGGCGCCAGGTGCGCCAGGCGTTTTACGGCGAGGAAGCGCAACGTGTCCAGCGAGGCCGCGAGGATGTCCGCATCATGGTGCGGCTCACGGAGCCCGAGCGCCGCTCCCTGGAGTCGCTCTATTCCCTGCGCATACGCACGGCGGACGGCGGCGCGGCGCCGTTTCGAACCGTGGCCGAAGTGACGGGCGGCCGCGGGCTTGCCGCCATCACGCGCACCGGGGGCAACCGGTCCGTCAATGTGAGGGCCAAGGTCGATCCAACCCGAACCTCGGCCGGTGCGGTGCTCGGGGAGTTGAACGCCGGGCTCCTCCCGGAAACGGTCTCGGCCTGGCCAGGCATGACGTACTCGCTGGAAAGCGCACAACGGCAACGGGAGGTGGGCGAGAGGCTGGTACCGATGTTCCTTTTGGCCATGTTCGTCATATTCGCGCTTCTGGCCATTCCGCTGCATTCCTATGTGCAGCCGCTGATCATCATGGCGACGCTGCCGTTCGCCTTCATGGGCGCGGTCTGGGGTCATCTGCTGATGAAGGGTTTCGGCAATGTCCCCGGCCTTTCGATGCCGTCGATCTTCGGTGCGGTGGCGGCGTCCGGCGTCGTGATCAACGCAACGCTCGTGCTGCTGCACGAGGTCAATCGCTGCCTGTCGGCCGGAGACTCCACCTACGACGCGCTGGTCAACGCCACGGTGACCCGCGCCCGCCCGATCCTGATCACCACCGTCACCACCTTTGCGGGGCTGCTGCCGCTGATGCTCAACCGGAGCGTGCAGGCCCAGCCCCTGATCCCCATGGCAACCTCGCTGGCTTACGGCGTACTGTTCGCGTCCGTCGCCACCCTGCTGGTCGCTCCCGCATTCCTGCTCGTGCTACGCGATATCAGGGGCGGCGCAAAACGGGTGGGCGACGTTCTCGGCAACCTCGCCGGCACGGCGCCGCGCCTGACAAAGTGGATGGACCGGTTTCCTTACGTGCAGGAAAGCCTGCGCACCCGGGAATTCGAGGACCTGCAGATTCCCGAAGACATCGGCCTCGACCCGGAGACCGCCCGGATCGCGCGCGAAGGCCTGGTGCGCCTGTATTACGAGCGCGAATTCGACCGGGAGGAAATGCGCGCACAACTCGGCGCGATCGCGGCGAAAGCGCCGATGACCGACAACCTGGTCGGTGAAACGAGAGTCTGGGCGGAACAGCGGTCCTTTCAGCTCGGTGTGCACATGTTGCGCGGTGTCATTGCCCCCACCGATGCGGCGCGGCCCCTGACCGACATCCTGGATACCTGCCTGGCGGAGTTGCTGCGGGCGGCCGGGCGGGATCTGCTGGCGGAAACGGATCGGCCCCTTGACGGCAACGTCTGCCTGGTCGCCCTCGGTTCCGCCGGGCGGCGGGAGTTCGCCATCGGCAGCCCGTTGAAGCTGCTGTTTGTCTACGAACTCCCCGGCGCGCGGTCGACCGGCACGTCGCCGGCACCCGAAGACAGCTACGGGGAGTATCTGCAACGGCTGATGCGGCTGGTGGGCAATCTCTCGCCGGAGAACATGCTTTTCGAAGCGGTACCGCCCTACGCCCTGCCCCGGGGGTCCGGCAGGGTGGCCGCCTGTTCCCTGCCGGCATTGCGCGATCGTTTCGACGAGGATGCCGAGCCATCGGAACTTCGCATGCTGACGCATGCCCGCATCGTCGAGGCACAAGGCGCTCTCGGTGACCGCTTTTCGGCATTCCGGCAAGCGGCGCTCTCGCGAATTCCGAACCGGGATGCGCTGGTTGCCGATTTCCTCGAAGCGAGGCAGCGAATATCACAGCGTTACCAGCCCGGCGATGCCTGGGACGTACGCAACCGCCCCGGCGGTCTCGACGACCTGGTACTGCTGGCCGAGTACCTGCAGTTGAGCGGCGCCGCAACAACGCCCGCCATGCTCGTCAACGGCCTCGTTCCCACCTTCGCCGCCGCTGCCGAACACCGCCTGATCGACGAGTCCGCGGCAGCGGAACTGGCCGCCGCCGCCAGATTGTGGCAATGCCTCGACGGCTATTTCCGCATGACCTCGACAGGCGCCTTCGACCCCGGGTCAGCGTCTGCGGAACTGCGCGAAGTCATCGCCCGGGGCTGCGAAACGGACGAGTTCGAAGCGCTGCCGGCAAGGATCTCCGATGCTTCCGGGCGTGCCGCCGAAATCTTCGACCGCCTGCTGGGCGCCCCGCAAAGCACCCCGCGTTAGCCCGCTTCTGTCACCATTGTTGCTGGCGCGGGCGTCGAGGCGCATCTTCATCGACGGCAGGGCTACTCCTTTCGCCCCTCCACAACCATTACCAGGGTCGGGAGGAAAATCAGCGTGAACAGGGTCGAGAACACAAGACCGCCGAACATGCTCACTACCAGGGGCACCAGAAAAACCAGTTCGTCAGCGCGTTCGTAGAGCATGGGGGACAGTCCCAACAGCGTCGTTACCGTGGTAAGGAAAACCGCCCGGAAGCGATGCTGAGATGCGGCCGCCACGGCTGCAATTGCCGGCAATCCGGCATGTTCCCCGCGAATCCTGTTGTAGCGGTCCAGCAGCACCAGCGCATCGTTCACGATGATTCCGCTGACACCGATCACGCCGAACAACGACACGGCCGAGAAGTCCCAACCCAGCAACCAGTGCGCGAACACCCCACCCGTGAACGCCATGGGAATGCCGGCCACGGCAACGATCGGCTTCCAGTAGCTGCGCAGGAAGCCCGCCATGAGCGCATACATCACGATCAGGACGATCGGAACGAGCACACTCAGCGTATCGTACATGGCCGCCTCCGCCCTGGCGCCCTGATCGGCATTGATTCGGATGCCGGGGAATTTCGCCACAAGCTGCGGAATCACGTTCTTATCGACCAGGGCCCTGGCCTGAATGGGCGTGATGACCGTCGTGTCGGCACGTGCGCTCAGCAACGCGGCCGGTTTGCCGTCGATTCGCGTCCGCGTGGCGAAATCGCGCGTTTCGGTAATGCGTGCCACCATGGACAAGGGCACTTCGCCCCCTCCGGGACGCTGGATGCGTTCGCTGGTCAACTCGCTCAAGCTCCGGCGTCGCTCCGGCGGATAGCGAACCATCACCTTGACTTCATCACGGTCCCGTTGAATCCGCTGTACCTCCAGGCCATGAAAGCTGGCCCGCAGTTGCCCGGCTATGTCCGCGGGCGTGAGGCCGGCCGCATACCCGGCCTCGGTCATGTCGATGTCGAAGTGCCGCTTTCCCTGCGAAAGGCTGTCCGTAACCTCGTATAGCCCGCCCAGGTTTTCGAGGTAGGTCCTCAGTTGCGTTGTGGCCTCGAGCAATACGCCCGGGTCGTCGTGTTCGACGGAATAGGCGACACCGGGCAGTTCTGCAAGGGCTCCGCGACGGAACACGACGCCCTCCAGCCCGGACACATTGCCGACGTTCTGTCGCCACGCCCGCTCAACCCGGTCGGGCGCGGCATTGCGCACGGGCCTGTCGGCGAGATGAAGCCTGACGGAAGCGATGTGGCTGCGATTCGAGGCCCGGGTATCCCAGCGCCGCTCCCGGGGCGATGCAGCGGTATTGCCCGCCATGATGCTGACGCGGGCAACCGATGTGCCATCGAGTTGAGCGTTAATGGCGTAACCGGCCTCCGCAAATCGTTCCGCTGCGGCTACTGTCGCCGCGAAGGGAGTGCCTGCCGGCAAAGTCAGGTCTGCCTGTATGAAATCGGCGGAGTTGGCTTTTTCGAACGCCACCATCCGCACGACGTCCGAACGCAGAAGCAGCAACGCGGCAAGGACCAGCAGCACGCCACCGGCAATGGTTGCAATCGTATGGCGAACTGCCCAGGAAACCGCGGGCAACACGACACGGTCGCTCATGCTTTTCATCCATAGCCTTGCCCGTGCCTGCACATCGCTCAGCGGCGGGAGGCTCCACTGCCGCTGGTGGGACAGGTGTGCCGGAAGTATGAAGAACGCCTCCACGAGCGAGATCAGCAGCACGAACAACACCACATAGGGAATGACCTGCAGCAACTGCAGGGCGCCCGCCACGAAGAACAGAAACGGGATGAAGGCGACGACGGTTGTCAGTACACCCACGCATATGGGATTCACCACACCTCGCGCACCTTCGATCGCCGCTTCCAGGGCACCCCTGCCCTTTTCGCGTTCCGCCGCGATGTTCTCACCGACCACCACCGCATCGTCGACGACGATACCCACCAGCATGAACAGGGCGAAGATCGTCATCACATTGAACGTCAGGTCCGCGGAGCCGAAAAACAGCAGCGCGCCGATAAACGACAGGGGGATACCGAACCCGATCCAGAAGGCGACACGCAGGTCGAACATGAGCACCAGGCAGACAAACACCAGCACGACGCCTGCGAGCCCATTCTGCACCACCGTCAGCAGGAGGTGGGCGACCGGCTCCGCCCGATCCTCCCAGACACTGACCGCCACGTCCTGGGGAACGGGGTAGTCGACAAGAGCGCCCCGGATCACCTCGGCAACGTCGCGAATCGACTGATTGACCGTCGCGTCGATCTGAATCAGCACGGTGGGGACGCCATCGACCTGCATGACAAGTTCGTCATCGACGAACCCATCGCGGATTTCCGCAATGTCGCCGACGCTCACGATGGTACCGTCGAGCCTTGTGATGAGGGGGATATCGAGAAACTCCTCGCCGGCGCTGCGCTTCGACAGCGTCTGCAGAACCACGCCGCCGGCTGCGGTGCGCAATTCGCCGGCGGTGAGGTTCATCGAGGCCTGACGCACCGTGCGTGCGACTTCGGAGATGGTCAAACCGTTGCGGCGCAACGCCTCTTCGGTCAATTCGATGGTGATCTCCCGATCGCGCGCGCCTTTCAGTTCGACCAGAGAGATGGACGGTAACGCCAGCAGGGCGTCGCGCAAATTCTCGGCGGCAAGCCGCAACTGGTGCTCCGTTACGACGGCAGAAGAAACCGCCAGCGTCATCACCTCGCGCGCTGCCAGCAGCTTCAACACTTCCGGCTGCTCGGCACTGACGGGCGGGAAGTTCTCGATGCGGTCGACGGCATTCTGTATATCGTCGAGCACAACGTCGGGATCGGCGAAGGGAGCGACTTCGACATTGATCTGGCCGAGACCCTCCGTGGCGGTTCCCACGACACGCTCCACACCGGGGTTGCCTATGATGCTCTCCTCGACCCTGCGGTTGATGTCCTGCTCCACCTCTTCGGGCGACGTGCCCGGCGAGGGGACACGAACCGTAACGGCACGGTGATCGACATCGGGAAAGTTCTGCACGGCCAACCCGGTGCCGGCGATGACGCCACCGACGAGCAGGACGAGCATGATGAGGTTGGCGGCGACCCGGTTCTCCGCGAAGTAGGCAATCGGCCCCTTGGCCACGGTCTCGCCCGGCTGTACGGCTTGATCGGCGTCGGTGGCGCTCATCGTCTGGCCCCTGAGTCTGCCCAAGCATCCGCCACCTCTACGGCCAGGCCTTCCCGGCCGCCGGAGACCGTACCAAGAACCACGCCGTCACCCGCATCGAAGGGTTCCACGACCCAATCTGCACTCGTGCGCAGCACAGTACGCAGCGCAACCGCTTTCAGCGTGCCGTTCTCGACTACCCAGACGCTGCCCCGGCCCTGCTCAGCCGACTCCGGCAACACGTAGACGCTCTGGACTACAGGGCCTTCGATCGCGATCTCTGCAAAGGTGCCCGGCAACGGCAGCGAATCGGTCGGCGAATCTTCCGAGAACCGGAGGAATACCGTCGCCAGGCGACTGCGCGGCGCCACCACGGACGACACGCGGTCGACTTGCGCGCTGAAGGCCTGCCCACCCGCGCGAACTTCAGCGGTTCGGCCGATGACCGGGTCCAGGCGATCCAGATCCCGTATCTCGACCGGCGCTTCCACCTGCAGCGCATCGATGCGATACACCGTTCCCAACGGCGTAGCCGGACCGACCTGTTCTCCGAGTTCGACGCTGGCGTTGAGCACCCGGCTTGCGAACGGGAACGAAACACGGGTTCTTTCGAGTTTCAGTTCAGCCATCTTCAGCACCGCTTGCGCGTGCTCCAGTTCGGCTTCCTCCTTGGCAAGCGATGGCATCCGACGAATCCGGTCGGACAGTTCAAGGCCCGGGTAATCCCGAGCGAACACCCGGGCGTCATGCTCCCCTCGGGCCTTCTCGCGCCATACGCTGGCCTCCGCCTCCTTGACGGTTGCGCGGGCCGCTTCCACACGCAGCTCGAAGTCCGTCGGGTCGACCCTGATCATCGTCTCTCCCGCCGGAATCGACCCGCCGTTGGTGAATTTCGGTGAAATCCAGACCACCCTCGATGAAACCTCGGATACCACCCTGGCCTTCGCGGCAAGGCTGACTCCACCCGTGAGCTCCACCTGCAGTGCCCGATCTGTGGGCACGGGATCGATCACGCTGACCAGGGGTTTGGGCGCCGAGCCAAGCCCGAGCCCCGCATCCGCCCCGCGATCCGGCGCCTGCGCGAAATAAACGGCCACGAGAATTGCAACGCCAACGGCGCCCAATTGAACATAACCGAGCAACGGCCCGCGATCCGAGCGGTTTTCAGCATTCGGCGACTCTTGCGACATAGTGATTTCCTTGGCTGGTTACTCGCTTGCCAACGCCGGCGAACTCGTATGCTCCGACCTCATGGCCGCGCGCCATACCAAACGTCCAGCGAGTGCAAGACCCATGGCAGGAGGGCGTTGTTCCATCAGGTTCTTCGGCGAGTTAGCAGGAAATTTCAGACGTATTCCAGCGAGTTGATTGACCCCTACTGACGGGCGTTAACGGAAGAACACGTAGCGTGTACAGCAGGCACTGAACACTACCTCCCTGCGGGAAGTATACGGTAACGATTTTTGATTCGACAACGATGCGGCCAGCCGGGTGCCGCGGACATCGAAAAACCGTGCAGCATTGCCGATTCTGAATCGATCAGTGCGTCAACTGTTCCGACGTGGGAGGGTGATACCAGATCGGCGAGGTATATGCGCGTTCCTGGATGACCGAAGGACCCACGTCGGGCGCTTCCATGCCAAGTGCCAGCGCATCGTAAAGCGAGTGGCGCGGGGTTGGGATTTCCAGCACCCGAACATAGTAGAAGGCGGGATGTTCCGCCTCGAAAGCCGGGTCTCGCCACATTACAGCCAGTTCCGCCGCACCGATGCTGTTGTCGTAGCGGGCCGTCCTGGTATCCACGGTATTGCCCACCACCGGCAGCCTGCCGTCCGCGCCCGGCTGCCGGTCTCCGGACCACACCACGTCGTACACCTGTTCCCGGGCCTCGCCTTGAGCGTCCAGCCAACCCTTGACGATCTGCACGCGGTCGAGGTTTGCACCGGCCGGATCCTTCGCCGCAAAGACCAGGAAGCTCGGTGCGTCCCCTCCGTCGACAGGCGGAATTTCACCGCCCATCGGCACTGAGCGGCCTGAAGCCGGCGAGCCGCTCTCGCCAGCTTGCAGATCCTCATCGGACAGGTCCCAACCGCCGTAGAATCGGACCCGGATTCGCGGTCCTGTGGTGGCGTAAGTCTCCCGTCGCAGCATGGCGCCGAGGATTGCCTCCCGCGTGTTGTCTTCAGCCCATACCGCCGCCAGGCCCGAGGCGGACATGTGCCAGCCGATCGCCGACGGACCCAGCGCCGCTCCCTGTTTGGTTTCCGGGGTCGAGTCCGTTGCCATCTTGCCCCCGAAACTGTTTTCCTCCGCCGTTGACAGCCCCGTATGCGAATCGGTCGAACCGATCAGGCCGAACTGAAACGGGTTGATGCCCACCTTCGCACCGAGCTGCAGGCCGGCCTTGAGGGCCGAGCGCACATAGTCGCCGGAGCGCGGCACATACTCCTGCAAATCCCGCTGAAGATAGAACGGAAAGGGCTCGAAGCCTGCAAACTCGTCCTCGGGGGAAAACAGGAAGTGCGCTTCCGAATCTCCCTTGATCTGGGTGACCTCGACGATCTTCTCCCAACGCATGCGCTCGCGCGCATAGTCCGTATCGACCGGCAGGCCGCGCAGCGTCGTATCGGAGAACATGAGGCCCTTGGAAACGTTGGAGTTGTGGGGAATCGCCAGGAAACGGGCGCCGCTCTCGGCGCTGGTCCGGCCCAGCCATTGCCAGAGATCTTCCGGATAGGGGCTTTGCAGGGCGGAAAACGGCTGGAAGGACAGGGCCTGGTCTCCGTCGGCATCGGTGACCACCACCCGGTGGAGGTTGGCGCCGCCCGGCAGGGCGCTCCACTCCCAACCCATCAGCGTGGTAAATTCGCCAGGCTCGTTGTGTGCCTCGGCGGTCGCCACGAGTTCTTCCCAGGCTAACCGTTCGCGTTTCAGGTTGGGCGGGGTGGGAAAATCGGCAAGGTCGACCGGCAATGCCGCCGTCTCCCGTGGGTCGGCGCTGTCGCGGAGCAATGCCATGAACAGTTCCGGGCCTTTTCCCGCATTGATTTCACTGCGCACCGACCAGGTGAGGAACCAGTTGGCGATGCTGTCCCAGATTCCGGCTCCCTCCTCCTGCCACCCATTGTGATAAATGTCGCGAGTCTGGCCGAGGAACTCGGCGTGGTCGGAGACGACCAGAAAATCCAGCGGGGCCTCCAGTTGCATGCGCGCCCGGTGATACGGGTGGATTACCGGCTGGCCCTTGGGGAATCGGTATGCCGTGTCCGGGTCGGCAGTGAGATTGTTGTTGAGAAAGGCATCGAAGGAATAGGTGGTGTGCAGGTGCGTGTCGCCCCAGAGAAGCTGCCGGTCCCGAGCGGCGACGCCCGAAGACGACAAGAACAAGATGCACAGGATGACGACGGTCGTTCTAATGAAACGCACTCCTCTTTGTCGGCCGGGTTGTCGACACAGCCCGAGGCGGTGTCGGACACTCGCGTTCTTCGATCCCCTGCCGCTGTCGCGACCGGATCATTGTAAGCGATGGGACGCTATGATTGCCTTCTGGACATCCACAACAGGACTAAAGCCGGGAGGCGACTATGGATCTGGGGCTGACAGGCGCAAGGGCCGTGATATCCGGCGGGACGCAGGGCATCGGGCTGGCCGTGGCCAGGGAACTGCTCGACGAGGGGGCTTCGGTGAGCATCTGCGCGCGCCGGCAGGACGGTGTGAAGGCGGCCCTTGCCCAACTGTCGGTACTCGGCAAGGCCGTCGGCCAGGTCTGCGACGTGAGCGACCACGCCGCCACGGTGCAATGGATGCGGGATGCCGCCGAAGCGCTGGGCGGTATCGACATCGTGGTGCACAACGCCACCGCCAGCGGGCAGCCCGGCCCGGGGCAAGAACCCTGGCTCAACAATTTCAACGTCGACCTCATGGGCATGGTGGGCATGAGCGAGGGGGCGCTGCCTTACCTCGAAAAATCGGAACGGGCGGCGCTGATACAGATCGCCACGATCACCGGCATCGAGCACCACGACGTGCCCATCAGCCCGAGCTACGGCGCCATGAAGGCCGCATCCATCCGCCACATGGCGGCGCTCGCTCAGCAGTGGGGCCCCAAGGGCATTCGGGCCAACAGCGTCTCGCCGGGGCCGATCTTCATCGAAGGCGGCGTATGGAACATGATCAAGGACCAGATGACCCCCCTGTACGAGCGCGACCGCGATTACCACCCAACGAAACGCATGGGAACGGCTGAAGAGGTGGCAAAGGTGGTGACGTTTCTGGCCAGCCCGGCGGCGAGTTGGGTCAACGGTACCAACGTGCGCGTGGACGGGGCATTCACGCGGGGCGTGAATTTCTGACCGGCGGCGCCCTCGGCAGTCCAGAAGGGACTATCCCCGCGAGCGCGGGGAACACCCTCCCGTCAGGGTGACCTCCACCGTCTCGCCCGGTTCATCCCCGCGTGACGGGCAGAATCCGCTCGCCGAACTCGCACAGGCGATCCAGGCCGCCGGGGCCGGCGAAAAAGAACGCCGGAACCATCATCCGGCCCACACCGAGTGACCGCATCTGCTCGACGCCGGCCTCGGGATCGGCCATCTGCGCGCCGAATATCGCGTTTATCTCGATGCTGTCGGGATCGCGGCCATGGGCTTCGGCACCTTGGCGCACGCGGGCGATCAACGCACTCAGGCGCTCCGCATCGCCTTCACCCGGAAAGTAGCCGTCGGCAATGCGGGCCGCGCGCTGAATGGCGGCATTCGTATCGCCGCCCACCAGCACCGGAATCGTCCCGTTCACCGGCCTCGGGCTGCAGGTCACCGGCTCGAAGTCGACAAACTCCCCATGGAACTCCGCGTGCGGCCCTGCCCACAGCGCCTTCATGGCGGCGATGTATTCATCGTTCCGGGCGCCCCGCCGCTCCCAGGCAACTCCGAGCGCTTCGAACTCCTCCTTGAGCCAGCCGACGCCGAGCCCCAGTTCCACCCGGCCGCCGGTCAAACGGTCCAGCGTCGCCAGTTCCTTGGCGAGCACCAGTGGATTGCGCTGCGGCACAATCAGGATGCAGGTGCCGAGCTTCACCGTCGGAGCGGCCGCGGCGACGAAGGCCAGCCAGATCAGCGGGTCCGGAATCGGCGTATCGGGCTCGGCCGGAACCTTGCCGTCGGGGCTGTAGGGGTACTTCGATGCGATCGAATCGGGCATCACCACGTGTTCGCCGCCCCAGACGGACTCGAAACCGACCCCTTCGGCGCGCCTGCAGATTTCCAGCGCCGAGTCGCCGTCGATACCTATGCTGCTCGCAAAGGCCAGTCCGACTTTCATGTGAGTCTGCAACCCAGCGCGCAATCGTTTGCCACCTCGACGGGGATGATCAGGCCGCCGTATCGGCTTGCCGCAACCACCCGATCCGGGTGCGTTCGCGGACGCCTTCCCCGAGCAGCAGGATGGCGGGTACCACGAAGAGTATCCCCGCGCTACCCGCCACAAGCCCGCCGATGATGCTGACCACGATCGGCACGTAGTTGGTAATCGTAGCCTCCGACTTGAGGTACAGCACCGGCAACAGGCCCCCAATGGTCGTTATCGTGGTCAGGAAGATCGGACGGAAACGCTCCCGCACGGCACCCGCGATTGCCGCGATTGCCGGCAACGCCGAAGCCGCACGCAGGCTGTTGAAACGGTCCATGAGGAGCAGTGTGTCGTTGATGACGACCCCGAGCACCGCGACCACCCCGAACACCGACGTAAGGTTCATGTCGTAGCCCAGCACCAGATGCGCCAGCACGGCGCCGGCCGCCGCCAGCGGCATCGCGGTCAGCACGACCAGCGGCTGCGCGTAGCTGCGAAACTGCACCGCTATGATCATGTAGATCAGCAGAAGGACGACCGGCAGGGTGTAGGCCAGCGGGCCCAGCGACTCCTCGTCGTCATCCACCCCCGCACGAGCCCATTTGAGACCAAGGCCCGGGTAGCGCCCCTGAAGTTCCGGCAGCAGGCTGCCTTCGACCTGCGCCCGCAGCTCGCGCGGCATCAAGACCGCTTGATCCACGAAGCTGCCCACTTCCGCTGCGCGAACCCCATCGATCCGCATCAGCGATTCGAGCTCACGTGTCTCCACCACCCTCGCCGCCACCCCCAGCGGGATGTCGCCGCCCACGGGCAGTACGATGCGCTCGTCCACCAGCTCAGCCAGGCTCCGCCGTCGATCCTCAGGGTAGCGGACCATGACCTTGACCTCGTCACGTCCGCGCTGGATACGCTGCACCTCCGTGCCGAAAAAGCGCGCCCGCAGTTGCGTGGCCAACTCGCCCCCGGTCAACCCTGCCGCCTGTCCCGCAGGTGTCAGATGCAGGTCGAAGTGGCGCCGGCCCGGGGTCAGCGAGTCGAAGACGTCCAGCACCCCGGGGGATGCCTCGAGGGCCGCGACCAGATCCTCTACGGCACGCGCAAGTACCTCGCCATCCGGGTGCACAAGAGCCACCGAGAGGTCGTAGCCATTTCCGCCGTATCGGTCCGCCGTCGAGAACGTCAGCCGGTCGGCACCGACGATCTCGCCGGCGTTGCGCCGCCACGCGCGGGCGACCTCGTCGGCACTGACCGTGCGTTGCGATTCCTCCCGCAGTTGCAGCGTAACGGCGGCGAGATGAGTTGCGCGGCCGCCGTCCCCCACGAAGATGCCTCGGGGAGGATGATGCCCCACAACCGTGGCGACAGACAGGATCGGGGATCCACCGAGCTGCTGATTGCTCCGTCTGGCCGCCTCCTCCAACTGGCGGGCACCGACGCGCGCAACCTCCAGCGGCGTTCCCACAGGATAGGTGAGAGCCGCCTCCACTCTTCCGGTGCCGAGGGCCGCCACTTCGCCGAACCGGACGACCCCGCCGAGAAGCAGGATACCGCTGACGACAACCAGGGCACCGGCCACCATCAACGCACCGACCGGGCGGCGGGTCGCCAGGGCCACCGCCGGCACCGCGACGCGGTCGCGGAGGTCTTCGATGGCCTGCCTGATCCGCGCCTGTACGGCTGACATGGGCCAACGGCTCCAGTCGCCGCCATGCGCAAGATGCGATGGCAGGATCAGGAACGCCTCCACCAGCGACACACCCAACACCAGGAGGGCGACTAACGGAAACACGCTCAGGAACTGACCCACAACACCGTAGGTGAACAGTAGAGGGGCAAACGCGAGCAAGGTTGTCGCAATGCCCACCGCCACCGGCCAGAACACCCGGCGCGCCCCGGCGACCGCCGCGTCCGCACCGACCAGGCCACGTTCCCGTTCCGTCGAGACGCTCTCCCCTACGACGACAGCGTCATCGACGACAATTCCGATCATCATGATCATCGCGAAGATCGTGGCTACGTTGAAGGTGAGGTCAAAGGTCGGGAACAGCATCATCGCACCCAGGAACGACACCGGCAGGCCCACCGCCACCCACGTCGCCAGCCGAAAGTCGAACACGAAGGCAAGCACGAAGAATACGAGCACCAGGCCCAGCGCTCCCGTGCCCGTGACGAGCTCCAGCCGGGCCGACGCCCGCCGGGAACTGTCCTGCCATACGGTCAACTCCGCCCCCGGCGGGGGTGCGTAGCCAGCGAGCATGGCACGGACATCGTCGGCAATCTCCACCTCCGACTGTCCTCGTTGCACTGCCAATGCGGTCAGGAAGACGGCCGGTACGCCGTCGAGTTCGGTGGTGCCCACGGCGTCCCCAAACCCCTCACTGACCTCCGCCACATCACCCACGGTGACCAGCGCACCACTGGGGGCGGACAGCAGTACCACGTCGTCGAATTCCTCGGCGCGAACGCGCCGGTCATCAACGCGCACGACCATGCCGCCGGCCCCGGTCAGCAGACGCCCCGAGGTAAGGTCCACCGACGAGCTCCGCACCTTGCGCGCCACCTCGGCGATCGTCAGGCCATGCTCGCGCAGCGCCTCCTCGTCGACTTCGATCGCAATCTCCCGCTCCGGCGACCAGTCAAGCGACACGTTCGACACTGACGGCAACGCGAGCATGTCCTCCCGCAACTGCTCTGCCGCGATGCGCAACGCTTGTGCCGAAAGCTCACGCGAGGACAACGCGACCGTGATCGCCGGGACGTGCACGAAGGGTATGCCGATCTCCGGACGTTCCGCGTCTGGCGGCGGGAATCTCTCGATGCGGTCGACCGCCGTGCGCACCTCCTCCAGCACCTCCTCGGTGTCCGCGAAGGGATCCACTGAGAGCCTCACGGTGCCGACGTCGGACGATGCCTTGGAAACCGCTCTGCGCACCCCGGCCAGCCCGACTACGCGCTCCTCGATTCGACGCGTAATGCTCTCCTCGACCTCCGTAGGACTCGATCCGGGGTAGGGCACCGTGACTTCGACTTTCCTGCCATCCACGTCCGGTATGATCTCGACATCGATTCCCGACGCGACAAAGAGCCCGCCACCAATGGCAAGCAGCATGAGCAGGCTTCCGGCCACCCGACGGCGCACGAAGGCGGCAATGACCCTGCCCACGCCCGTAGGAGCTTCGACTGAACCGCCGCTTTTCGACGCGGTCATGGCTTCCCGCTCTCGTCGACGGTCTTCACCGCCAGCCCGGCCCGTTCGCCCGGAACCGCGCCGACAACCACTCCGTCCCGCGCGTCGAACGCTGCCACGATCCAGCCGCTGTCAGTTCGCCCCAGCGTGGGCGGCGACTCCCGCGACAGTTTGCCGTCATCCACCACCCAGACGCTGTCGCCGGCACGATGCGCCTCGACCGGCAGCAGGAAAGCGTCATCAAACGTGGGACCTTCCAGGCTTACGCGAACGAACGTCCCCGGCGGGGGACCGTTCGCGTCCGTGAAGTCCAGCAGCAGCATGGACAGCCGCGTGCGCGGCGCCAGCACCGAGGAGACCTGCGAGACCACCGCCTCGAAGCGTTGCCCTCCGGCGAGAACCGTGGCCGGCCGGCCGCGAGGATCGCCGAGATACGACAGATCAGCCACCTCGATCGGCGCGCGCGTCTCCAGGTGGCCGGTTCGGAACACGGTACCGACACCGTTTGCGCGTGAGACGACCTCGCCGACCGACACGGGCGCGGCGATCACGGTGCCGTCGAAGGGCAACGAGAACTGCGTTTCGGACAACTGCAACTCAGCCAGCGCCACGTCCGCAATGGCCGCCCGCACACGACCCTCGAAACGCTCGATTCGACCTAATCGCGCAACCGCTGCGGGAACCTCCGCCCCCGGGTGTTGTTGGCGATACCGTTCAGCGTCCAGCGCCCCTTCGTCCTTGTGGCGGCGCAACCTTCCGCGCGCTGCGTCGAGCATTCCCTGCGCCCGTTCAAGCCTCAACTCCGCGTCCTGCGGATCGATGACCAGCAGCGTCTCCCCGGCGCTGAACGTGCCGCCGGCGCGTAGTGCGGGCGAGACTTGAACCACGCGCCCCGCTGCCAGGGGGCGCAACGCGACCGGTGCCCGCGCATGCACTTCGCCCGTCAGCGTCACCGTCAGCGAATGCGAACCGACCACCGGGCGCAGCACCCGCACGGACGGCGCTTCGGTGCTCTTGACCGACTCCGCGCCTATTGGTTCCACGCTCGGAGACCGGGCGAAGTAAATGCCCACGACCAGCGCGATTGCGAGCAGCCCAACTTGCGCCCAGCCAACCCAACCGCGCGACTCGCGCTCTACAGTTTCCGCCATAGCCCTGTCCCTCTATCGAAATCCCCGTTAACTCAAGTTAACACACCTACATGCGAACTTGAGTTAACACGCCTGCATGCACAATCGGTCAACAGCCAAGCTGAGCGTATCCCAGTCCGAAGGTAATGCAACAGAACCGACTCTCATCCGACCAAAGATGATCTGCTCGCCAAGTGCGAAGACAGTGCGAGGTGAGACCAACGAGCACCTCACACTGAACGACCTCGTCGGTGTCTGAACGCGGCCCAAAGCTGTGCACACACAAAACCGTGGCAACAGATCGTTGGAGTTTGGCAACGCTGCGTCGTCGGCAACAAGCAGCGAAACGCTAGGAGATCTATCAGTCTGTCAGCGGCTCGGAATGTCCGCTGGCTAGCGCCTGGCCACAGTCGGCCGCGAGCAGGTCCGACGCGGCAGTGTCGGTAACCGGGCCGGCATGGCGAAAGCAGATTTGTCCCTTGCCATCGAAGCGTATGACATGAGCTTCGTCCGCGCCGTCGCTTTCGTCGATTTGCGCGAGATCGCGCCAGGCATCGCCGTCTTCAGTCACGACGTAAATCGTATTCTGTCTTTCCTTGGACACCTCGCCGCGAATCCTCCGGGTGAGGCTGCCGCGAAATATTCGCGGCATGTCGTCGATGACCAGCACTGACGCGACAGACGGCGCCGTATCCAATCCGTCGATGTGGCGCCGCCAAAGGCGTACCCGTGGTCCCGCCGATCGACCGAATCCGACTACGAGAACCGCAGCGCTTTCCGGACCCGGTATCGTAACCTCGACCCCGCTCAACGAAGTAGCGCGCAACGAGATTGCCACCTCTTCCTGGGCGATTGAAAAAACGGGAGACAGCAACACGATCATCGCCACCAGTCGCGCCTTCGCAAAACGTCGGCATTGCGCACCTGTGGCGAGCCGAGCGACGCTGGGATCATCGGGCGGGCTTCGATCCATGGCTACTCTCTCCCGCGCTTGCACCCGCTCGACAGTCACGCTGACGACACCAGGCAGGGAACGATGATCGTACGATCCGAGTCGCCTGGCCGGTCAGCGGGCCCGCATCGAGTTGAAGAACTCGGCGTTGGTCTTGGTGTCCTTGAGCTTGTCGATGAGAAACTCGATAGCCACCAGGTCGTCCATGTCGTGCAGGATCTTGCGCAGGATCCACACGCGTTGCAGTTCCTCTTCGCCCATCAGCAGTTCCTCCCTGCGGGTGCCGGAACGGCGAATATTGATGGCCGGGTAGACGCGCTTTTCCGCGATCTTGCGCTCGAGGTGCAGTTCCTGGTTGCCGGTGCCCTTGAACTCCTCGTAGATGACTTCGTCCATCTTCGAGCCCGTGTCGATCAGCGATGTGGCAACGATGGTGAGGCTGCCCCCTTCCTCGATGTTGCGCGCGGCGCCGAAGAAGCGCTTGGGACGCTCCAGCGCGTGCGCGTCGACACCGCCGGTCAGTACCTTGCCGGACGACGGAACGATGGTGTTGTAAGCCCGGGCGAGGCGCGTAATGGAATCGAGCAGGATGACCACATCCCGCTGGTGTTCCACCAGGCGCTTGGCTTTCTCGATCACCATTTCAGCCACCTGCACGTGCCGTGTGGGCGGTTCGTCGAAGGTGCTCGCGACCACCTCGCCCCGAACCGAGCGCTGCATCTCGGTCACTTCCTCGGGCCGCTCGTCGATGAGCAGCACGATGAGCACCACTTCCGGGTCGTTGTAGGTGATGGACTGGGCGATGTTCTGCAGCACCAGGGTCTTGCCGGCTTTCGGGGGCGAGACGATCAGGCCGCGCTGGCCCCTGCCGATGGGCGCGATCAGGTCGATGATGCGCGCGGTGATGTCTTCGGTGCTGCCATTGCCGCGCTCGAGATTGAGCCGCTGGTTCGGGAACAGGGGCGTCAGGTTCTCGAACAAGAGCTTGTGCTTCTTGTTGTTCGGCTCGCTGAAGTTGATCTCGTCGACCTTCAGCATGGCGAAATAGCGCTCGCCGTCCTTGGGCGGGCGGATCTTGCCGGCCAGGCTGTCGCCGGTTCTCAGGTTGAAGCGGCGGATCTGGCTCGGAGAGACGTAGATGTCGTCGGGGCCCGCCAGGTAGGAGCTGTCGGCGGAACGAAGGAAGCCAAACCCGTCCTGCAGGATCTCCAGCGTGCCCTCGCCGAATATGTCTTCCCCCGCCTTGGCGAGCTTGCGCACCATGGCCGCGATGACTTCCTGCTTTCGGGAGCGGGCCAGGTTCTCCAGACCGTGCTCGCGAGCCAAATCAACCAGCTCGACCACCGGCTTGCTTTTGAGGTCTTTCAGGTACGTTGGCATGGCAACTGTTTGCTCGTGTTGGTGACGTTCGGCGCGAAACTACGCGGGAAACCGGTCCAGTCCGCACACCTTTCGGTGTTTTCTCCAGGGTCTACTGCCAAGGTCTGACTGGGGGGTAGTGAACTTGGATGCGGTTGGACGGAAGCGCTGTGTCCGCCTCCGATTTGCAAGTGTAGTGCTTTGATCGCTGCCGTCAAGCAGCCGCAGACGGTTTTCAGGCCCTCGTAAACGTCAGGTTGAGTTTCAGGGTACCCAGCATGATGCCCGGCTGGTGCAGGAAGTCGTTGTCCCCGGCGTATTCGAACCGCCCGATGCGGTCGAGCAGCGTATTCCAGGCGATGGTCTGTTCCAGGCGCGAGATGTGGGCGCCCGGACACACCCTCGGCCCCGCCGAAAACGTCAAGTGCCGGGTGCCGGCGCGCCGGTCGAGCTTGAGCGCCTGGGCGTCCTGCCACTCCTGCGGGTCGATATTGGCCGCCGCCCAGCGCAGGTGCAGGTACGAGCCCTTCGGTACGGGCACCCCCTGGAACACTTCATCCCGGCTGGTGACCCGGGTGGACAAGCCCTGAGTGGGCGAGCGCAGGCGCATGCCTTCCTCGGTGAACGCGCGAACCTTGCTCCTGTCCGCCTTGAGCGCATCCCAGACGCCTTCCCGCTCGATGAGCAACTGCACCTCTTCGGCCAGCGCGTACTGGGTGGTTTCCAGGCCGCCGATCACCATCGCATAGACGATGCCGTTGATCTCCCCGTTCCTGAGCTTGCGCTTGAGGGGCGAATACTCCACCTGGGTGAGGAAGGAGATCATGTCCTGTGCCGGACGCTTGCGCTTCTCGTTGATCAGGTCGTCCGTGTACCGCTCGAATTCGTCGAGAACCTCGAACTGCTCCCTGATCTCCTCCTCGTTGAGCAGGTTGTTGTGCTTGCGGCCGTACACGAACGGTTTGACGGTGCCGTCGCCGAAGTGTTTCAGCAACTGGAGTTCGGCCAGGGGCCAACCGAGAACGTTCGCCATCACGGTATGCGGCAGCGGCTGGGCGAATTCGGAGACGAACTCCACCTCGCCCCGGTCAATCCAACGGTCTACAAGTTCATTGGCGACCCGTTCCACCATCTCGCGGTTGCGCCCGGCTCCCGGGCCGACCCAGGGATCGGTGAGTTCCTGCCGGTGGGAACGCCACAATTCCGGATTCGGCCGCAGGCTCACCATGGACGCGACCAGCGTGCTGACGTTGGGGAGTTCGAACGGGTCGCCGCCCGCCTCGATGACACCCTTGAGCATCAGGCTGGTGACGACCGGAAAGCGCTCTTGGTCGCGCACCACCATGGCGATGTCTTCGTGCTTCGAGAGAATGAACGCATCGGTGCCCGGTTCGAAACCCTCGCCCGGAATCCGATGCACCGGCGCCTCGGCGTGCAGGATGTCGTAGGCCTCGTACCAGTATTCCTGGGCGCCGGGCGCGAACAGGTCGACTTCGTCGAGATGCACGGGGCAGCGCATCGGGCTCGGTTCATGATTGGGTCGCTTCGCCTGCACGGCCTTCCCTCTTTGCAACCAGTTTCAACATCCTATCCCGCCCGGGCGCTTACCTCCATCATCGCGTCGATCATCTCCTGAAGGTATTTGTCCGGCATCTCATGGCCCGCTCTACCGAGCGTCGGAAAAGCGGCGCCCCGGGTACTCGCGGGACAGGTGGAGGCCCCGGCTCCGGCGACTTCAGCGCTTCAGCCTAAAGCGGCCATGACGGAAAGTTGCTCGAACCCAAGCTCCCCATATGAGGAAACAATGAACTCATGCGGGCTGCTGCTGGGTGATGCCGTGGATACCGCCTCCCCCGGGAGCCATGTCGAAAACCTCCACGGCTACCAGGGTCTGGTCAGTTTGATCGTTCGACAGGCTTTTTTGCTATCCCACCGTTGACCCGGAGTAAAGCCGAACCCATTGCGACCGCCGTGGCCCGGCCGGATCACTCAGGCCTGAAAGCTCAGGCCGGATGAACAGGGCGCGGAGGCTGCGTCGGGCGACTGCATCGATTCGCTTGCGTATCGATTCGACACACCTCAGTGGCGCGCGAACGGCACCACCGTCGCGATCTCCGAAGCGCCAGACGCCAGCATGACCAGCCGGTCGAGCCCGAGCGCGACGCCCGCACAGTCCGGCAGACCATGGTGCATCGCAGCCAGCAGGCGACGGTCCGGTTCCATTTCCGGCCGGCCCCGTTCCCGCCGGCGTCGATTGTCCCGGCACATGCGCTCGAGCAGTTCCTCCGCGTCCGTGAGCTCATGGTAGCCGTTGGCCAGCTCCAGGCCGTCGACAACCAGTTCGAACCGGGCGGCCACCCCCGAATCGTCCGGCCGCAAGCGGGCAAGCGCCGCCTGTCCCGCCGGATAGTCGGTGATGAAGACGCGGCATTCGCCGAGATTCTCCACGGCCTGGACAAATTGCAGATCCGGTTCGGCCGCCTCGCCCCGCCGGGTGGCCAGCAGTTCCGCATGGGTGAGGCGCCGATACGGTTCCGGCCCGAGAACGGAATCGATCAGGTCAGCGACTTCCGCCATCAGGGCATCGTCATCGAACCCCAACCGGTACCACTCCACCAGGGTGAACTCCGTCAGATGCGCTTGCCCGGATTCGCCCGCGCGATAGGCCGGGCCGATCTGGTAGATCGACGGCGCGCCTGCCGCCAGCAGCCGTTTCATGTAGTACTCGGGCGAGGTCTGCAGGAAGTCCCCACCGGTCGTTTTCAGGCTCTCGATTTCGGTGTCGGTAACCGAGGTTCGGCCCAGGGTCGGCGTCTGCACTTCGAGGACACCGCGTTCAGCGAAAAACGCGCGTATCGACCCCAGTATTTCCGCCCGGGCGCGGAGCGCCTCGACGGTGCACGTCGGTTCCCAGCCTTCCATCGGTCACTGAGCCGGGGGGGCCGGCCGGGTGAGCAGGAACACCGTCACGCCGCCGAGGATCACGCCCTGCAGGGCGAGCGCCCAGCCAGGCGCCTCGAGGAGAACCGAAAAGGCGAATATGAACGCGATGGCAATGATCGCGGAGAGCTTGGCTTTTCCGGACACTGAACGGTGTTCGCGCCAGTCCCGGATGGGAGGGCCGAATGTGGGGTGTTTGAGCAGCCAGTCATGCAACCGGCGCGAGCCCCGGGAGAAACAGTAGGCGGCCAGGATCAGGAAAGGCGTCGTCGGCAGCAGCGGAACCACAATGCCGACGATGCCGATACCGAGTGCGATGCCGCCGGCGATCACCCACAGGCGCCTCGATGCGACGGCGCTCATCCGACCGGCCCTCCCGCTCCGGCCCGACCTGTTCGCAAATGATCGCGGCGGGAGCACGTCCGGCGATTTCCCAGCCATTGACAGTCTCAGCAGTTCATCCACGAATTGGTCGGGCTCGGCGATGCGCCCCTCCCGGCATGCGGCATTACGAACATCAGTCGCAAATTTCCCGTTTTCTCGTTCACCTGTAATACCTTAACCTGAGCGCGCGGAAAACGGCATGAGGAAGGATGATCGTACTGTGCCTGAGCTGCCGGACCTCACCGTCTACATCGAACACCTCGACCGGCGCGTCGTAGGCGAGCGGCTGCTGGACATTCGTCTGGCGAGTCCGTTCGTCCTGCGATCCGTATCGCCCGCAATCGAGGAGGTTCGCGGGGCCCGGGTCACCGGATTGCGGCGCCTCGCAAAACAGCTCGTCTTCGGACTCGAGCACGATCTGTTCGTGGTCGTTCATCTCATGATCTCGGGCAGGTTGCGATGGTATGAAAAGGGCCGGGCGGTGCCGAAGCGCAGCGGGCTCGCCGCGTTCGACTTTTCCACCGGAACGCTGATCTTTACCGAAGCGAGCAAGAAGAAACGGGCCTCACTGCGACTCGTACGCGGCCAAGAGGCGCTCGCGGACCTCGACCCCGGTGGCCTGGAAGTGCTGGACATCGATCCGGTAGCCTTCAGGACCCGGCTGCGCGCATCAAGCCACACCCTCAAGCGCACGCTCACCGACCAGCGCATTTTTGCCGGCATCGGCAACGCCTACTCCGACGAGATTCTCCTGCATGCGGGGCTCTCCCCCTTCAAGCGTGCCCGGGATGTCGACGACGAGGAAGCCGAACGGCTTTACGCCGCCTGCCGCCGGACGTTGACCGAGTGGGTACGCATCCTGCGCGGCAAGGCGGGCGATGAGTTTCCCGACAAGGTGACGGCTTTCCACGACGAGATGGCGGCCCACGGAAAATACCGGCAACCCTGCCCGGTGTGCGGGGCGCCGATCCAGCGCATCGTACATGCGGAGAACGAGAGCAACTATTGCGCCCGCTGCCAGACCGGCGGGCGAGTGCTTGCCGACCGCTCGCTCTCCAGGTTGCTCAGGGACGCCTGGCCGAAACGCATCGAGGAGCTGGAGGGGGTCAAGGGGGTTAGGGGTTAGGGGTTAGGGGTTAGGGGTTAGGGGGCTCCAGCCCGCTGCCAGCGTTCCCGCCATAGCGCGTACTGCGCCGGCCAGAGCCCGTAGCGGGCCAGAACCCCTTCGTGCAGCCTCTCGAGTTCCGCAACCACGATGGCTTCCAGTTCGACCGGCACAATGCTGTTCACTTCTGCGAAGTGTGCAGCAAGGGACCGTTTGATCCGGGCAGCCGGGTCGTTGTCCCGATACTTCACCACATCCTGCACCGCCTGTTTGATGGCATCCCGGTATTCCAGCCGGACCGGGTCGGGTTCGGACAAGGGCCGCTTGCCCGTCCGGTATTCCCGCGCAGAAAGCTCGTAGCCAAGCAGATAAAGATCGCGCAAGGGTTCGACATGGCCGGTCTCGTACAGGCCCAGCATGGCACGGTTGTAGTCCGCCTCGAGCACTCCCATGAAAGTGAGCGGGCACAGATTCGAACGAATCAGCGGGAGATTCGCGATGAGCCGCGCCGTACGCTTGTTCACGTCCACGAAAGGCCGCAGCAGCGTCAGGTGCGTCATCGCGAAGAACGATTGCTCGAATGGGTCCCTGACCCCGGCTGCCTTTTCCAGCACGATATCCAGCACCTCGTCGAGTTTCCGGCGCATGGTCTTTGATAGGGAAGCACCGTTGCCGGGATTGACGTCATCCTCGCGCAGGCGTCCCTCGTCCTCGGGGTCGCTCAACAGGTTTTCCGACAAACTGCCGTGCAGATTGAGCAGCGTGTATCGATTGAAACCGGCGGCGTCGGCATTTTCGACCAGCAACTCGATCGCCGCCCTGTGGTTCAGGATCATCTGTGTCTCGATTCGGCTCTTGTCCTCGGCGGCCTTGCCCTGCTCGATCAGTTCACGCGCCTCCAGCCGACTGTAGGTATTGCCTTCGAGTCGGCTCGACGCCCAGGACAGGTCATTCGAAAGACGGTCAAGGACGGCTCCGGCGTAGGTTCCCGCAGCCAGCTTCGTACGTCCGGTATCTCCCATTGCCCAGAGTTGCCGACGCAGCGGTGCGGCAAGGTAGAACGTCTCGTTCGGCCGATAGGCCTCGAGGAAGTCCAGCCCGTAGCCCGCGGGGGTCAGGGATTGGGAAAACCCCGTCACATGGAGGAGGGCTTCCGGGTTTTCCGCTCCCAGGGAAGCATGACCGGACAACCCGAGATCCGATGTTGCCCGTGAAATCTCCGAACGGGCGGCCGGGATGTAACGTCTGGCACGCGCTTTGCCCAACGCCCGAATCCGTCCGTCCTTTACCCACCCGGTTATCCAACGCTGAGCGGTCCGGCGCGCGATGTCCGGGTGGGAAGCCAGAAGATCGGCCATCGTCAACCCCGTCGAAGCTGCCTGGAGGGTCGCATAAATCGCTTGCTTTCTCTTCGTGGACATGGAATTGGCGCGGTATTTGACCTGTTCGAGCATCATTATGGCGTAAAATTGGAAATTACGCCATTTATTTGGCACATAAATAGTATTTACGCCAAATATACACAATAATGGCGCCACACAAGCTGTCTTGCATTTTGGATCGCAGGATGAAGAAAACAGGTGTCGTGGATCACTCACCCGTCAAAGCACTTACGGCAGCATTGCTCCTGGCACTACCGGTCGCGATGGGCGGGGCAGACAGCGGTCTCCGGAGCAACCGCAGGCTGTTATAGTCGCCGCATCACTGATCGATTCAGGTAGAGGGCATGTTCTACGAACTTCGGCAATACAAAGTGCTCCCCGGCAAGATGGACGAGTGGGTGACGTACATGGAAGGGACGATCATCCCTTTTCAGGTAGCGAGAGGCATGGTCATTACCGGCAGTTTCCGCGGCGAAGAAGACGACTCGGTCTATGTGTGGATGCGCCGCTTCGAATCCGAGGCCGAACGCGAACGCCTGTACGCCGCCGTCTATGACAGCGACGAGTGGAAGAACGAGATCGGCCCGCGCGCAGCGGAACTGATCGACCGCGAATCGATCGGCGTGCAGCGTATCGTGCCAACGCCGCGATCCGTCGCTCAATAGAATGTCCGCGCCTGTCCCGCAGGGGCGCGGCCGCAACAAGGTGTCAGGCGATGGTGCAGCGCAAAACTATTGTGCGGCGCCCGCCTCCCCGGGCCGATACCAGACCGGAGATGTCCAGGCCATTTCCACTGTGATTTCAGGAAGGCTGCCGTCGCTGCACAGAGCCGGAGCTTCCGTGCCCAGCCGCTCGCAGTCGTAAGCGCTCCAGCGGGGCGTCGGCTCCTCGACCACGCGCAGGTAGTAGTAAGCCGACTCGGCGGCATCGAACTCATCGTCGCGAACCACCGTACACAGCGTCTCCGCGCCCGTTCCCCCATCCGCTGAACCGGCAATCGTGCGCACGGAACTGCGCATCGCACCGTCCGCATCGACCCAGCCCTTGATCAACTCCAGGCGGTCGAGCGGCGCCGCGCTCTCGGCCGGGTCGCGGGCCGCAAACGCCACGAATCTCGGCTTGGCACCGGTCGAGGGCGCATCGCCCAGGTCGCCGCCCATGGGCACGCCGCCCGCGTAGCCGTCGGCAACCAGCGATTCCTTGCCGCACAGCCCTTCCGGGTAGCCCCAGCCGGCGAAGAAACGTGGTGCGATGCGCGGGCCCGACGTGCCGAAGACTTCCCGCCGCTGCATGGCTTCGAATATCGCATCGCGCGAGTTTTCGACGGCCCAGACGCCGGCCAGACCGCCCGGATTGGCTTCCGGACCGCTGGTGAGGAAACCGGGCTGCAATCGCTCCAGGGGCGTGGCCTCGCCGCTTACCGCGCCGCGAAAATCGGATTCGCTCACTGCGCCGGGTGTCGCGGCATGGGTATCGGTGGAGGCGATGATGCCGAGCTTCACCGGATTCAAGCCCGTTTTGCGTTCCTCCCTGAGCCCTTCCACCAGCGCCGAACGAACGAAATCCGTTGCGTCCACGCAACCCGCACCCAGCATGCCGAACTCGCCTACCGCATCACCGCATTCCTCGGTGACCAGGCTGCCCTGACCCATTACCAGTTCACCCTCCACGAGAGCGCTGTCGACATAGGTTTCCTCCCGACCGATCACCCTGACCGCCTCGATGTCGCAGAGTTCGTCCGGCGCGCTCATCACCGACGTCAGGCCGTTGATGCACTCCGACGCCCCCTTGTGCTGGAAGATCTCGACGATCGGCTCACGGTCCAGGCGAACGGATGCGTACTCGCGCCGGCTTTCGACGGACCCGTCGATCCCCATGTAGGGCGCCATCCGCCCGTTGGCGAGGTTGGTGTTGTGCGGAATGGTCAGATAGCCGCAACCACCGGCGGCCGTACATACCTCGTCCAAGCCCCGCCAGAGTTCGCTGTCGATGGGGGCGTCGACATAGGACACCGGCAGTTCCGGAACATTGCCGTTGCGAAAGATCACGTTGCGATGGTAGTTCGAGACCCCTGGCGTTCCGGTGTATTCGTAGCCGACGAAGCTGGTGAACGAGCACGCGGCCGTGCGGTCGTAGGCTGCCTCCGCGGCTTCGATCATGCGTTCCCAAGGCTCCCGCGCCGCCGCCAGGCACAGCGTTCCGTCGTCGCCACAGACCTCCGGCACCCGCGCAGGCGTCTCCGTGGCGATCACCTGCCCGAGCATGATCATGCCCTGCCGCTCATCCTCGCGGTAGGCGGTACAGAAGGGGGTGTCGTACCCGGAGCTGCCGGGCGTCCGGCAGATGGCGCGTTCGCCCAGAAACTCGCCGTGGTCGGTAACCGCGAGAAAATCGAGGGGGCGGTCGATTGCGAAATTCCCGGCAGGATTGCCGTTCTCGTCCAACGGCCAGAAATCGATCGCTTCGCCCCGGGCAAAGCGGTGCGCATCATCCGGCGTCGCACCGATGCTGTTGGCCGCCGCATCGAACGAGAAGCTGGTGTGCACGTGAAGATCGCCGAACAGGGGCTGGCGCAGGGGCTCATGGTGCAGGCAGGGTTCGCGGTCTTCGGTGTAATGCACCAGCCGCTCTCCCGCCGCGGACACATCGGCGGCCGACTCTTCCGGCGCCGTTTGATGCTCGGCCCCGGCACCGGACGAAGCGTCACGCTCGCAGCCGCTGACGGCAACGACGGCAATGCAGAGGATTAGAGAAAAGCGATTGGAATGAATCATAGGGGCACCTCGGGGGGAAGCGCACCCTACCACACGAAACGCAGCGGCCGATCAATCCGCGAAACACCGGCCGGCCAACGCAACCGCCTGACGATTCGGCAACGAGTGCCTCGAAAAGTTCAATGGTCGCCCTTCGCCGGGCTCCGGCATTTGCGTCGAGACCATTGCCGTCCTTCCGGCGGCGTGTGGTATCGTCAGCCGCTTTCCCGGGACAGCTCGAATAGGCGAGCAGCCCGAACGAACGATCGACAGTCCCGGCCGCACCAGTCTATGAGCGAACACAATCGGCACGACAATCCGCCCGTTACCCTCGGCATCGAGGAGGAATTCTTCCTCGTCGATCCCGACACCCGCGACCTGCTGCACGACCCGGATCCCCGCATCTTCGAAGCCGGCGCCGAGAGCGCCGGGCCGCACGGGGTGGTGCACGAGTTTCTGCGCTCACAGATCGAAACCAACACCGAAGTCTGCGCTTCCGTTACAGACCTGCGCGAGGCGCTGAAGGCGACGCGGCGGCTGGTGGTCGGCGCGGCCCAAACCTACGGTGCCGAAGTCATGGCCGCTTCGACCCACCCGTTCGCCGCCTGGGAATCGCAGTTGCCGACGGCAAGTCAACGCTACGAGGATTTTGCCGTCACCTTTCAGGAAACCGTGCGGCGGCTGGTGGTGAACGGCATGCACGTGCACGCCGGATTCGGCGATGCCGACAGCCGGGTGCGCGTCATGACGGCACTGCGCCGCTATCTGCCGCTTTTGAACGCGTTGTCGGGTTCGTCGCCCTTCAACGATGGCCGGGAGTCCGGTTTCAAGTGCGGCCGGCTGAATCTCTTCGAAGCCATGCCGCGCACCAGCGTTCCGGGCCCGCTGTATTCCCGCGCCGAGTTCGATGCCCTGATCGCCGAATACCAGCGCCTGGCCTTCATCGACAACAGCAGCGAAATCTGGTGGGACATCCGTCCGTCGAACAAGTACCCGACGGTGGAATTGCGCATCTGCGATGTGTGTCCGCGCATGGAGGATGCGCTGTGCATCGCCGCGATCTACGCCTGCCTCATTCGCATGCTGCTGCGCCAGTACCGCGCGAACGAACTGCCCCCCGAGCCCCCCACCGAGATCATCGTCGAGAACAAGTGGCTCGCCCAGCGTTACGGCATGCTGGCCTTCCTGGGGGACACCCGACGAGGCGGCCGCATCGACATCGCCGAAGAAATCGAAGCGCTGGTGGAGGAACTCACCGAAGACGCGCGCGCCCTGGGGTGCGAAGACGAGCTTCGGCACAGCCTTACCATTGTGCGGGAAGGCGCCAGCGCCGACGAGCAGATCGACCTGTACCGCCTGCGCCGCCTGGAAGGCGCTACCGAACGGGAGGCGCTACGCGCCGTCGTCGACCTGGTGGTCGAACAGACCGGGAAGGGGCTGGACGCCTGAATCGGAACCGCGCGCCTGGGAAAACGGCGAACCCCGTGCCCGGACGGAGCCCCCAGTGCTGACCATCTGTACCGGCAATCCTTGCCTCTCACTCCCAAGCGAACCTGGTTGGATTTTCGATTGGCCTACAGAGACCGGTAACGCAGCCCACCTTCGCAGCGGCGCGCTACTCAATCGCAACGGGCCTTTCCAGTGTCTCGATCAAGTGCTTGGCGTGCGACGAGAATTTCCGGACCCTGGAGGGATCGATACTCTTGAGTATTGCAAAGGCATGACGCCCCTTGTCGTAGGCTCCTTTCTTTGGACACCGGCGTGTTGCTTCCCTGAGGCCCCTCAACACGTCTTGTTTTGGTATCGCTTCGATATTTCGATCACCTGGCAAGACGTTCTCGTTGAACTTAGGCCCAAAGTAACCCGACAGACTCTCCTTGTCAGCGAGGAACCATGATTCCATGCACTCGACCATCAAGTGCGCGCTGTCTGCAGGCGCGTCCTCTGGCCTGGTCCAATTGTCCTGCTTTTTCAGGTGCCGCCAGGCACTTTCTCCCGAAGCGACCGGTCCTTCGCTGTCGACCAGCAAAAGTGGGATACGGTCCTTGGCGGGGTTGGCAACCGCATGGCGAAAGTCATCGAACGCGCTTTGGCGAGCATCGCACGAGACGATTTTCGGCAAACGGCCCTTCAGCCCCGCCCTTTCCAGGAATCCGGCAAACCCTTGCCGGCATTCCGACCGCGACGCCTTGCCCTTGCCGCCGCCTTCCACATACAAGACTCTGGCCGTCACCAGCGGTTACCTCCCAACTCGCCTCTGGTCCACAGTTCGCCAAGGCTGTATCTGTCGAGCCAATGCGCGAGTTCGTCCGCGTCGAGGCGTTGCAGCCGAGTCTGTCCTTCTTGCTTCTCGCACACGACGAGGTCAGGGCTATCTGAGAGCTTGTCTACCAACACGTCCGAGTGCGTGGTAACGATTAGCTGGCATCTGGTGGACGCTTCCTGCAAAAGATCAGCCAGGCTCGGGATCAGATCGGGATGAAGTCCAAGTTCGGGTTCTTCCAGGCAAACCAGAGGAGGAGGATTCGGGTGACAGAGAATCGCAAGTAGACAGATGTACCTGAGGGTACCGTCCGACAAGCGTGTGGCGGGAATCGTTATGTCGCCCTCTCGGAGAAAAAGTTGCACGGTCCCGCCTTCAACGCTCACGTCGACTGCGTCGATACCGTCGTAGAGGCGCCGCAGCTCTTCGCGGATACGATCGCTTGTCGTCGGATGTCGGCTCTTCAGCCGATTCAGCACCAATCCGAGGTTTTCACATCCTTCCATCAATTCATCGTTTGGAAAATCCGCCTTGCAGGGTTCGCGCAGCCGCGAACGCCGTCCGAATGACCAGTCGCGGTAGAGGCGAATACGCTGGAATTGTCTTCCAATGTACGTGATTTCGCGGTAATCCGGTCCCTTTACGATGGAAAACACGGATTGATCGGGTTCAGCGGGCTGCACCTTCATGGTGAGCATGCCATCGCGGTCGTCCCGAGTCTGCAACTGCACGTTGCTCGGTCTCGAGACGAAGTAAGGCATCGGGTCGGGGTTCTGCTCGGAAGGCTCCGCACACAGACTCTCCGTATGCACGCGAAACCGTTGATCCACCTCACAAAAGCGTAATTCGTAACGCGAAAGGCCGTCGCTCTCGTTCGAAACGACGGATTCGACTTCCGCAAACTTTTCGGGCCGTTCGCCGCGCCATACCCAGTTGCCCACTCCTCCGCCTTCGCGGATTGGTTTTTGCAGGTCCTTCGGCGCCGCCCGCAACAGCCCTATTACCTCGATGAGATTCGACTTGCCGGATCCGTTCGGGCCGATGAGCACATTCAGCGGCATGAGTTCCAGGTCCTGCCCGCCCGGGCCGAAAGAGAGCACGTTCTTCAGTTTGATCTGGTGCATGAACATTCGTTGTCTCCGCCTGGCTCCCGGCTATCCGCGTTTCACTTCGGCCGAACGAAGCAGGCCTCCGGTCATCGCATGCTGCAAGCCGGAATCTCTCGGACTCGCACCGAGCATGCCGGTTCCCAAGTATGACGGCTTCGATAGACCGTCGCACGGCCGGAGCGGCCGGCGAGCGGCGAACTCGATCGAAATCCCTGTACAGCCGTCAGTTTGAGCCGATGGCGGCGTTGACCCGGGGCATGACCTCCTCCGCCAGGAGCGACATGGAGCGCTTCATCCGTTCCTTGTCGGTCCAGTCCTGGCCGGTGAGCATCAGCGTGCCGAAGTGGCCGACCTCGTCGCGCAATGCCAGTATCTTTTCGGCTACGGTCTCCGGGCTGCCGTAGATCGTAAAGTTGTCTCGCAGCGCCTCGTGCCTGAGCGCCTCCGGGTCGTCGCCCTGGTTGACGACGAAGGGGCCCTTCATGCCGCCCCGGTCGAAGAGGTTGAAGAGGTAGCTGAAGTACCAGTCGGTGCTGTCTTCGGCCGTCTTGACGAAGGCCTCGGCCGCCTCGTCGGTTTCGTCCACGTGGATGTTGCGGGCGACGTGCCAGATCTCCGGGTCGGTGGCGTGACCGGCCGCCTCCGCCGCCTCGGCATAGACCTGCCAGTGCGACTTGACCGACCAGGTGCCGATGAAATTCGCCGAGATCGGGATATAGCCCCGGGAGCCCGCGAACCGGATCGACCCCGAAAACGGGCTCATCGCCGAAATGGCGATCGGCGGATAGGGCTTCTGGTAGGGCTTGGCCATATAGCCGAGCCCCTTTTCCTCGTCGATCCAGTCCTTCAGCGAGAACTGCCAGTGTTCGCCGCTGTACTCGTAGGGCGGATCCGAGGTCCAGATGTCGACCATGATGTCGATGGCCTCGACCATCATGGCGTTGCGGTCCGCCTCCATCAGGCCGAAGAGCTCGAAGTCGGGCGCCAGGCCGCCGGGGCCGAGCCCTGCGATGTAGCGCCCCTTGGCCAGGTGATCGAACATGGCGATATGGCCCGCCGTGACCGCCGGGTGGTATTGCGGCAGGCAGATCACGCCCGTGCCGCAAACGATCTGTTCGGTTTGCGGCAGCACGTGGGAGAGGAAGAGCAACGGCGAGGTGATCTGTTCCGACTTCGAGCCGTGGTGCTCGCCCACCCAGGCTTCGGAAAACCCGAGCCGGTCGGCATGGACGATCGCTTCGATGTCTTCCATGAGGGTCTGGTGATAGTCCCTCTCGTGATTGTGGATCGGCATGATGAACAGGCCAAGTTTCATTTCCCTCCTCCTCTCTCTGCTCCGCGGCGCCATGCACGGAAGTCGCTGCCCTGCCCATCACAGGACGGCTCGATGCATCATATCCCAACCCGCACCGCAATTTGCCGCAATCCTCCCGATGACATCCGCTCAGCCAGGCACCAGATACCGCGCGACCGACGATTCACCGACCGGTTTGGCGGCCGGAAACGTCGTTGGTACCCTGTCCCGAATCCCCGGAGCCGGTCGTGGAACACTGCCTGACACCCTCGCAATTGCTCGCGCTCACCATTGAGCCCAACTGGGCGCGGGACGACCCCGACAGGCGCTGCCTGCTCGCTGTTCGGTTGGAGTCCCAATCCCACCTGGATCCAGATGAGACAGCCCGGTTGAGTGCATGGCTCGCACAACAGCCGATTCCGGTCATCGGTGTCGGGGAGGACAGGGCATCGAGCCTGGTCTGTGCAGTGGACGTGGTCGTGGATACGGCTTCCGAACTAGAACTTCTGAAGGGACAGATCGAAAAGTACCCCCGCGCCTGTGCCGTGCTGGTTCAGGTACTGCGCGCTACCGGTGAACTGGATCCGCTCGCTGGCCTGGCGATGGAGTCGATGGCATACGCCGCGCTGCAGGGAGGCGCTGAGTTTGCCCGCTGGCTCGAGGAGCGGCCGCCCATGCAGCCGAAATCCAGGTCGGCGGAAAACCTCGTGCTGCTCGAGCGAGATGGGGACAACCTGCGGATCGTGCTCAACTGCCCCGAGAACCGCAACGCCCTGTCCGCCCCGATGCGCGATGCGCTCACCGACGCGTTCCGGTTGGCAGTTCAGGACAGCACCATCAACAGCATCGACGTTTCGGCCAGGGGGCCCTGCTTCAGCGCCGGCGGCGACCTCAGCGAGTTCGGCACCATGACCGACCTCGCCCGGGCGCACAGCGTGCGCATGACGCACATGCCCGCCCGCTACCTGGCCGCCTGCCGCGAGCGCTGCACCTTCCATCTGCACGGCGCCTGCATCGGCGCCGGCATCGAACTGCCGGCATTCGCGGCCCGCCTTGTGGCCAAACCGGATACGACGTTCCGGCTGCCGGAGGTGAGTATGGGTCTCATCCCGGGCGCAGGCGGTTGCGTCAGCATTCCCCGACGCATCGGCCGGCAACAGACTGCCCGAATGGCGATCCTGGGAGAGACGGTGACTGCGGAACAGGCGCTCGGTTGGGGATTGATCGATGAGATCGCGGAATGACGGACCCGCAATCAACCCGGCCCGCGGCGGCGTGGCTGTTGTCTCGCACCTCCGATTCGGCCGGGAATCGGCAGGTGGGAGATGCCGTTTGCAATGAGATTCTCCCGCGGTTTCCCGGTGTCCGGCCGAGCGCCGCGCCGATAGGTGACTCGTCCCGTCTGGATGGTCGTCGAGACACAGGCGCCAAGCAGTAGCGTACGTGCCTGCCGCCATGGCCGATCAAGCAGGCAGAGATCAGCGGGAGCGCCAACGGCGATGCGGCGGCGTCTGCCCGGCTCTTCGAGGGAGCCGAGGTACAGCGACAGCGCTTGTTCGGGGGAAAGCGCTTCCCCCGCGCCGAGCGATCGACCGGAAGCGGTTCGCCTCTCGACTGCGGCGCTCATTGCCCGCCACGGGTCCGCATGGCCGAACGGCGCATCACTGCCGCCCGCGAGCGGAATATCCCGATCCAGGAATGCACGGCACCTGTACAACCAGGCGTGTTCTTCGACCGGCATGTCGCGCAGGTAAGCATCGCCCCGCTCCGCGACGAAATGGGGCTGGGTCACCACCAGCAGCTCCAATTCCCGTATCTGGTCGAGCAGCACCGGCGGCGTGACCGAGGCGTGTTCGATCCGGTCGCCGCGCCGCGTGCCCGCGTCCCGAAACGCCGCCAGGGCGAAGACCAGTTCCGCTTCGGTGACGCAGTGCATTGCCACTTCGCGCCCGCTGGCATGGCTGTTCTCAATCAACCTGCACAGACCGTCGAAATCCGGGAGGGACGAATCGTGCAGGTGGACCTTTGTCGGCCCTGCCAGCGCATGGCGCATCGCCGGCTTCCCGCCGACCCGAATCCGCTGAAGGAGGCTGCCTGACGATCGGAGCCGGTCGAATCCCGCGGCGTCGGTTGTATCATTGCCCGGGGTCAGGTCGGTAACGCCGGTCACCCCGAAAGAGGCGAGCCGGCGGCTGGCAGCAGCGATCTGTGGAGTCGCGCCACCCCACAACCCCCGCAGCGCATCGTCCTGATCGAAAAATCGCCCTCGTTCGCCCTCCGGTAGCGCCTCACCAGCGCAATCGCGCGCAAGACGGTCGAGGCCGGCGCTGTTGACCACCCACAGGCGTCCGCTGCGATGCTGAACGCGCACCGGTACATCGGGGCAGACCGCATCGAGGTGAAATCGGTCGAGGTCCCCGGCAACGCATTCGTGATAACCGATGCCCCGAATCCAGCCGTGGGAATTCGGAGCTGCATTCACCAGCGCCTCAATCAACTCCTCTCGCGAATTCACCTGCGGAGGTCCACAGGCAACGGACTCGAGAGCGGCGGCATAGGCCATCAGGTGAATATGGTGGTCGTTGAGGCCCGGGAGCACGGCCGCGCCCCCCCGATCGAGAGTCTCTTCTCCCGGCCGGGCGGCAAGGTGTCCGATGGCCGCGATCCTTCCGTTTTCAATACGCAGATCGGCCACACTCGCCGCGTAGATTTCCGCGTTTGCGATCAGCATGGGACGCCCGGTTTCCGGAGGGTCATGCGAACCAGGGCTTGATTTCCCGGCGCAGCAGCTTGCCCGTCTCGTTGTACGGCAATTCATCGACGAACCGGACGGCTTCCGGGACTCGGGAAGAACGCAGCCGGCTTCGCACCAGTTCGCACAGTTCCTCCGCACCGGCCGATGCCCCGGGCTTGAGAACCACCGCTACGCCCACCGCCTCCCCCCACTGCTCTGAAGCCACGGCGACTGCCGCCGCATCGGCCACCGCATCGTGACCGAGCAGCACGTCTTCCACTTCAGCCGGCGAGATGTTCTCGCCGCCGCGCACGATCACGTCGTCGGCCCGTCCGGACAGGAACAGGTATCCTTCCGTGTCGAGATGGCCCGTATCCCGTGTGGGAAACCAGCCGTTCGCATCGATGACGCTACGTTCGCGGTATTCGCCGGATACCTGGGGACCGCGCACATGCACCTCACCGGGCTGCCCCTGCGCCAGCGGCTTGTCGTCGGCATCCCGAATCTCGATTTCCACCGACGGCAGCGCCTGGCCGACGGAACCGAGGCGCGCGCGAACGTCGGGATCGTCACTGGCCAGGGCCCGGCGGTGATCCTCGGGTCCGAGCAGCGTGACGGTGGAACTCGTCTCGGTGAGTCCATAGGCGTTCGTGAAATCCACGCCGGGGAAGAGATCCAGCGCCCGCTCGATGACGTTCACCGGCATTCGGCCGCCGCCGTAGGCAATGGCCCTGAGCGGGCCGAGATCCGGCCGGCGGCCGCCTTCCTCGAGCACTTCCACGATGCGCGCCAGCATGGTGGGCACCACGAAGGCGCTGGTGACGGCCTCGCGTTCCGCGAGATCGAGCCAGGCAGCCGCATCGAAATTGGCGAGCTGTACGATACGGCGGCCCGCATAGACGCCGCTCAACAGGGCCGAAATACCGGCGATGTGATAGGGCGGCACGGAAACCAGCGCCGCTTCGTCCTCTTCGGCCGATGCGAACTCGACGCTGCCGAGGATGTAGGACATCAGGTGTTCATGACGCAGGATCGCGGCCTTCGGCGGCCCGGTGGTGCCGCTGGTGAAGAGTTGCACGGCAATGCCCGGATCGTCGGGCCAGGCAGCCTCCGGATCGCCCTCGGAGATTGCCTCGTCCAGGAATGTCCCGCTCGCAGCCGCCGTAGCAACGGCCGGGTGTTTTCCATGGGCCGCGCAGCCTTCCTCATCGGCAATCAGATAGAGGGGATCCAAACGGGCAATCAACGCTTCGACGCGATCGGCGGGCAAGCGATAGTTCAGCGGGGCGTAGGGAACGCCTGCCATCGCGGCGCCGAACAACGCAACCGGGGTGGAGGGGCTGCTGACGTCCAGCACCGAGACGAAACCGCATCCCGAACCCCGTATCCGCTGCGCGGCGCCGCCCGCCGCCGCAAGGAGATCGGCTGCGGAATAGTGCCGGCCGTCGCTGGTGAGCGCGCGCCGCCCGAAGCCGGCCTCCGCGGCCATCTGCAGGAGCATGGCGATGTTCATGTCGGTGACCGGTCAATCGGACGAGGGAAGTTTTTTCGCCTCCTTGATGGCCAACGCTTCTCCGCCCGCCGCCAGCGAGCCCTGACCCGGCTTGATGCACAGCACCTCCAGGGACTCGTCCGCATTGACGTAGCGCTTGCCGACCTGGCAGCCGTCCATCTGGTCCGCGGCGGCTTCCGCCTCGCCTACCGTCTCGCCGGGCGCGGCCATCGGCGCACCGCCACAGGTCAGGCCGATGTCCCCGGCGCCCTTGACGATCATCACTTCCGCCGTGCACACGGCGCTCCGGAGCCTGAGGCCCGGCTTCAACGCTGTCATGACTGTTGCTCCCCGCAGTGTCCGTCAAACGCAAAGACTAACTCAATCCCGCCCTGTTTCGCATGCGAGTCGGGAACCCGGCGTGCCAGGGCGCTGACGCGCAGACAGCAACGCACTTACGTTAATTCCTTTATTTTCATATAGTTATGGGTGATTGTCCAGCCCTGGTACTGCTTCGGGCATCGTCGAATTCGGGAGAACGAAAGCGCCCCCGAGATTCCGAGTGCAACCTGAACCGTAAGCGTTCGGTCGTCCCGTGACGGAGCGGGATTCTAGCGGATTCTAGCGGT
>JAPPHD010000173.1 GCA_028821125.1 Gammaproteobacteria bacterium
AATCACCCAACACCGCACACTCCACCGCATACAACAACGCCGCACGCGCTAAATCGCCTTCCTTCGATTGCGTCGCGTCCGTGGACGTCGAAACGGGGCGTTTTCCGTTGACCGGAACTGATCGGCGCGGGGCAGTCTTGGGCTGCTTTGATTCGAGTGGCCGGGCGCCATTCTTTGAAGTAATGAGTCGCTGCACGTCAACGTCCAATCATGAAAAAGACAACGTCGGTTCCGGCACAGGAATCGCGGCAATTCGATCTTTATCCGCCAAGGCAAGTCAGCTGGCGGTACCCGGAAGACAGCGATCCCAACACGCACATCGATGACCCCTTGCAAACTTTGGGGAGAGTCCGATTCCTGATTCTCCCGAAGACGTATCGAATGTACTCACTGGAATTCCCGCCCGTACGCCCGACGCTCAGATCAGACGACTCCAAGTTGCCGGCGCTGTTGAAACACCTGTGCGTTGAAATCCGTAAAGCCAACTTTTCTGGCGTGGGCACCTTAAACGCCCCGGGCCGGTTTGCGTACGGTGCTAGTTGTGTGAAATGAGCTAGGCAAACTAACCGGATCAGACCTAGTGCCTTTGACAGGGATACCGAAGTGGACCCCGTTTTTTGAACAACGCGCTAAGGTGTGCTCGATTAGCCGCAGGAGGCAATCGACATGGCAAAGAGGAAGCAGTATTCCGCCGAGTTCAAGGCGAAGGTGGCGTTGGCCGCGATCCGGGGAGAGGTGGCCCCCAATCTTTGAACAATTCGGCAGGGAAGCCGGGGACTACGGCTCCCGGGTGGGCTGGGCCGCGCGCACCTGCGCCGTAGCTCTCCGGAGGTCCCTGATGATGCGGCTCACTCTACGGGCGTAGACGTTGCCGGCGGGCGTGAGCCTGACTCCGTTGCTGCGCCGCACGAACAGTATGGTCCCGAGAGCGCGCTCGAGCAGGCGGACATGGCGACTGATCGAGCTGGGGGAAACGTCCTGTTCGGCCGCCGCATGCAGGAAGCTCTCGTGCCTGCCCGCCGCCTCGAAGGCCTGCAGGGAGTTCAGCGGTGGGAGGCGATCGTCGGACATGTGCCTCGGGCACTGGCATAGGCTCAGATAATCTAAGCCAGACTAGATATGTTATCGGTCAGGGTCAACCGGGGACCGCGCGATTTCGCCGCAGGCGGCGGCGACTGCGCGAGGGCCCGCACGGGTCCGGCGAGGCCGGGCGTCGGGCAGAGGGCGAGCGCCGGCGGTCGAACGGGCGGCGCGGCTCCGGGGAGTGCCGGAGCCGGGCGCAGGGAACGCGGGCACGCTCTCGGCCGCGCCGGCCGGCCGGTAGGCCGGGTAGCGGAAGTGCTGCGGCGCGGAACTGATCAGGCGTCGGACGGCGCGTGCGCCGAGCACTCCGCCAGCAGCCATTCCCTCAACCGGATACGGACGCGGTTGTTGGCGGCCGAGGCGCCCATGACCAGGTGATAGTATTTTCCGGAATCGACCGCGAGATGCGCGAGGGGCACCAGCTTGCCGGCGTCGAGTTCCTCGGCGAGCATCTCGGCGTGTCCGACGGCCATGCCCAGGCCGTCGACCGCGGCCTGGATGACGCCCTTGTAGAGCGCGAAGCGTATGCTGGCGTCCAGGCCGCCGCCGTCGGCGCCGACGGCGAGCGCCCAGTCCGGCCAGTCGGTGTCCCACCACTTGTCGTGCAGGAGCGGTTGACGGAGGACTTCGTCGGCGGTGGGGCGTTCCGACAACGTCCGGCGGAATTCCGGGCTGCACACGGGGAAGATCGCCTCGCCGAAGAGTCGCGTGACGCTGTAGCCGGGGTGATGTCCGTCGGAGTACAGGATCCACGCATCGACGTCCTCGGGGTTGACGTCGTGCTCGCGGTCGTGGCATTCGACCTGCAGTCGTGTCGGGCCGAACGCGTCCCGGAACGAGCGGATCCGGTGGAACAGCCAGCGGTCCGCGAAGATCGGCAGCGTGGAGATGACGATGGCGTCGTCGGCGGAAGGCTTCTTGACGCCGTCGGTGGCCGTTTTGAGGTCCCTGAAGATGCCGCTGACGCTACGCGCGTACGCCTTGCCGGCGGAGGTGAGGGTGACCCCGTTCCTCAGTCGGACGAACAGCTCGGTTCCCAGGTAGCGCTCGAGGATTCGCACGTGTCGGCTGATGGCGCCGGAGCTGACTTGCTGTTCGGCCGCGGCCTCCAGGAAGCTCTGGTGCCTGCCGGCGGCCTCGAATGCCTGCAGCGAGTTCAGCGGGGGCAGCCGTGTGTTCTTCATGCGGCACGGACTCCGTCTTTGACTCAATAATACTGAGTCAGACTAGGGGCAATCCGCGGCCAGGTCAAGCGCGGCGGTGCGCGGTCCACGTCTGGCAGGCAGGCAGGGCCGGGCGGCTGCGGGGTAATCTGGTGACTCAAGAAGACTGAGCCTGAGTTAGATTGTATCGGTTGCGGCAAAGCGCGTACGCCCGCACTCTGTGGTCCCGATATGGGGCGAAAGAGCGATGGGTGTCGGGGCTCCTTGAGAAGCGCGGGCGCGCGGTGCCGCGAGCCTCTTGCCGCGTGGGTGCTGCCGTCGCGCCCTGATGAAGTTGTGCGACGGCCGGTGGTGTTCGCCGGCAACGGGGCATGAGGCGCAAGGCATGGGTCTTGGCGGCGGCGGTGACGGTCGCGCGAGGAGTCGGCGGGGAAGCCATCTACCACTATCTCCGGGCGCCGGCCGGCACGGCAATCTCAAGCACGACCAAGCTGCCGCTCTCGGCGCGCGCGTCGACTTCCCGCATCTGGCGACGTCGGAGGACTACGAGCAGGTGATCGTCCTCGTCAACCGCGGGCCCAGCCCCGCGCGCTACGTGTTCGACTCGTTCCAGCCAGCCGCGGGCGTCAGCGGCCGCGCAGCCGGCGCCGGTCGGCATGGTGCCGCGAGGTGTCGAGGATGTCGCGCAGGATGCGGCTGACTTCCGCGTGATAGGCCCGGCCGCGGCGGTTGAGCCAGACGCCCCGCTGCCGGCGCTGGAACAGCTCGGCCCCGAGATAGCCCTCCAGTGCACGGATGCGCTGGGCAACGGCTGCGGGCGTTACGCCAAGCTCCACCGCCGCGCGGGCGAAGCTCTGGTGGCGCGCCGCGGCGTCGAAGAAGGGGAGGGAGCCGAGGGGCGGGAGGGACTCCGTCGGTGCCTCGAAATGTCGGGACGGGTCCCTCATAGGCCACGAAAACTTTGTCAAAAACCTATTTTAAGTGTCTCATGGTGGTGCCGCCACCGCATTCGCCGGTATGTCGAGACCTGCGTCCCGCCGAAGGACGGTGGACGGCGAATCAAATCCTCTACGATGCATTGATGTTGTCAGGAGGAACCGGATGCGAACTCTCAAAGGGTCGGGTGTCGTACAGGTCGCCTACCATGTCACGGACATTCGCCGCGCGGCGGCCGGGATGGCGGCCCGATTCGGCGCCGGGCCATTCTTCGTCAACGAGAACATCAGGCTGACCTGGGGGGAGCATCGCGGCCAGCCCACAAACTTCGTGCACTCGTCGGCTTACGGGCAGTGGGGGCAGCTCATGGTCGAATTCTTCCGCCAGGAGGACGCGTCGACGAACACACCCTATCGGGACATGTTCGCCGCGGACGAGGAAGGGCTGCATCACACGGCCATGATGGTGCCCGACATGGACGAAGCATTCGCCTGGTTCGAGAGCAACGGCATGCCCGTCGTCACGCGCTGCGGCCTGCGGGATGGGCACACCGTCGACTTCGCATTCATCGATGCACGCAAGACGCTCGGCCACATGCTCGAGATCTATCCCGCCTCGGATGGCGTGCGTGGTTTTTACGACATGGTGCGTGAGGCGGCTGACGGCTGGAATGGGGAGGATCCGATTCGGGCGGTCTGATTGGGTTGTTGGGTGCCTTGCTTGGCGCACCGTTTGCGGGATTGGCTTTTCGAACAACGCACACCGGCTCTTGTCCTGGAACCGGGCATTGTTGCCTGCGCGTCAACGGCACACATCAGTCAACTCATTGATTTTAATAGTCTTTTGAGCAGTTGTCGAGAGCCGGTACGGCTTTTCACTGCCCTTTAGCCGAGAGGCCCAGAGCATCGCCACGATTCGAAACGCGACCGCGAGAATGTAAGCGTTCGGTCGTCCCGTGACGGATAGCTTTTGGGGCTGGTAACGGTTTCCG
>JAPPHD010000062.1 GCA_028821125.1 Gammaproteobacteria bacterium
GTGTGTAGTCCTCGACGGGCTGCGTGTAGAGGCGCTGACAACTCGCATGCAACAGGGTGCGGACGCCCGGAACGGTACGCACACCCGTCTCGTGCCAGGTCGAGCCGCCCCACATGGCAAAGCCCCCTTTCGGGACCACGAGCGGAACGCTGTTCCCCTGCGCGGCTTCCTCCGGAGACGGCATGCGCCGGTGCAGGTGGCTGCCCGGAACGAAACGGGTCGCCCCTTCCTCTTCGGTCATGCCCTCGCAGGGGAGACAGATGGTGGAGACGCAGATGTGCTCAGGCCAGGGTTGCGGAAGCCAGGCATGATCGGCGTGGAGCGGAACCCCCATGTATTCTCCCCCGGGCTTGGTTTGCTGAAGGACCGTCCCGGCCATGGTTCCGGCGCGAAAACCCATCCCGACATTGAATTGCCACATGGCCTGGATCTTGGGCAACGCGACCACTCGATCGACCACCGGGTTCCCGAGCAGCATAGAGCACTCGGCAACGCCTTGCGCATGGCCTGCTCCTGCCCCCAGGTTATCGTGTGACCCCAAGCGTTCGATCTCCTCGTGGATCACGGCTCGGAGCTCGTCGAGCAAGTCGAGTGGGACGGCGTCGGTGACTACGGTGGCTCCGTGCTCTCGCATCTCCTCGACGTTGCGCCACAGATCGAGCTCATCGATGCGCGGCCGCAGTGAGTCGGACACCTCTCCGGGTGCCAGAGCAGCCGCGGACAATTCCGCGATGAGGCTCTCATCTTGCGCCATTTCTTCCGTCATTTCTTCCGTCATTTCTTCCGTCATTTCTTCCGTCATTTCTTGCGCCATTTCTTCCGTCATTTCCTGGTTTCTCGTCGACAGTTTCGAATCCGGAAGGTCGAATTGTCAAGTGACGTGGAAGCCCAGACAGGGTGAATCATCCCGGGTTTGTCGGAGGCTGTTTCGTTAGGGTCATGCTGCCTCAGGCGCCCCTTCCAGGTGTTGAAAATACAGCGTCCCTTTCTCCGCCGGCGGCAGGTCGCCCTTCGGTTGGAGCACACGCCTGCTCCGCTTGCGGGGCGCAGCCCGTTGGGCGAGTATCCCCGATACCACGGAGGAGACGAACCATGGAACAGCAGGCGCAAGACATCGCCATTGCGACCGAGGCGGCCGACGGTCCGACCCATCCCCTGGACCCCTGCACCGGGGAGGAACTCGAGCGGGCCGTCGCGATCCTGCGTGACGGCGTCAGCCTGAGCGAGAAGGCCTTCTTCACGGCCGGCTACGCGGCCGAGCCGCCAAAGGAGCTGGTGCTCGGCTTCGAGCCAGGCTCCTCCTGGGACCGGATCATCCGGCTCGTGGGGCACGACCGCGAGCGGGGGCAGAGCTTCGACGCCCGCGTCTCCCTCACGGAAGGCCGCGTCGCGACATTCACCTGGTCCGAGGACGGCCAGGCAAACATAGGCCCCGACGACTACATGGCCCTGCTCAAAGCCCTGTGGACGAACGACGACTGGATTGCCGCGGTGAAGAAACGGGGCATCGAGGACCTTTCCCTCGTGCACGTCGAACCCTGGGTCGCGGGCGCCCGCCACCCGGATCTGCCTGCCAACGCCCGAGAAATCCACGCCATCGCATTCCTGCACGCGGACCGCGCCGACAACTACTACGCGCGCCCCCTCGAAGGGCTTTCCGCCCACGTCGACTGCGACAGCGGCCAGGTGGTCATCGAGGACCACGGCGCGCTGCCGATGCCGACCGACCCGGCCGAGTACGCCGCCGACCGCGTGGAGCGCCTGCGGGAGGGGCTGCGCCCGATCGAGATCACCCAGCCCGAGGGACCGAGCTTCGAGGTCGAGGGGAACGTCATCCGCTGGCAGAAGTGGCAGCTGCGCGTCTCCATACAGCCCACCGAGGGACTCGTCCTGCACGACGTCCGCTACGACGACGACGGGCGCGACCGCCCCATCCTGTACCGGGCGGCGCTCTCGGACATGATCGTTCCCTACGGCGACACGTCGCCCATGCACGGCTGGAAGCACGCCTTCGACGGCGGCGAAGTGGCGCTGGGCCACGCCGCGAATTCGCTCGTGAACGGCTGCGACTGCCTGGGCGAGATCCACTACTTCGACAACTTCGTGCTGCAGGGCAACGGCGAGCCGCGCCATGTGCCCAACGCCGTGTGTCTGCACGAGGAGGACTTCGGCATCCTGTGGAAGCACACCAACGTGTTCACGCAGCATCCGAAGCCCGAAGTGCGGCGCTCGCGGAGGCTCGTGGTCAGCTCCATCGTCACGCTCGGCAACTACGAGTACGGGTTCTACTGGTACTTCTACCTCGACGGCACGATCCAGGTGGAGATCAAGCTGACCGGCATGGTCGGCGTCTCCGTGGTGGAGGACAACGCCGACTCGGACACCGCGCCGATCATCGCCGAGTCGATCGCGTCGCCCATCCACCAGCACATCTTCTGCTTCCGCCTGGACTTCAACCTCGACGGGTCCGGCAACTCCGTCTACGAAATGGAAGTCGAGCCGTTGCTACCGGGCCCCGACAATCCCTACAACAGCGCGTTCCGCTCCGTGGGGCGAAGGCTCGGCACCGAGGGCGAAGCCCAGCGGGAGGTCGACCCCGCGCGCAGCCGCCACTGGCGGGTGGTCAACGAAAACGTCACGAATCAGCTCGGCAAACCTGTCGGCTACAAGCTGTTGCCGCAGGCCTCGTCGACGATGTACGCCCCCGAAGAATCACTCCCCGCGCAGCGTGGGGGATTCGCGCGGCACAACCTGTGGGTGACGCCCTATTCGCCAGACGAACTCGACGCGGCCGGCGGCGTGTTCACCAACCTGCACTCCGGCGCGAAAGGCCTGCATGCCTACGCCGCCGCCAACCGTTCGATCGAGGATACGGACGTGGTCGTGTGGCACACGCTGGGGGTCACGCACGTACCGCGGCCGGAGGACTGGCCGGTGATGCCCGTGGAGTACGCCGGATTCACGCTGGCGCCAACGGGTTTCTTCGACCGCAACCCGTCGCTGGACGTGCCCCCGACCAAGGCCTGCCACACGTAGCGCGCATAGCCCGTCCTGCGCGATGAACACGCCCTGGGCAAAGGCCGGGCCGAGGTTTGCGCTGGTGATGTCGATGCTATCGGTTTGTCCGGCTGGGTCCAGAACTGGTGCAGTGCTGGCAGTTCCGCTTCGGCAAGGGGCCGCAGCTTGAGCCGCCTGGTTTGCAGAACCGGCATCCGTCCAGCTCCCCCGCAGGGAACGAAACCGAGTTTGCCATAGCCCGCCGCATCAGCGAACATGCGCACCCGCGTTGCGGGCACGCCCTAACCGGCTGTGGGAGTTTCGCTGGCGCGAAACTCCGCCCCCTCGGCGTGTCGAAGGGTCCGAACCGACTTCAATGGGAAGCTTGGATGCGATTCAGCTTTTGGCCCGATCCAGTGCAGCCATACGCCGATGTGCTGGCTTTGGCCCAGCATGTCGAGGCGACCGGCTGGGATGGCATCTGGTATGCCGACCACTTCATGGACTCCGAGAACACCAGCGCCCCGTGTACGGAGGCTTGGGTGACGCTTTCGGCCATCGGCGCCGTGGTGCCGCGGTTGCGTTTGGGCACCCTGGTGGCTGGCAACACCTATCGCCATCCAGCGGTGCTGGCCAAGATGGCGGCGACGTTGGACCACATCACCCGAGGCCGGGTGGTGCTCGGCCTCGGCAGTGGCTGGCAGGAGAACGAGCATCGCCAGTACGGCATCCCCTTCCACACGGTCAAGGGCCGTCTGCAGCGGCTCGACGAAGCCTGCGCGGTCATCAAGTCGTTGTTCAGCGAGACCAATACCAACTTCGACGGGCGCTTTTACCAACTTGAGGACGCCACCCTGGAGCCGAAGCCGGTCCAGCAGCCCCTGCCGCTGCTCATCGGCGGCGGCGGCGAACAGCGCACGTTGCGCATTGCCGCCCAATACGCGGACGAGTGGAACGTCTGGGGCGATGTGGCCGTGCTGCGGCAGAAGATGGCCGTGCTCGACGGCCATTGCGCCGCTGTGGGACGCCGGCCCGAGGCCATCAAGCGAACCGCCGTGGCGCTGC
>JAPPHD010000065.1:0-25772 GCA_028821125.1 Gammaproteobacteria bacterium
ACGTGGCGCTTTCGTCCATTTCCGTACTGACGCCCGACTCGCTGAGGAATCTCGCCGGCAAGGCCAGGGCCGACGAACGGACGATGCTGAACCACCAGACCGCGGCCCTCGGCCAACTGGCGAACCGCAATCCGGTGGAACTGCGGGTGCGCGACGACAACGGGGAGCTGCGCACCGTGAACGTCAACGTCCGGCTCCGGCAGTTCAACTTCGGCGTCAACGCCGGCGCCGTGGGCCGCGCACGGGTCGGCCCGGTCTCCATTCCATCGCAGACTCCCGGCTGGCGGAACCTGATGGGCTGGGGCTTCGCGATGGAACGGAACAACCCGCAACTGCAGCAACTGTTCGGTCCGGCGAACGCCAACGAGTTGGGTGGCGACGTCGGGGACCGGCTGTTCCTCATGCGCCGCGAAGCCGAGCAACTCGCCGCAGAGGTGGAGGACGTCGAAGACTACATCGCCATGCAGGAGGGTGACGAGGGTGAGGACACCCACGACCTGGACGAAGAGGCGGCGGCGCTGCGTGCGCAACTCGCATCGGTGAACAAGCGCATCGAGACCCTCGACAGCGCGGCCCGGCAGGCCAAGGCCATCTGGGCCAGCAACGACTACCGGGCCGGCGGCGGCGACCCGTTCAAGATGGTGTCGCGGCTCGCGCTGATCGGTCACGCGATGGGCGAGACACCGCTGTTCAACTGCAAGAGCGGCAAGGACCGCACCGGCCAACTCGATGCCGAGGTCAAGTTCCTGGCGGCGGCGGCGGACGAGAGCGGGGGAAGCGTGCCGGCCCCGGACGAGTCCATGGAAGCCTGGCGGCCCGTTCGCAACGAATTCGTCTTCAACACGGGCAACCTGGAGATGCAGCGCCTGAACACCGGTTTGCCCGGCTACAAGCTGAAGGACGTGCCGGGGCTGGCCAACGTCATCCGCGACGGCATGAAGCCGCTGTATCGCGGCGGATCCGCGTACGTCTCCGCATAGCTGCCAATGCACGCGCTACCCAGGGGATCGCCATGAACGACTTGCCGGGCCTGCCTCCAGTTTCGGTCGACAAGAGTGTCGGCGCGCCCGTGCCCGACCCGGCCGAGAGCCTCGAGAGCGGAACGGAGAGCCAACAGGTCTTTGATGACGCGCTCAGTGACAGCGGGAATCTGCACGAAGCGCAAGCCCCGGAGACGCGCCGGGCGATCAAGGGTTCACTCGACCGGTTGCCCGGCCGGCAGCGCGCTCAGGCTCCGCCAGGGCACCCAGCGCCGAAGGGGTTGCAGGACCGGCCCGGCGCCGGCAGCCAGTCGCAATCGGGCGGTGCGTTGCGGTCCGCTGAGCCCGGCCCGGCAACAGGCGAAGGAAACCGCGGCTTCGTCGACACGCCGGCAGACGCACACGCCAAAACACTTTCCGGCAACGCCGGGCAGGCAGCGCCAGCCGACTACGGTTCGCGAACGGCCGGCCCAGGTGCGGTACCGGGCGGAGTCATGCGGGACCAGGCGTCGAGCGGCCCGTCTGCGCCTGTCCGGGGTCGCCCCAGGGTGTCGCCGCAACAGGCGCGGATGTCGGGCCGGAATCGGCAGGTCGAAGAAAACGCCCCGGTGCCAGTGCCGGCAGGATCGCGGGGCGCGGCGCCCAGGGGATACGGAGGCACTTCAGGCCCAATGCACAAAGCAACGCAGGAGCCTGGAATGGCCCCGGGCGGTACGGGAACCAGAGCTGCCGAACGGTCCACGGAACGCACTGCCACGGGTCGGTCGCAGCAAAGCGACCCAGAACGTGGAACCGCGGCGAACCCGCCGCGCGCCGGCGACACCGGTCCATCGGCAAGTGGGACGGCCGCCGGTCCAGCGCCTGCCGTCGGTTCGGCTCCTCCGAAACCCGGAAGCATTGCCGGTGCAACGCGCCCGGGCGCTTCCGATGCGTCCTCACCTGGGAATGCTCCGCCGGCTGCAGCAGGCGCCGGGGAAGCGCGACCGCTTTCGCGCAGCCCCGGAGTGCCGCCGCAGATGGACCGGCCTCGACAGGCAAAGCCGATTGAGGGAATCGTCCGGTCCAGACCGGACGGCGACATTGCTACGCGGGCCTCGGCCAGGGCGGAAGCCCCCGGCCCGGACGATGCCGGTATCGCCGAGGAGCAACCGGCCGACCTGACCGGGCTGGCCACGCCTGCCGGTGCGCCCGAACCGCGAAACATTGCCGCGCCTGAAACCGTACAGTCCCCTGCGTCTCGCGCCGTTGAAATCGCCGACCGGGTGGCCGATCGTATCCTCGTGTCCGTCCCGGAGCCGCAAACCAGCGGCGAAGTGCGCATCTCGCTGAAGGAATCCGTTCTCGACGGCAGCGACGTCCGCGTCTTCCGCGAAGGGGGAGAACTCAGGATCGTGTTCCTGGCGAGTACCGAAGCGGCCGGGCAATTGCTCACCGACAACGGCACGGTGTTTCAGCAGGCGTTGGGGGAACGGCTGCAGGATGAACGAGTGCGCGTTGAGGTGGAGTTGCCTGGCCAGGGCGCGGCCGGTCAGCAGGACAACGAGGGTCGGTCGCGGCAGCGGTATGTTTCCCCGGACGACCCGCCGGGCACAGCTTGAGCCGCGGGCAGTCACGGACCTGAACCTTGAGCGGGCGGCGAATTCCCTATCCCTGTCTGGCAGGCGCATTGGTCGAATCGATCAATGTCCTGTTGTCGGCAGGCGAATTGCGGTCGACGGTTGATGATGGCACTGCCTGGTCGATTGGCCTGTTTCCCGCGTCCGGGGCCTACGACACCCGCTTGACGCTGGCTGTGGCCATAGGCGGCAGTCCGGTGCGCGTCCGGTTGAACCATGGCGCCGTGGAGGCAGCGCTGGGTCCCCTGATTGCGGAGCCGGCCTTTGCAACCCTGGATGACGATTTGAAGCTGGCCGTGCTCGAAACGGCGCTCGACGAAGCCCTCGCGGGGCTGAGGGCGCTGTTGGGCACCGAGGTGTCGCTGCACGGACTCGATGCGGATCCGGCCGGGAACGGCCAACGGTTGAACCCGGGAAACACGACGGGCGACCCGCCGTTGCACAGCCTGGTCTGCGAGGTGCGCGTGCCCGCCGATGTCGTCCGCTGCAGCGTGCTGGTCGAGCTGCTGTCGCCGTTGCCGGATTCGGTATTGGCGAAACTCGCAATCGTTGCGGCGCCCCGGTGGAAGGGGCTCGGCGGCCTGCCCGTACCGGTAACCGTAGAGCTTGGCAGCGCGTCGCTCTCCGCGGCGGAAGTCCGTTCTCTCGAGCCCGGCGACATCGTGCTGTTCGATCGGTGCCATATCCTGGAAGGGCGGCTGCGCATCAATATCTGCGACAGCGTTTTCCTGGTCGGCACATTGGACGGCCTCAACCTCACCGTCGAACATTCATCCTGATATCGGGAGGCGAAACACCATGAATGGGCAGAACACCGAACTGGATCCCGGCGCCCCGCCCGGAGATCCGGAACAGCCGGGCCAGTCGGAGTCCCCAACCGCCGTTGCCGCGGAGGACCTCCCCATCCATCTGGTGTTCGTCGCCGGCGAATTGGAAGTTCCCCTGCGCGACCTCCGTCGCATCAGGCCAGGATACGTATTCAAGCTGCACCAACCCCCCGACCGCCACGTGGTGGTCCGCGCCAACGGCAAGACGATCGGCAGAGGCGAACTGGTGGATGTGGACGGGCGCGTCGGCGTGCGGCTGCTGGATTGCGACGACGCATCGGAGGGCTGAACCGCAACAGCCGCCATGCCGCTGAACCCCGTCATTGCCGGCAGCGATACGATCGATGGACAACCTGCCTGATCCAGCCACACTCATCGTGCTGCTCGGCACGCTCGGCATGTTGCCCTTCCTGATCGTGATGGGCACCTGTTTCGTCAAGCTCGCCGTGGTATTCGCCCTGGTGCGCAACGCGCTCGGCATACAGTCCATTCCGCCGAACATGGCCCTGCACGGCCTTGCGCTGGTGCTGACGATCTACATCATGATGCCGGTGGGCATGGAAAGCTACGACAATCTCGTCGGCCAGGACTTCGAGCTGGAGAACACCGCCACGCTGGAAGCGGCGGCCTCGGTAGCCATCGTTCCCTATCGAAAGTTCCTCGCTAAACACGCCAGCGAAAGCCAGATCGATTTCTTCATCGAAACGGCCGGCAAGCTGTGGGGAGACGAGTACGAACACGAACTGACCCGGGACAACATGTTCATCCTCATCCCGGCATTCGTGGTGGGCGAACTGACAACGGCGTTCGAGATCGGCTTTCTCATCTATCTGCCGTTCATCGTGGTGGATCTCGTCATATCGAACATCCTGTTGGCCATGGGGATGATGATGCTGTCGCCGATGACGATCTCCCTGCCCTTCAAGCTGTTGCTGTTCGTGTTCCTGGACGGCTGGTCGCGGCTCATCCAGGGCCTCGTCCTGTCGTATCAATGAGTCGCGCCGGCCATGCCTGAAGCGGAGATCGTCAGTCATGCCTCGCGGGCGTTGCTGCTCGTGCTGGTGCTGTCGTTGCCGCCGATCGTCGTGGCGGCGCTGGTCGGCGTATTCGTCGGGCTGGTGCAGGCATTGACCCAGATCCAGGAGCAGACGATCTCCTTTGCGTTCAAGCTGGCGTCGATCATTCTGGTGATATTCGTGATCATGGGATGGATCGGGTCGGAATTGATCGGCTACGCGGCGGATTCGTTCAACCGCGTGCAGCGCATTCGCTAACGGGGCCGGCGAGGCAGGCGGAACATGACCGGACAGCTCTGGACGATGAAGATACTGTCGGGCGTTCACGTCGGCGCCGAGGTGACCCTGGACGCGGAAGAAGCCGTGATCGGCAGCGGCGAGGACTGCGATTTCGTTCTCGAAGACGACGGCCTGGCGGGACGGCACGTCAGCCTGCTGCCGACGGATTCCGGCGTTCGCCTGACCGTGCTTGATTCCGGCGATACCGTCTACGTCGACGGGCAGCGGGTCGACGGAAGCGTCCTGCTGGATCCGTTTCAGGTCGTTACCATGGGCGGGCTGTCCCTGGCCGTGGGCCCCGCCGGACAGCCCTGGCCGAAGATCGATCTCCCCTCGATCCAGGCTGATGGCGGCGATGCACCACAGCCGGACGCGGCCGCAGCCGATGCGGATGCGCCGGGTGAAGAGGCGGCGCTCGAAGGCGAGCCCACGAGGGCGCGAGGGGACGACGCGGACGAGGCGGACGAGGCGGCGGAGCGGCCAGGCCGCCGGATGCCCGTGGCGGCGGCCGCCGCTGCCGCCGTGCTCGCGATTGCCGGAGTTGCCTGGCTGCTGACACCGAACGAGCCTGAGCCCAGGCACCGCGACCCGGCCCAGGCGGCCCGGGAAATCCGGGAAATCGCTGCGCGTTACGGCGCGGACATTCAGGTTAGTTTCGAACGTGATCCTGACGCGCCGGTTACCGTGACCGGTAGTGTCGTTTCCGACCGGGACTTGCGGAGCCTTCTCGACGAACTCGCCGCAACCGGGGTTCGTGCCGCCGTGCACATCGTCTCTTCCGAACAGCTCTCCGCGTACGCCAACGCGATACTCGAACAGGCGCTGAACCGGGACGGCCGCAACAGGGTGGAAGCGCTCCCCGTGCCCCATGCGCCCGGCGAGCTGGCCATAGTGGGCTATGTCGAACGGGAATCCAGTCTTTCGGCGGCCAGGGCGCTGCTCGCGCAAGACCTCAAGGGCGCCAATGGCCTGACCTACCGGATCCAGACGGCGGCAGATCGCCTGGCGGTGCTGCGGCGGAGCCTGGACCGGCTTGGGCTGGGGGATCGCCTGCTTATACAGCGCCTCGACGACGGGGTCGGCCTGTTCGGGCCGGTTCGGTCTGGCGAGGAGCTTGGGCGGATTCGCGGGCTGGTGGAGGATTTCAATGCGGAGTTCGACTCGAGGCCGTTGCTCAGGCTGGACGGGACGGATTCGTTTCTGGGGGTCTCGACCGTGGATTTCGATGTGCGGGCGGTGGTGCTTGGGGAGCGCATTCACGTCATTGCGCAGGATGGTGCGAGCTATGGGGAGGGTTCGAAAATCTCGGGCGGCTACGTCGTCAGGACCATCACTGAGCGCTACATGATTCTGGAGAAGCCGGTGGAGATCGGCCAGGGTGAAGAAGACGGGGAACCAGCGCTCGCTTATGTCATATTTGATGGGGTCTGACTTGTGTGGAACAGTTTTTCAAGCGATGAAATTAATGTCATTTTTGGAATGAGCGTGGCGAAAGATTGCTTCGATCGGGGGCCGAGAGCAGGTATGGGGTACGGGTATCCTGCACGCCAAGCGGACGCGTTGTCGTGGAATTCGAGGGCGCAGGGGTGCTTTAAAGGTGCTGGATACCCGTACCCCACACCTGCTCTCTCCCAGCGGGATTCGGTGCAACTGGCGCCGTTCGAGTCGCGTCACAGGCTTCGTACGAGACGCAGGACTTCGGCGACGGGGGCAATGAGGTCGTCGGGGATGTAGCGGTTCAGGTCGGCGTCGGACATCAGCGAGTGCGCTAGCGGAACATCGACCATCACCGGCACGTTTTCGCGTTCGGCTATGGCGACGACCCGTTGCGCGTTCAGGCCCTGCTCCTTGAGGGTGACGACGGGCAGGGAGGTTTTTGTCTTCTTGTAGTACAGGCCGATGGCCAGGTGCACCGGATTGGCGACGACTACGCTCGAGCGCTTGATGTTGGCGGTTTCCTGGGAGTTGACGATTTCCATGAACAGGTTTCGGCGCCTGGACTTCATTTCAGGATTGCCTTCGGACTCCTTGTACTCGCGCTTTACCTCGTCCTTGGACATTTTCATGCTCTTGATGAAGGACAGCTTCTGAAAGGCGTAATCCGCGACGGCCACCACGATGAAGGCCAGTGAGACGTAGATCACCAGTTCGCTGAACAGGGCGCCGATGGCCGGCATGAGGCAGCCGAGGCCGCAATGCACCACAGCCATCAGCACCGGCATGCCGTTCCAGACGACGTGCGCGACCGCGATTCCCAGTACGGCGATCTTTACCAGCGACTTCAGGAGTTCGACCAGGTTCTTTTTGGAGAAGATGTTCTTTAGTGCCTTGCCGGGACTGAGCCTCTTCAGGTCCGGCTTGGCCTGCTCGACGGCGAACAGGGCGCCGATCTGGGCGAAGTTTGCGAATATGCCCATGGCCAGCGCGATGCCCACGGGCGGGGCGATCAACGCAATGGCAAGGGTAAAAGCTTTCCTCACCATATCGTCGAACGCTTCCTGGAACGTCACCTGCTCCAGCCACAGCGGGGTGTCGAAGAGGTCTCTGAAGAGGTTCAGGTAGTGGTCTGCGCCGGCGGTGAAGAAAAACAGCAGCGATACGATGATGGCGGCGCTCACCACCTCCTTGCTCTTGGCGACCTGGCCCTTCTTCCGGGCATCGCGCAACCGTTTGGGTGTGGGGGGTTCGGTCTTGTCGGAAGACGAGCCGCTCATTGGAACAGTGGCCCGAACAACTCGATGAGGTCCAGGGCCTGCAGTGTTTCACGGAAGAAGACGATCAGCATTCCCCAGAAGAGCACAAGCATCAGTGACGCCACGGCACTCTTCACCGGCATGGAAAGAAAGAACACGTTCAGTTGCGGAGCGAAGCGGCTGATGAACCCGAGGCCCAGCTCGGAGAGGAACATGGCGACCACGACGGGCCCGCCGACCAGGAGCGCCATCTGGGAAATGAGTGCGAACTGCGCGACGAAGAAAGTCAGGACATCCACGTCGATCGCGGGCCAGAACGAGGTGGCCGGCCACAGTTCGTAGCTGTGGTAAACGCCCCCCAGGAAGCCGTTGAACAGCCCCGTACAGAAGAATACGGCCACCATGCTCTGGGTCATGAACAGGCCGAGCGGCGACGATTGCTCGCCGATGAAGGGATCCATGGAACTGGCCATGGTGGCGCCGCGCTGGTTGTCGATGAAATTGCCGACGGCCTGGATGCACCAGAAAATCACCATCACCACCGAGCCGATCGTCATGCCGAGCAGAAATTCCTTGGCGGCGGCGCCGGCCAATCCCAGCCCCGAGAGTTTCGCCTCTGCGACCTGCACGGAGACGATGGGATAGACCAGAAGCGACAGCGCCGCGGCGACGCCATTGCGCGCCAGCGCACCGCCCAGAACGTTCGGCCCCATGAACGACAGGGCCGTCATCGCCCCGACGATGCGCGGCATTGCCAGCGCCAGGGTCAGCAGCACTTGCCTGAGGAAATCAGCCAGCGATTCCAATGGGCGGGCCCGATGGATGAGGCGAGTGTGGGGCGGCGCGGCAGTGGCATGGGGGCAACCGCTTGGAATACCCGAATGAGCCCGTGCGCATGCGGGGCAGCCGATGCCGGGTCATGGACGCAGAAACGATGGCGCGAAGCCGGCCGCGGCTTGCATCGGGGCGGCGGCATCGACCACGTCCAGGTAACTCTCCAGCACGTTGATGTGCTCTGAGACCCGGGCTTCGAGGTCGACCACGGACAGGTTTGCAATATCGTAACGGGCGAAGAAAACCGCATTGCCTTCCTCGTCGAGCGCCGGCGTGCCGTGGCTGTGCTTCATTCGCTTCAGGGCGTGGTTCAGCAGGCGCTGCAGCCACCGCTGCCCCTCCTCGACCGGCTCGGGGACCGGACCGAGGGGAGAAACCAGGTACAACTGCCCGAACCTTTCGAAACACTGAACCTGTACCGAGTCGTCGACCACCATGTGGTAACGGCCCTGTTCGTCCGGCCGTAACGATTCGATGCCGTTCCGGTTCCCGAAATCGCCGATCAGAAGCGGCAGCCTGGACATCGCCGGCGTTACTCCTCCAGGACTTTCCGAACCGCGGCGCCCAGCGCTTCGAGTTGCGCATCGACGCTCGTTTCCACGAATCCGAGTTCGGTTTCCATCCGGCAGGCGCCCTCGCCGACACTCGCATCTTCAAGGATCTCGATGGCTTCGGCACTGCTGCCGCCCTGCATCGCCCGAACCCGGTCCCGAACCGTCCCGGCCTGCACCGGAGCGACGCGAACGCGGATGCGGCCCTCTTCCGTCACCTCCTTGAGGAGTTGCCGAATCATTCCCGCGGCCAGTTCGGCGTCTTCGAACTCGCCCAGGATGCGCCGGACGGCCTGCATGACGATATCGGCCAGGCGCCGCTCCGACGTGCGCCAGAATTCCCGGGCCGCTGCCGCCGCTTCGGCCATCAGCGCCGCGCTGGCCTTCCGTCCCTCCGCCTCTCCGTCCTTCCTGCCCTGTTCCAGGGCAGACTCGTAGGCGCGCCTGCGTTGTTCCGCGGCTTCGGCAAGCACCCGGTTGCCCTCGGCGACAACGTGGTGGACGTCGGCCTTGATCAGGTTTCCCAAGGGGGTGACCCCCAGGTCTTCGATCTTCCTGAAGACGAATCGTGTCATGGGGCCGGCTCCTGGGCATCGAGCAACCGGAACAGCCGCAGAAAAGCCTGCGACTCCGGAATCAACGGCTGCCAATGCGCCTCGACGGCCGTTCTGGGAAACTTCAGTTGCGTGCGGCGAACCAGCGACGCGGGAGCGTTCTGCAGGGCGGTGGCCAGGCTCGCCATACCGAGCCGCCGGCTTTCCCGATCCACAGGGTCCGGCAAAGGGGCGCCCACATCCAATGCCGATTGTGCAAGCTTCGACTGCTGCAGGAGGAACCGGCCGCGCCTGACGGCGAAACGATAGTCCTGCTCTCCGATCTGGGCGGTGACGCGGTTCCTGTCCCGGCTGCGCAGCACCCCCGCGATGGCCGTGGACAACAGGGTGATGCCCGCAAGGGTGACCAGGCGGTCGAGCCGCTGCACCGGGGTTGCGGCCAGTTTGAACCGGGCAGGCTCCCAACCCGAAAGCGGGTCGTCCCCAAGCCCCAGGTGACTGACGAGGAAGTTTGACAGGTGCCGCTGACTTCGGCGGTTTTGCCGCAGGCGCTCGAACAGCGCAGCCGGCAGCCATTGCGGTCGCCACCAGCTCGCGTCCATGTACTGCGCGGGCAGGGAGTAAAAAAGGAGTGTCTCCGCGAGGAGGGGCCTGTTGACATTCAAGCCGTCGGTTGCGCTGCTCATCTGGATGTGATCGCGGCCGGCCGGTGCGTTGCGGAGCGGTCAGGACGCAGGGCCCCGGGCGCGTCTCGCCAGGAACAGGTAAACATTGAAGGCGACAGACAGCGCAAAGGGTACGGCCATAAAGGCTAACAGCAGATAGAAGTCGATTACCGATCCGGCCGCCAGGTCGATCGAAAGAACGGAACGCAGGGGCTCTTCCCCGATTTGCACGAAGTCGCCCTGCCCGGCGGGAAACAGGGCCACGTTTACCGCATCGTAGGCAAGGGATTCGATGCCACTGGCCACGATCGACTTGATCTGGGACACATGCTCGTCCATCTCGTAATTCGGATTGTGCTTGATGAACACGGCTGCGGAAGCGACTTCCGGCTCCCTGGCGTCCTCCGCCGGAACCACCAGGTGGACGCGCGCGGTCATCACGCCGTCGACCCGTGACAGCGTATCCGCAAGCTCCTGGGACAGGCCGTAGATGTACCGGGTCCGGTCCTCGTAGGGCGTGGCGATCAGCTTGTCTGCGCTGAAGAGGTCCTTGATCGTCGAGAACTTGTCCCGCGGATACCCGTTTTGCCGCAACAGTTCCATGGCCGCGGGAATCTTCCCCGAATTGACGTACAGGCTGACCCTGTTGTCCTTCACCGGGCGCTTCTCGCTGCTGATGTTGTGCTGCAGCAAGAGGGCCAGCATCTCGTTGCCTTCCTGTTCGTCGAGTTGGGAATAAAGCTCCGTCATGTTGCAGCCCGCAAGCAGGGCGACGGCAAGAATCAGGGTCGGGCAACGCGTGAGTACCATGAGAAACGGGCGGCGCTGCATGGCTACTGCGACTTCAGCAAGGTATCCACGCCCTGCGATGCCTTCTGGACCGTGGCGGTCGCCAGGCCCACCTCGGCCTTTATTTCGGCGACCTTGATCTGCAGGGCCAGCCTGTCCGCCGGATCGCCGATGTCGATGCCGGCCTTCGCGCCTGTGGACCCGGTGGCCTCCGTTCCAGCCAGGTCCGGCATCTGCAGCGAACCGGGGTGCAGATTGGCCAGAATGCGGTCGCCGGCGACAGGGGGAGCATCGGCGCCGGTGACCCGGTCCGCCGGCTGGGCCTGGCCGGGTTCGGGTTTCGCCGCTGGGGGAACTTCCGGCCCGCCGGCCCCGGCCCTGGGCGACTCCATGAGCTGCTCGAACCTGGCCGCCCCCCGGCCCGGATCGACATCTCCGGACCGTTGCGCTTCCTCGGCCAGCCTGGATTGCGCCCGATCGATGACCTGACGCTGGATCTGCGCGAGATCGATGGCCATTGCCGTGCTCCGTCAAGCCGCCGCGCTGCCGCGCACGGTCGTCAACTTCGGTTGATTTCGTTGTCCAGCAGGGATCGGGCGAGCTTGGTGGCATCGGCATCGCTACCGTCGTCGACCACCGCGCTGGCGACCCTTTCCGCGTCGCCGGCCCGGCCCGCCATGACCAGGAACAGCCCGAGAAACGAGCGGGCCAGCAGATCCCCCGATCCGGCCGAGACGCCCTGCTTCATCATGAACCGGCAGGCTGCGGCAGGATCGTCATCCGCGTTGGCATGGACCATGCCGATGCCGATGATCCACGAGGGGCTGTCCGGCGCCGCGGCTTTCATCGCTTCGAATATGTTCATCGTGTCTTCGCGCATGGAGGGGAGGCGGCAGGCCAGAAGGCCCAGGCCAACGCAAGTCCGAAGCACGTCTTGTGGTATTTCCATGATTCATCAAATCTTCTGAATGATCTGCTGCTGCGCCTCGCTGAGGTCCTTCACCAGCGCGGACATGAGCCCCAACTCGGCCTTGTATTTCGCCACCTCCAATTCGAGTTCAAAGGTGGCGCGCGGATCGTCTGCATCGAAGTTGTCGATCATGTCGCCCAGCCTTTGCTTTTCGGCATCCAGTTGAGTACCCACACCCGATTGCACGCCGCTTATCGAAAAATCTGAACTGGTCATTCGTCTATACCTCCCGTTGGTGAAGTGATTGGTGAAGTGATTGGTGAAGTGGTTGGTCAGGTATTCCGGCCATCGATCTCGCTCCGCACGTGAGCAGCGATCAACGCCCTCGACTGTGCCTTGATGTCCGGGTAGTTCTGAATGTTCCTGGAGCCGACGATGGAATCGGTGATTTGCCGCAACATCGTCTCCGATGCCATCAGTTCCTCGCCATGCTTGATCTTGCGCCGCGCCCCTTGATGTTTCAGGGCCTCGCCGTACCAGCGCCCGACCCGGTTCTGCATGACCCAGTCCGCAGTGCGCTTGTTCGCATGGCTGACAAGCCCTGCCGAGTCCGTGATGACGCCTTTCGTGACGAGCTTCTTCAACTCGGACTTCAGTTTTCCGGGAAACTCGGTTTTGCCAAGCGTTCGAAGCAGCTCCTTCCGGGCGGTGCGGTCCGTCGCACCGGGGCTGCCGGTCGTACGGGCTTCGGCTGCAACGGCGGGTGTTCCGGCGGAGTGGATGCCGGCTTGATGACCCCCGTCGTCGGTCACAGCGCCGGGAGCCGGCATCTGCGGCGGTGTCTCAACCGGGCCAGGTTCCCGCGCCGTGGGCCGGGCGGATTCGTTCCGGCTGACGGCTTCTTCGCGTACCGGTACTTGCGCCCGGGCAGCGGCTTCGGCTTTTGCAGACCGGTCGTCCAGGAACGCATCGACGACACGGTTGGTTATCGCCGAAGCCTGAGAGAAGTCGACTTTGCGGGCTCCGTCACCGCCCGCGCTGTTAACGGCTTCGTATACGTTCGCCGACAGCAATTCCCGTTCCTCCTCGTCGATTGCGGCATCCGGTGCCCGCTCGGCGAGACGCATGTCGACGCCGCGGCGGGACATCCAGGCCGCGGTGGTGCGGTTTTCCCGCATCGCCGGGGTGGAACGCCCGTCCAGATCCTGAATCACTTCGCGAATCTTCCGCGTGGAAAGCGGCCTGCGTCCGAGCAGATCGACGGTAAGCAGGGCCGCCGCCCGGCTCACGTCGCCGCTGTCGTAGCCGGAATGGTCGGCGATCGCGCGGAGGAACCGGTTGTGTGCGGCATCGCGTTCCGCGCCGGCCATTGGGTTCGGGGACACTTTCGCTTTGAACCAGGCGATCGTGCGATGCATCAGCGTTTGTCGGGAGACCTTGATTTCATCCGTCCTGGAGTCCAGTACAACCAGCGCATTAGGCACGTTGGCGATGGATCTGAATTCCGAAATATTCATTGGAGTCGGCGTGTTCGACTCAGCGCGTGGATGAATTTCATTGCGTGTCCCAAGCCGTAACAGGCTTTCCACGGATGTTAATTGGCGCAAAAAAGAGGGTCAAGACTGTTTCCCGGCATCTGTAGCCCGGCATCAATGCCGGCCGGTGATGACGTCCTCGGTTTCGGCCTCCTCCCGGCGCTCGGCCTCCCGCACGCGTTCCCGCTCCAGAATGCCCTGGTACTCTTCGTACTTGAGCACTTCCCGGTGCGCGGCAAGGCGCGCCTCCCTTGCTTTCTGCAGGCCGCTTTCCGCGGCGGCCGCTTCTTCCTGCGCGGCCGCAAGTTCCTCTTCGAGATGCAGTAGCCTTTGCCGCAGCAGGCCGACCCGCTCGCGATAGCGTTCCAGGTCGGCCCGGGCGACGCCCCTGTTCCGCACGTCCTCGAAGAGGCGCACCCGCTCCGCCGCCTGCCAGGCGTCGTATTCCCGGAGTTCCCGGGATTTGTCCTGCCGTTCGGCCTCCCGGCGCTCGAGCGTCCGCTGCGCTTCGCCCACCGCGGCTGCCGCGTCGTCTTCCCGCCGACGCTTGATGGTGAGTATTTCGTCCAGCATATCTTGTGTCCCGCAAGCTACCCGTCCGTCACCCGGTTCATGCGCTCGACGGTCTCCGCAAAGGCCGAGTCTTCGAACAGCCCCTGCCTGAGTATCGCGTTGATCGCATCGATCTTGCGGATCGCCTCGTCCGCCACCCGGTCCGACCCCTCCTTGTACTCGCCGATCTTCAACAGCAGTTCCACCTCCCTGTACTTCGCGAGCAGCTCCCTGATCCGGCCCGCCACGCGCCGGTGGTCCTCTTCGACGATGTTGTTCATCACGCGGCTGACACTGGCCAGCACATCCACCGCCGGGTAGTGATTGGACTGGGCCAGTTGCCGGGAGAGGATGATGTGGCCGTCGAGAATGGAGCGGGTTTCGTCCGCCACCGGCTCCGTCATGTCATCGCCTTCCACCAGCACCGTGTACAGGGCAGTGATGGAACCCGCATCCGACTGCCCCGCCCGCTCCATAAGCTGCGGCAACGCCGCGAACACCGAGGGCGGGAACCCCCTGCGCGTGGGCGGCTCGCCGGCGGCAAGGCCGATCTCCCGCTGCGCCCGGGCAAAGCGGGTCACCGAGTCCATCATCAACAGCACCTTGGCGCCCTGGTCCCGGAAATACTCGGCGATGGCGGTGGCCACATGGGCGGCCTTCAGCCGCTCCATGGCCGGACGGTCGGAGGTGGCGACCACGATGACGGACTGTTTCAGGCCCTCTTCGCCGATGTCGTGCTCGATGAACTCGCGCACCTCACGGCCGCGCTCGCCGATGAGGGCCAGGATCTTGACGTCGGCCGCGGAATTGCGGATCAGCATGGACAGGAGCGTGCTCTTGCCGCCCCCCGCCGCGGCGAATATCCCCATGCGCTGACCTTCGCCGCAGGTCAGGAGGCCATCGAGAACCCGCAGTCCCAGGGGCAGCGGCGTGTCGATCACCTTGCGCCGCATGGGGTCCGGCGGATCGGCGAGAACCGGGTAGCTTGCCCGGCAATGCAGCCGTTCCCCGTCAAGCGGCTGCCCGAGGCCGTCGAGCACCTTGCCCAGGAGCGACGGCCCCACGGCCACCTCGTGGGTCCTGCCGGTGGCCGCCACCTCGGTGGCGTTTGAAATGCCGGTGGTTGAGCCCAGCGGCGAGAGCAGCACGTGCCGGCCGTCGAAGCCGACGACTTCGGCCAGCAGGTCGTCCACCGGATCGGGCGCGCCCGCGCTTTGCAGCTCGCAAAGGTCGCCGATCCGCACACCCTGGACGGTGGCGCGCACCAGGCCGCCGGTCACCCCCAGCACCCGTCCGCGCTTCTCGAAGAGCGGCGCCGTACGGACGATTCCACCGATCCGCCCGGCCGCACGGTCGAGCGTTCCGCCCATGTTCGTCAGGTCCCTCTCCGCGGTGCGCATGACTCCTCTCCTTCCCGCCTACAGCGCAATCTTGCCGAGCGGCTGTACCGTGACTTCCTGGGTCAGCTCCTGGAACGAGAGCACCGCCAGGTCGTAGAGTTCGATCTCGATCATCTTGCGCACATAGCGCCGGATGTCCAGGGCGGTGACGACCACCGGCTTGCTCCTGAGCCTGCTGATGTCGCCCACCAGCGTCCGGGTCTGGCTGACAAGCTGCCGCGTGACCGACGGGTCGAGCGCCAGGTAGTTCCCCGAGGAGGTCTGGCGGATGCCGCCCCGGACCGTTTCCTCCAGGTCGTCGTCGAGCAGGTAGGCCGACAGCACGTTCTGGTCGCTGCTGTACTTGTAGCTGATATAACGCTTGAGGTCGCCGCGCACGTATTCCGTGAGCATGACGACGTCCTTCTCCTGCTGGCCCCAATGCACCAGGGACTCGAGGATGAGGCGCACGTTGCGGATCGAGATGTCCTCCCCGACCAGGCGCTTGAGCACCTCGGTGGTGTGATTGACCGGCAGGACCCGCTGCGTCTCCTTGATGAGGTCCGGAAACGTCTGCTGCAGGCGCTCGAACAGGTTGTAGGTTTCCTGGATGCCGACGAACTCCTCGGCATAGCGTTTCATGACGTGGGCCAGGTGAAAGCTCAGCACCTTGTGCGGTTCCATGAACGACATGGACGCCTCGCGCAAGCTCGCGGCGTGCCTGTCCTCGATCCACACGGTGGGCACGTTGGGCAGGAACGGCTCGCCCTTCTCGCTCGGCAGGGCGACCATGTCGAGCTGCCGCTGTGTGTCGGAATACAGCACGCAGCCGGGCCTCAGGTCGCCCCTGGCCACCGGAATCTCCTGCAGCAGCACCGCGTACGAGTCCTCGGCAAGGTTCTCGTTGAAGCGGACGTGGACGCCGGGGAAGGGCACCCCGAGGTCGAGGTAGAGGGCCCGCCGCACTTTCGCGGCCTCCCGGTTGAGCGACCGCATGTCGAGGTGCTCCTGCAGCGATGCGGATATGTCCACCAGCAGCGAGGCGCCCAGGGTGATCTCCTGCTCGCCCCTGAGCTGGGCTTCGACTTCCGCTTCGGTGCTGGTCTCGGTCGGCACCGGCGTGAGTATCGAGGAAACCTGGCTCTCCACCCCCGCCGCTTCCCGGCCTTTCGAAGCCCGGAGCAGCAGGAGCCCCGCGCCCCCGGTCATGGCCGCGAGCGCGACGAAGGTCATCGTCGGGAACCCGGGGATCAGGCTGAACGCCAGCATCAGGCCCCCGGCAACCAGCAGGGCCTTGGGCTGGGCGCCGAACTGCTCGCCGATGTCGCTCGCCAGGTTCTCGGTTTCGTCCGTGCTCACCCGGGTGACGATGATGCCCGCGGTCATGGCGATCAGCAGGGCCGGGATCTGCGCGACCAGCCCGTCGCCAATGGTGAGGATCGAGTAGATCTGCATGGCTTCGCCGATTTCCAGCCCCCGCTGGGTGACCCCGATGATGAGCCCGCCGACCAGGTTGATGGCGATGATGATCAGGCCGGCAATGGCGTCGCCCTTGACGAACTTCATGGCGCCGTCCATGGAACCGTAGAGCTGGCTCTCCTTCTCCACCTTCTGCCGCCGCCGCCGCGCCTCGTCCATGTCGATCACGCCGGCGCGCATGTCCCCGTCTATGCTCATCTGCTTGCCGGGCATGGCATCCAGGGAGAAACGCGCGCTCACTTCCGCCACCCGTTCGGCGCCCTTGGTGATCACCAGGAACTGGACGATGGTGATGATCAGGAAGATCACCATCCCGACGACGAGGTTGCCCGCGACGACGAAGTTGCCGAACGCTTCGATGATCTTTCCCGCATCGGCCTGCAGCAGGACGAGCCGCGTCGTCGTGATCGACAGGGCCAGGCGGAACAGGGTGGACAGCAGCAGCACGGCCGGGAAGGCGAAGAATTCCCCGGCGGAGGAAATGTAGATGGCGAGCATCAGCAGGATGACGGCAATGCCCATGCTCGTGCCGATGAGGACATCCACCAGTTCCGTCGGCAGCGGCAGGATCATCATGAAGATGATGGCGACCAGCAGTGACGCAAGCAGCACATCCTTGCGCTGGGTAATGGCGTACAGGACGTGCTGGACGTTCTCGGGAACCTGCATCAGGCAGACCTCGCCCGCCCGGCGGCCGGCGGCACACCTTCAGGCCCGCCGGCCGGCACAATGGCGGCGCCATTGTCCGGGAGGTGCCGGGTCATGAATTCCAGGGCGGCCCGTTCCGGACCGGACGGCCGCTGCCGCAGCACGCGCCCGGCCGCGCCCGCGAAGCGCTGCGCGTCGCCCTGCAGCCAGTGGGCATAGGCGAGCAGCTTCTGGCACTGGGCGTCTTCCGGGTCGAGCAGTTCCAGCAGTTCCAGCAGAACGACGGCGCGGTCGGCCCGTTGCTGGCCGAGATAGTTGTTCGCCGCAACGAGCAGCCAGGTCCTGTGGTCTTCGCCGAGTTCGTCGAGCATGCCGGCCGCCGTCACGCCTTGATCAACGCGTTGCGGGAGGTCTCGAACGCCTGGAAATCCGCCTTCATCGCCAGCAGCAGGGTCCGTGCGGACTGCAGGATGCGGCCGCTCTCGCCCCGTTCGCCCCCCTGCCGGCCGGTGGCGGCCTCGATGTCGTTGAACAGCTTCGCGTAGTTGGCCGGGACGGTGACATAGGGGTTGGCGATGCGCGGACTGAGGGCCCGCGCCAGGAAGCGGTCGCTGGCATCGAGATTGAAAACCCTGTCCACATGCAAGGGGATCGACGCGCCGATCGGCAGGTTGGCCCTGCTCTCCGGGTACCCTGACCGGGATTCGACGGCCGAGCGCTGGTAGGAAACGCCCTCGACACCCATGTTCAGCGAAACGGCCACGGGGCTCAGAGACCGGCGTCCGCTACCAGGGCGAGCAGCAACTCGAAGGCGTTCTGCATGCGGTAGGCCTCCGCCCGCCCGATGCGGGCCGCGAGCACCAGCACGTCATCGCCCTTCAGGCCGACCTGCACCACGAAGGGGAGATAGCTTTCGACACCGCACCGGCGCAACAGGAACAGGGCCTTTTCCCGAACCTCGGGCCGTGGCGCCCGGCACAACACCGCAAGGACAATCTCGTCGCCGCACCGCTCGACATCGACGAGGCATTGGCGGCCATCGTTCACCGACAGGTTCAGCACGTCCGTACACCAACTGTCGGCGTCCCGGAAGCCCATGCCGGCGCCGAAATCGGCGAGCGCCTTCACCCACCAGTCGGGAATCGGCTCAGTCATCGAACTCTTCGGTGTCTATGGCGGCATCGAGTGCCTGCTGAACCGAGATCATGACTCGGTCGCGCTTGGCCATGTCGTCTCCGAATGCTTTCAATGGCACGAAGCGGACCAGTTCCTTGAACCCCTGCAGAACGTAGATGCCGGCATCGTCGCGCTGCACCCCCATCTTGCCGGGCAGGGCAGCGAAGGCGTCCGCGCCCTGCCAGGCACGGTCCTGCGCCGTCAGCAGCTCGGAGACGAGGTCCCGCGCGGCGTCCGGGCCCGGCTCGGCGCCGAAGTTCCTGCGCACCCGCCGCACCAGGTCTTCGCATTGCTCGTGGACGCTGTTCAGGGACTTCAGCTGGTACATGTCGTCCACGATCTGCCTGAGGCGGACCTTCGAGACCGACCCGGTGCTCGCGGCGAGGTCGGCGCCGAGCGCCTTCAGCATGAACCGCACGGCTTCGTCGAAACTCTTGCCGGGATGGTCTGCAACCACCCGTTCGTAGGCGTCGTTGATCGTCCGGCAATCGAGCACGACATCCCGATAGATATCCCGCAACTGCTGCATGTCGCCGACATTCCTGCCGGCAAACCGGTGGGCAACCGGGGAGACGTTCAGGCCCGCCTGGATGGCGGGGCCGCTCTCGGCCTGCAGTGCCGCGATGGCGTCATCGAGCGCCTCGATGAGGGCCGGGTCCGCATCGCCGGTGGCCGCCTGTTCACGGGAGAACTCCAGCGCCAGGAACTGGTGGGTGGGGTCGTTTGAGAACTTCCGGGCGCGTTCCCGCAGCTCATCCCGACCGGGCGGCCTGCCCTCTTCGAGAATCGACCTGGCGAAATCGGAGAGTTTCTGCTTTTTTTCCAGGTCGGGTACGTCGCGCAGGTATTTCTCCGCCTGCTCGACGACGGCTGAACGGATGCCGGCGCCACTCTTGAGCTTGCGCTGGGACAGCTTCTTTTCGACGCGCTCGCTTTCGCCGAAGGTCAACTCTTCGGCGGCGTCCTGAAGCTCCGCGGTGGGATTGCGCACATGCTGTACCTGCTCGCCGCGGAAGCTGCCCCGGGCCGCAACCGTCTCCCGCGCCGGGACGCCCGGCACACCGGGGCCGGCCTGGCCCGGATCGTTGACGATCGGGTTCACGGTCAGGCCCTGGACCAGACCTGTTTGTGGGTCTGGTGCATGCTGTCCTCCATCTGCTGGAATATCGAGAGCATGTCCTGGGCGCCCTTCTGCATCGAGTCTGCGAACCCCTTGGTGCGGTCGAGATAGGCGCGCTGCTCCTCCGCTCTTGCCTCGGCCTCTTTGCTGTCTGCATCCTTCATGCGGGACTCGTAATCCATCGCGGTCTTGATGATGTCGCCCGTTGCAATCGTCAGTTGCGACATCCCTTGCGTAACCAGGGAAATGCTGTGTGCCCGGGCCGACAACTGCTGGGAAAGCGTTTGATCGAGCCGGGTCGCGGCCGCCTTCTGTTTCGCGGTGGAAGCCTCCTTGACGGTTTCCCGGGTGGTTTCCTCGCGGACTTGCCGGGTCTGGGCTTCCCCAGGGGCCTGCGGACCGGACTCCGGCGTGTTCATGTTCTCCGGCAGCGGTGCCGGAGATTCTCCGGACTCCGTCCTTTGGGGTAATGGCTCTTCGCCGGACGCACCCGCCGTGGATGTCCGGGCAGCGGTCGTGGTCTGCGGGACGTTTGCCTCGGGTTCCACCACGGGCATCGAACTCGTCAACTTCATCCCCTTGACGCCGCCATACAGGCTCATCCCCGCCGCGCCTATCTGCGCACCCCCGGAAACAACGCCACCGACCAGAGCCATCGTGGCGCTGGCGCGAATGTCCTTTGCGGAGGCGTGCATCTCGTGGGCGACCGCTTCGATCTGGGCAACCTGCTCATCGCGCGCCGCGCGGGCCAGTTCCGAGTCGATCAGCATCATCAGCGCCGCGATGTGGCCGAAGTCCACACCGACGTTATCGGCCATGGTTCCGGCTGCGGTCTTCGCCAGCCCGTAGTCGATGGCTCCCCTCGCCTGGGGTATCGGCGGTTCCACCGGCGGAGGCGGTCCCGCGGCCTCGACGGGTCCGGTATCGGTGGGCGGCGCGGCGGACCGGGCGGCGCTCGCCGCCTCCGCCGGGCCGGTTTCGATTCGCGTTCCGGACGGGCCCGGAATCCCTCTCACATCGTTCATGGGTATCTCCTCTTTTCAGCCTCGTTCATGGGTGTCTCCTCTTTTCACTTCGTGGGTGTCCCCGCTTTTTTCCTTCGTGGGTGTCCCCGCTTTTGCTCTATGACTCGGCACCGAGAGCAGGTATGCGGTACGGGTATCCTGCACGCCAAGCGGACGCGTTGTCGTGGAATTCGAGGGCGCAGGGGTGCTTTAAAGGTGCCGGATACCCGTACCGCACACCTGCTCTCTCCCAGCGGTAATCTGTTCCTTGCGCGTCCTCGTCCCGGCGCGCCGGGTTGTCGACTTTCATGGGTGTCTCCTCTTTTTTCTCCTCTTTTCTCAGCTTTGATCGAGCACCGGCGTGACCGCATCGGTGCCTTGCAGGGGTTCGCCTTCGAAGCCGGTGTTGATTTCGTAGGAAATCCGGGCCGGGAGAATCCTTGGGGTGATCAAAAAATAGCGCGCGACGGACTGGTCGCGGTCGACCTTGGTGGAGAACAGTCTGCCCATGATCGGGATCCGGCCCAGCAGGGGGATGCGCTGGTCGAAACGGGTCTGTTCGCGCACGGTGTAGCCGCCGATCAGGAGGCTGCTTCCCTCCTGGACGACCGCCTGTGTCTGGATGACGTTCTGCGCGACTTCAGGTACGCCGGTAACGGCGAGATCCGCGCCGCCGCGGTTGCCGTCCTCGATGTGGATGGCCAGTTGCACCCTTTTTTCGTCGCTGTCGTAAATGACGTGCGGCCGGATCCGCACGACCCAGCCGTAGGATACCGGCGCCAGGTCCACCGCTTCCGCATCGTTCCCGCCCAGGCGGACGTAGAACGTGCGGTTGTTCTGGAACGATGCCTCGTGGTTGTCGAGGGTCGTCACCGAAGGCCTGGTGAGAATGCGGCTCTTGCCGGAATTGCGTAACGCCCGGATGCGCAGGGCGATGCCTTCCACGTCCCACATGTTCTCGGAGTAGTAGATGCTGCTGCTCCCCCGGTCGGCGCCTGCGTTCAGTTGAAAGGAGTCCGAGTCGAGTTCGAAGCGGAACTCCTCGGCGGCGGATGCATCGATGTCGAGTACGGAAATGGTGATCTCGATCTGGTCAACCGGGCTGTCCAGTTCCGCGATCAGGCGTTCGTAGGCGGGCATGCGCGCCTCCAGGTCACGGACGACAACCGCGTTCAGCCGCGGGTCGCCGATAACGAACGCTTCCTCCCCGACACCCCGGACACCGGCCACGTTCGATGCCGTGGCCGGTACCGGCGCCTGTGCATCTTCCCCGGGAACGATGCCGGATCCGCGGAGTTTGGTGACCGGAGCCGAAGCTCCCGAAACGGGGCGGGAGCCGCCGACGCCGGTGGCGTGAGCCACGTTCATGAGCTTTGCGACCATTTCCGCCAGACCCACGATGGGCGCCTTGCCGCCGGAGGCATTGTTGGCCATCTGGTCGACGTAGCCGTACTCGACTTCGAATACGCGAATGATGTAGTTCCGGTCTTCGCCTGCCAACAGGTTTTCGCCGGGGTGCCGCGCCGCGATCTCGCCGGCGATTTCCTTGCCCCACTCCACGAATCTCGGGGGCCCGGAAAGCTGGAGCGCGTTTTCGCCCGGCAGGAAAATCCAGTTGAGCGGCACGCCGCGCATGTGCACGGTATCGAGGGCCGAGGTGAACAGGTTCCGGCGCGCGAACGGGAATTCAACCGTCTCCCTTGCGGTTTCGGTGCCGTCGTACAGGTACAGCGTCGTGCCATCGTAAACCCAGATCAGGCCGTACCTGGCGTGCACCTCCGCAAGGAAGTCTTCGGCGGGCATGAGCGGGATCTCGTCATCCACGACGACAGTGATCCTGGTGCTGACGATGACCGGCACGCCCAGCGCGGTGCCGAATTCGTACAGCAGCGAACGTAGCGATTCGTTGTTTGCCAGGTAGCCGTACGGCTCATTCAGCCAGTCGAGGGGCCCGGCCGTGTCCGCGCCCTCCTGCTGTGCCCAGCAGAGCCCATGCTGCAGCACCAGTACCGCGAGCATTGCGCGTGCCACTGCGGTATGGGGCATGAGTGGCTGTCCTCGTCAGTCATGAGTGGCTGTCCTCGTCAGTCGATGCCGAGCGGCGGGTCATCGGTGATAGAAGGACCAGGTTCGGTCCAGCACAAGGCTCGCCGATGCGAGGCCGGCCTTCATGGTGCTCAGCCTCCGATACTCGTCCGGCGGCGCGCCCTTGCTCAGCCTTGCTTCGATGGCGGCGAGCTGTTCGTCGATGCCGGCTGCCAGCGAGGACTTGAGGGAACCATCCCTGTCTTCCTTGAGGCGGGCTTCGATGTCCATGATGATCCGTTCCTGTTCTTCGTTCGCCATTTCGTTCTCCCTGGTCTTTCCTCGGTTGATCCCGGCGCTCGTTGCCGGGTGCTGCGGCCCCCTGGAATTAGCCCGACCTATTCATGAATGGGTCGGGCTAAACCCGCATCATTCCTTCCTGCAAAGAAATCGAATCCGCCTGCGACTCCGCCGTTTGCGGCTTGAAATCGCCGCTGTCGATGCGCTTCATCCAACCCTCGGCGACGTCCACGAACTCCTCGACGATCGACTCGAAACCGGGCAGGCGCAGGGATTCGAGGCGCTCTTCCCGGATCAGCACGATGCCGCCGGTCTGCGGATCGATGCCGAGCGTCGAGCCGCGCGTGCCCTCGAAACTGTAGTTGGCGTGCAGCAGCGCGGCGTATACGGCGCCCTCATCGCCTTCCGGGACCGGCCCGAGCAAAGCATAGATGTACAGGCTCTCATCGCCCTTCCCCAGTTCGAAACTCACCGCAACATCGTCGATCATGAGGTTGCAACGATGTTCTTCGTCCGGCCGCAGGTCCGGGATGCCGATTCCGGCACCGAACTCGGCGAGCAGATTCTCCATGACGGCAAGGGACATCAGCCTATCTCCCGAATGTGAACTTCCGATTCATCGCTTCATGGCCAGCGGTTGCCGGCGCTCATCCTGCACCGGCCGCGGCGATCGCCGAGTCCAGCAGCGCCGCGCGCTTCAGCACTTCCCCATGCACCTGTTCGCCGCCGGTCTCACCGCAGATCAGGCCCACGGCATCGAGAGCCTTGCGGCCGCTCTCCAGGTCATGCATCGCCACGTAGCATTCGCAGGCGTGCAGCGGCGCCCGGGGGTCGGTCGCATCGAGCAGCGCCGCGACCCCGTAAGCGGTCACGGCCTGTTCGTATCCGCCGGTCATCTGGTAGGAAGCGGCCAGGCCCATCCAGAACCGGCTCTCGGTGTGATTGTTCTCCGCCAGGAACTGGAAAAGTTTCCTGGCGTCTTCGTAGCGCCGCTGCTGATAGGCGTTGTGCGCGAACTGGTAGACCGCTTCCATTTCATCGTCATCGTAGCCCCGCAGGTCGGCCAGCGTCGCCCCTTCGGTGAGGCATCGGGCAGCCAGTTGCTCCACCGAGAGCAGTTGATCGTCCGTCAGGGACTCGAGGGCGTCAAGGGAATCCTGCACCTGAGTTTCTCCTACCATCTCGACACCAGGTTCTTGAGGGTGTCGTGGGTCTTGTCCGCCATGCTGTTGGCGCCTTCGAGGGATTCGTTCATGGTGTTGATGACGCTCTTGAACTTGGTCATGAACAGGTTGTTGCTGTCGTTCTGCTGGTCGACGTAATTGTTCACCTCCTCCTTCAGGGAGTCCAGCTTGTCCTTGGAAAGGCAGGTGACGCCGTGAATCTCGTACTGGTGGTGACCGCTCGCCGCGTGTGCGTGGAACTCCGGATTGACCCCCCTGTGGTGGGAATCGTAACTCCCGTCTGGATTCAGTTGCATTCCATAGTAGTCCCGCACCGATTCCGGGAGGCGCGGCACCGCAGAGCCGTAGAACAGGATCCGGTTCTTGAATTCGCCAGGCGAACAACCCACCTCGTTCTTCAGGAATTCGACCAGGTCCGGCGTCACCGGCGCCCGGTCGCGGAAGCTCTTGCCGGTGTCGACGAATTTCTTGAGATCGATCAGCTCGGCGAGGTACTTCCGGGCGGTCTTGATGCGGTCGAGGTGCTGCTGGGCCATCTCCGTGCGGTCGGCGCCGACTTTCTTCATGACCTGGGTGCGGTGCATCATCACGAATTCCGCCGCGTCCGCGGCGGATATGCTGACCCCGCCGAAACTGACCGTACCCGTGCCCACGGTCCGATCGGTCACCTCCACGTCCGACCCGAAGTAACCGCCGCCGGCGCCGCTGACTTCGCTCATTGTTTCTTCTCCCTGATCGTGGTCTTCCTCATCATCGTCTTCCTCATCATGGAAAGATGCTCTCCGCAAGCCCGCATCAGACGGTCCTGCGGATGTGCATGGCCGTTTCCTGCGCCTCGTCGATCGTCCCGATGACGATGCCCGATGCGTTCTGCATCTCCTCGATGAGCTTGCGGATGCGGCGCAGCTCCTCCTGTGTGATCTCCTGGGCTTTGGCCAGCTCGGCACGTTCGTCCTGGGCATCGGCCCGGGCCGTGGCGGACTGGTAGTTGTAGTCGGAGGTGGCGATCTGTGCCGCCCCGCTGCCGGCTTGCGTTACACCGGTGGCGATGTTCACGGCCGAGCGCACCCGGTTTGCAGCACGCACCAGGCGCCCCGATTTCGCTGCCGTCTGGGCGGCCGTATCCGCGCTGCTCGAGGCCTCCTCCGTCACCGACGCGGTGGATTGGGCCGTTTCCGTGCCGGCCTCCACGCCCGCCGTCACGGTCTCGGAGGTTGCCGCGCCCGCATCGGCGCCCGCGGTGGCGACTTCCGCGCCGGCGGCTCCCGCCTCGGCTCCGGCTTCCGCGCCGGTGGTCGCGACCTCGGTCGCCGCAACGCCGCCTTCCACCCCGGCCTCCGTGATGCTGGCTGCGCTGGAGGCAAGGCCTCCGGCCGCCGCGCCGCCGCTCATGATCGTGGCCGCGATATTGACCACCAGCATCGCAACCGCAAGACCGATCTGGAACCCGAGGGCCTCCTTGTCGTCCATGTGCATCGCCCCGATCGCTTTTTCCGTTGCGCCCGTCTGCTGGCAGATCATCAGCGCCGTCATGGCCGTGGCGGCGACCGCGAGGGGCGCCGCCCCCCCCCCCCCCCACAAAAACCCCCCCACCCCCCCCCCCCACAACGACACACCGCACCCCCAACACCCCCACACCAAGCCCACCATATATAA
>JAPPHD010000065.1:25782-38227 GCA_028821125.1 Gammaproteobacteria bacterium
CGGCGACCACGCCGACCGCGATCCAGGACAGGCCGACGCCGATCCACCCGAACGCCATGCCGACCTTCTTGCCGACGCCGCCCTTTTTCTCGGCTTCGTGCATCTTCTTGATCTTGTGCATGATCTCTTCGTGCTTTTCCTGGCGCTGGGCTTTCTTGTCCTCGATGCGCATCTCCGAGGTCTTGATCCGGTCCTGTCCCTGCTTCTGCTGAATGGCGTACAGGAGCGTCATCATGACGTCGGCATCCATGTTTCGAGGCAGCGCAAGTGCCGGGACCGAGCCGTCGCCGCCATCGCCCATGAAGGTGATCAGGCCCTCATCGGCACCGGGAACGGCGCCGGTTGCGCTCGAGTCCGGCAGTCGCGACGACCGGGCTGCCTTGCCGGCCTTGCCGGTACCGGCTGGCCCCGGAGCCGGCCTCTGTGCGTTTCGGTTACCGATCGCGTCAACCATTGTGAACTCCTGCCGCATCCGTCCGGCGCTTCGATGTGCGCGCGTAATTCATGATTCCCGCCCCGGTTCAGTCAACCGGGACTCCAGTAACTTGACCTTGCCGCGCTCGCGCTCATTCAACGTATCGTCATTCGCTACGATTTCGCCAAGAACGTTGCCGGCGGCAGCAAGCGCCCCGCACAGGATCAGGCACTCCGCGAGAGCCAGCCTGAGGCCCGGCGCCGTGTCGTCAAACTGATCCACGGCGAACGTCAGCGCCGCCGCCGCTCCTCCATAGTCTCCGGTCACTTGCCTGCAAACGCCGAGCGCATGCCAGTTGCGAACGTTGTCATGTTCGTACAGGCAAAGCAGCTCGAAGCTCTGCAGCGCTTCCGCGTAATGGCCGTTGGCGTACAGCTCCCGCGCCACGCCGTAGAAGCTGTCGAGGGCGCTTTCGGAAATCTTCCTGGCTCCCGCCAACGTCCCCTGGACGCCCTGCAATCGCCTGAGGCCGTCGACCGCAGCGGCCATGTTCGAGGCGTCCGGTTCAATCCCGCCGGTCCGCGCACTCGGATCCGTCTCCATAGCAGTAAGTTCCCTCATGGCATGAACGTGACGCGCCGCAGGCTGCCCTCAACGCCCCGCGTCAGCGCGCCATGTTGTTCGTGATGGTCTGCATGAGCTGCTTGATGTCCTGCAGGACGCCATCCGCGGCGGTGAGGGCCTCTTGCGCCTTGTTTACGACGGTTTTCAGCCTCAGCATTTTCAGGTCGTTGGTGCTGCTGAGCTGGTCGATGTGGTTGCTGAATTGGGTTGCCAACTTCTCAAGGTCGTCCAGATCCGGAGGATCGCCGAGATCGTCAGGGTCAATGCCGTTCTCGTCCATCCATTGCTGCAGGGCGGCGCTCGCATCGCCCGGCAACTCGAGTGGATCGCCGTTTTCGGCGTTCCTGAAGGCGTTCAGCCAGTCGTTGGCTTCGTTGATCTCGTTGACCTGCTCCTGCATTTCCTGGGTGCGTTCCGCCACGGCATCGCTCATGGTCAGGTAGCGGTTCTGCAGCACGTAGCAGACCGCCTCCAGTGGCGAGATGGTCGTCGGCTTGCCGTCCAGCGTGATTTCGAACTTGTGATCGCCAGGGTTGTAGTGAACCTGGTGGTCGTCGGCGACCGCGCCGGCGCCGGGGGATGAAACGGTTCGTATCTCGCTCATGGGGGCTCCTTGGCGTTGAAGCGCGCGCGCCTAGATCCGGGTCATGCGCCGCAGCCTGCGGCCCGGCCGGCCCGGCTGCCGACGTCCCGTTTCCGCAAGGAGGGCCTGCTCCGCCTCCTTGAGTTCCCGGTCGAGCCTCGTCATGTCATCGTCGATCATCCGCCGCAGATCCGGCGAACACCGTTCGCTGCCGAACATCTCGAGCAGCACGGAATCGCCTTCGATTCCCGCCTGCCTGAAGAACTCCGCCATTCTGGCCGAGGTTTCCTGCGCCTCGTCGATGGTGGCCTCCATCTCCGCAATCAGGCGGTCAACGCGAGCCCGGCGGGCTTCGTCCTGCGACATTTCAATTTCTCCCTGGCAGCGTCTGCTTGCCGGCAAATCCCACCGGCGGACGCTTGGTAACGGCGCGTTTTTTAGCCACTTTCGATGGACAATGCAACCCCTTACCCGTCGTACGGCAAAAGCCCGAGGGCCCGGGCGCGGCGCACCACGGCGTTGCGGTCACGCACCTGTAACTTGTCGAACAGGCGGCGCATGTGGTAACGCACGCCGTCGCGCGTCATGCCGAGTTCCACGGCGATTTCCTGGTACGTCTGCAACGGCAGGCGTTTCAGCACGTTCACTTCGCGGGGGCTCAACGTCGGAACGACGATCGCCTCGCCGACCTGCGACGCTGCGAGCAGCGCCTGCGCCGCCGGCCTGTGCGGCGAGTCCGGACGGGCGTCGAGAAACGCGGTGAGAAGTGGAACCGCCGATTCCGGGTTGCGAACCAATGACCGCGCATAGCCGGTCTCCGCGAACAGGTCCAGGAAAGCCGTCAGATGGCCCAACGCTGCCATCCGGTCACCAGCGGACTCCTCGAGCGCCATGGCCAGCGCCAGCCCCCGCATCTGTGTCCGGCGCAAACCGCGTCGCGAAACCAGGCCCAACAGCCGTTCCACGAACACGCGCCCGGCATCGAGTTCGCCACACGCGATGTGCAGCCGCAGCCGCGCGCACGACAGCACCTCCATCTCGCGCCAACTCTGGTTTTCCAGATCAAGACACCCGGCCGGCGAGTTCGGCAATGCGGCGTTCGCCCAACTCGCCTTCGCCTCAGTGGTCTTACCGGCATCGGCCAGTATCAGGACGCGCAACCCGCCAAGGTATCGCACCATCGCCGTCAGTCCTGCCTCATGGGCGTGATCCAGCATGGCATTGACGAGCGACACCGCCTCGATTGGACCACCTCGCATCAGGGCCAACTCCGCCGCGGTCGCACTCGCCGCCGCGTAGGAGGCAAACTGCGAGCCGGTCGTCCAGAATCTCCTTGGAATGCGCGCCACGTCGCCGTTACCGGCTACCCGGTTGCATTCGAGGTCCAGTTCCCGGTGCAAAACGTCGCCCAGCACGGTCAGGCGTGAGTCGTTGAGAAAGTACCGCCGGGCGATCTTCCGGCCACTCTCGTACCACGCCGCCGCGGCTGCCGCACGCCCCTGCGCCATCGCGATCTGGCCGAAAACGAATTCCACCGCCAAACGGACATAGTTGGCGTCCGGACTGAGCCATTGGCAGGCGCGATCGCCCAGCCGCTGCGCGGCTTCGAATTCCCCACGTAAGTTGTGTACCTGGCAAAGGCCGTACTCGAAGGCCGCGCGCGCCGATGGTGCGACCCGCGACGACGTCGCGAGGCGTTCCAATTCCGATACCATCCGTCGAAACCGATCGGACCCGACCGGTTCGCAACCATTCTGATTCAGCAAACTCCGTGCCAGACACCAATCCGCGTCCCCGTCCAGATCCGCAACCCCGTCCAGATCCTCGCCCCCGTCCCGACCTGCCGAATCCAACGCATGAGCATCCAACAATTGACGCGCTTCCTTGACCCGTCCCTTCACAATGTGCGCGACTGCGCGCACCGGCACAAGCTGGGGAAAGGTCTCCAGCATTTCGTCGGTCAGATGACGGTCGGCGGCTACCAGGCGGTCTGGGCCTTCCAAAAGGCACAGGCGAACGCCTCCCGCGTCGGTCAGCAAGCGACCGGCCAATGCCGTGTCTTCGGCCTCCTTCGCATGCCGCATTGCGGCCACCGCATCACCCCGGCGTGCCAGCGCAACCGCCAAACGCCGATGAATCGACTTGTAGCGCTGCGGTGTTTCCTGCCGTCGTCGCTTTGCGCAGTACTCCCGGATAAGCTGATGCAACCGCCAGATGTTTCCCCCTGCTCCGCGCACCGGCTCGAAGAGTCCCGCCATGCGACGCAGGCCATCCAGCCGGCGCTTCAGGCCCGTCCCGCCCAGCGCCTCATCGAGCAGTTCGCCGTCCACCCAGTCGAGCAGGCCCACATCAAGTAAAAATTCCTGATCGTCGGTGGACAAGTCCGACCAAAGTCGGGAGGTCACCCAGTTGTCCACAAGTTCGCGCGCGACACCGGCCCGCGCCCCTCCCAATGGTGCTCCGCCGTTACCGTAAATCCTCAGCGCGATCGGCCAGCCCGAGGATTCCCTGGCCACAGCATCCAGTTGCTCTCGTGGCAGCCGCCAGCCGAAGAACCGCGAGATTTCCGGCTTCGAGAATCGCAGGTCATCGGCCGTCAGAACCGCCACATCGGCCTCGAAATGCGCGTCCGCAATAGCCAGCCCGGCCGGCAGTTCCCGGCACGCAATCGCCAGGTGAAGGCCCGGCGCCCGACTGCGCACCAGCCGGCTGAGCAATGCCACCGACTCTGGGTTCGTTACCTGCTCCAGTTCGTCCAACGCCAGCACAAACGGCTCAATGCGGGACTCAAGTGCACGCATCAGGATGTCGATCCGGCTGTACGCCGACGGCAAGCGGATGTCGTTCGCTCGCATCGTTTCAAAAATATCCAATCCCGCACGCATGCAGGCATAAGCCAGATAGGTCTCCAAGACCGGTGGCTCGTCCTGCTCATCGAGGGTCAGCCAGGCCGTGGGCAAACCCGACCTGGCCAGGGCGCGGCAACACGCCGACAACAATACGGTCTTGCCGAAGCCGCCCGGCGCCTTCAGCAACGTGATCCGCTGACGGGTCGGCAGGCACCGCTCCCGGAGCGTCGCCCGCTCCAGGTAGCCGGACACCCGGACCGGAACCGTCACCCGATGAGCCGATAACCAGGGGGGCGCCTCGTTTTCGATCAGCAACGACCCGGGGTCTGCGCCGGTTTGCGGTGCCAGGGTCGTCGTGGTATCGGAGCCGCGCTTTGACTGGGCATCGTGGTCGCGCATCGCCCTGTCCTCTATTCCGCCTTGTCTGGACAGACGACTTCGGGCTTCCGGTCGCCCACGACTGCGATGGGCGGTTTACCACATCGCCGCATCGCTCGCAAATCCCGGCGGGCCGAGAGCGGCCGTGGATCAGGCCAGTCGGCTGAGTCAGCTTTTTCACACGCAGGGTCCGCTTTTTGCAGATAGCTTGCCGGATGTCTGACGCCGCGCCGTTACACCGATAGGGTATTCCGTGACTTTCCATTTCACTACCCTATCGACCTCGGCTCGCCAAGACCGTTCTGTACCGAATCGGATTTGTCGTGCATGCACTACAAAATCGGCAACCGTTCGCCTGATCCGCGGTGTCGCGACCCCGCGGTCAGGTATCAATACCGAAATGTGCCGACATACCCCGATCGTCCCTGATGCTGGCCGACGCCCGTCTTGGCGAATGCCTTTGCGGCGTTCAGATGGTGACAACGGGCACGAACCCCCGCGTCCGCCTAAGTAGCCCGGCGTGACTGTCGATCTCCGGCATCACCCCGTCGACGCGGGCGTCTCTGCCAGCGGCACCACCACCATGGCGCCCGGGGTGATCACGTTCAGGCCACGCTCCTCGACATCAATTGCATGCGGCCTCAAGGTCACTGTTGACGGGCGCCGCCCGTTCCGAGTAACAATGCAAACTCCGCGTCGCCACGCTCCAGCGGGTAGCAGCCTTGCTCCGGTTCGGCCGGCAGGCTTCAGATGGAATCGGTGGCAGACTTCGGCGGTTTACGCACTCGAAATTGTAAAACACGTTTGCAGGGCGCTCCCGAATGCCTGAGAAAACCCCGACCGATGTGGTCAATACACACGCAGCGCAGCTACACTTGCGCCTTCGATAGGGACGCAGGCGTAATGGTAGGAGAAGCTCATGCCGGGTAAGAACATCGTGGTCTGCTGCGATGGTACGGGCAACGAATACGGGCCGCACAACACGAACGTGGTGGGTGTCTTCGAAGCGATTGTCAGGGACGGGGAGCAAGTCGGCTTCTACGATCCTGGCGTGGGAACGTTCAGCACGCTTGGCCGAAACGCTGGAAAGTGGGCTGGAAAGGTGTTGGGGAAAGGGTTCGGATGGGGCCTGCAGCAGAACATCGAAGATGCGTACGAATATCTCATGAACCACTACGAGGCTGGGGATCGGTTGTACCTGTTCGGCTTCAGCCGCGGGGCTTACACGGCCCGTGCTCTGGCCGGGATGCTGCACAAGTGCGGCCTGTTGCAGAGAGGCAGCAAGAACCTCCTGCCGTACGCATCGGAGATGTACAACGCGCGGGACAACGCCGCGATCGCAGAAGGCTTCAAGGAGACGTTCTGTCAGCCGTGCAAACCGTATTTCGTTGGGGTTTGGGATACCGTGGCGTCACTCGGCTACTTTTTCGGCAAGCGGTTCTTCGATGCGACCCTGCACGCGGAGACACCGTACGGTTACCATGCCCTGGCGATCGACGAGCAGCGCAGCAAGTTTCTGCCGAGCATTTGGAGCGAGGACAACGATGTCTTGGAACAGGTCGTGGAGCAGGTGTGGTTCCCGGGGGTCCACAGCGACGTCGGCGGAAGCTACGCGGAACGCGGCCTCTCGGACGGGGCGTTGAAGTGGTTGTTGGGCCGAGCCGAGGCTGCGGGGATGCGGCTGAGGCCAGGCTGGGACGCCAACTGTCGGCCCGATCCGACTGCGGGGAACGCGCAACATCAATCGCGGGTCCGATGGTGGAGGTTGTTGCCCAAGGTCCAGCGCGAGATCCCTGAGGGGGCGAAGATCCATCAAAGCGTGATCGAACGGATGGGAGCGGGGATCGGTTACGAGCCCCCGAACCTCCCGGAGCGATATGTTGTCGTGAATTAGGAACTGCGGCGAGCGGGCCAACCAGTGCGCCTCATTTCCCGAACCTTGTGGAGGAAGGCAGGCTGGGGTACGACGTCGAGATCGACGATGGCGGGGACCCGGTTTTCTTTCAGTACAAGCTGCCGGAACGAATGGTGCGGCCGAGCGCGAGGGAGATTTCGAAGCATGGGCTCGACTGGCAAGGACTGCCCCTGCCGTTCTTCAGGACGAAGTGGACCCCATTCTTCGAACAACTCGGCAGCAGACTGAAGGTGATGTGACTCTCGGGACCGTACCAGGGTTGCATCGCGCCAGCCTTGGGCCGTAACGTATTGTTCGCCGGTAAGCCCCGTCCGAAAACGAAGCTGCACCCGGCCGTGGCCCGGCGGAGTCACCGTCCGCGCGGGGCAACTCCTCTTTCTGTTTCGACGGATTCAGCTTACCCGGCGGACGCGGCAATCGATGTTCAAGGGGAGCTTCAGCAGCGCCACGCCACGTGGGGCTCGGACCACGGGCCCGAGACGATTTTCTATCATCTCGTTGTTTTAACTAATTTTTTAGGTATATGTCCAGTGCGAATTACGACAAGCGTTAGTGGTTCTAGCGCGAGATTGTAAGCGCCTCGGCGATTCGGTTAGCGCCCTAGAGAGACAAGACAATGCAGGCGCTCTCGTCCGACCCGACACCTTAGGCGGTGCTTCGCCTATATACTAGGATTGACAGTTGGCTGTCGTGCGCCATGGTATATATTTATACAGTAGCACAGGAGAGCAAGATGGCTTTCGAAGCTCCAGAGTATGGTGCAAGCAAGGCCGAACTCGCGCTAATGTTTCCCGACGAGGGAGCCGCACGGCGCTGGTTCGAAGAACTCCGGTGGCCGGATGGAAAGCGGACATGCCCCAACTGTGGCAACGACGACACGCATGAGTGTTCGCATGAGACGATGCCCTACCGGTGCCGGGCGTGCCGCCGCTATTTCAGCGTGAGGACGGGTACGGTCATGGCCGGATCGCCCCTGCCGCTGTTGAAGTGGGCATACGCTTTCCACCTGGACGCTGCATCCCCCAATGGCGCATCGTCGATGGCCCTGCATCGTGATCTAGGGATCACTCAGAAGTCGGCGTGGCACATGCAACGGCGTATCAGGCGGGATTTCGAAACGAATGCGGTCGCCGCGGGCGGTCGCCGGCGGCCAGGACGATCTGGACGGAAATCTAGTGCTGACCAAGTTCGAATCGGGAGGACGCGTACATGAGCGCCGCAAGCGACTTGGCCCGAGAGTTAGCTGGCCAACAATTCGGGACTGTTCTTGCCGATCCTCCGTGGCGCTTCCTTTCATGGACGCGGAACTGATCCGTGGGGGTGGTGGCGAAGCAAGTCTCACGCACCGCCTCCGTCAAGCGTTGACGGAAAGAGGATGGAAGAAGCGCAAGATCGTCATCCAGAAGACCGTGGACGGCAAGGAGCGTTCGGCGACTACCCATGAGATCGACCACATCCGGGAGACCGGTGAAGGATGCGTGGCTCTTGAAATCGAATGGAACAACAAGGACCTGTTCTATGACCGGGACTTGGAGAATTTCCAGCGTCTTCATGTCGAGGGTGCGATCAGCGTAGGCATCATATTGACACGCGGACAGTCGCTGCAGCGGGACATGCGCGCCATCGTGTTGGAATTTGCGCGCGCTCGGTATATCGGCAGCTTCGACGATCTTGCCGAGATCGGTGTAACCCCGACGCAGCGGCAAAGGAATCTCGTGGAAAACTCGGGCGGAGAGTTCGTGGCTGAGTGGGCGAGAGTATTCGTGGCCGACAAGTTTGGGATGGCGACAACGCACTGGGACAAACTCCAAGATCGCGTTCGTCGCGGTGTGGGAAACCCATGCCCGCTCGTGCTGATCGGTATTCCATCGCGGGTGGTAGCGAAGACTGCTGATCTGTGAGACAAGTCGAACGGAATCCGTGCAATCGAGGAGGATCGCTTGGCGGTTCCTGACTATCAGTCGCTGATGCTTCCGGCGCTCAAGGCACTTGAGGATGGCGAGGTGCCGCTTCGCGATACCCGAGCGCGGGTGGCCGAAACCGAAGGGACTAATATACCTACCGAAACAGCAGCAGTTTCTCAGTTAACCATCACCAAACTTAGCCATTTGGCGCGGCTCCGTCCCTAGCGTTGTCACGGTTGTTTTTGCCAACTTGGCCACAGTTTTAGACAACTCCTCCAGTGAGTGTATTGCCGTTGATGCCGCCAGCAAATCTGGATTGCCGGTACTTACCGCGAAGTCTCTTAAGAGGTATTTGTAACCCACACCTTCGTGATTTTTCTCCCACCTTTTGGCTGCGTCTTTGAAAGTCTTGTGTACCAGTTTCCGGTCTTGGCTGGCTGACCATCGTGTCGCAGTTACAGTAACAATAGCCGTAATCACAGCAACCAATAGCGCTGTTAGCGCGGTTTGAAACAGATTGTCCATTGTACTCACCGACTCATTGTTTGGGGTTTACACTGCAACAGCAGCCATCCAAATCGTTTCGTGGGGACTTTGTGGCATTTAACGTACCCAGTTGCGGTATCCTACTCGTTGTTTTCCGAGGGTGAATCTTGCGTCTCTTTTATCTCTTGAACGACTTGGTTAGCCGTAGTGACAGTCAGTCTAGTCAAGCGATTAGGATCACCAAAGGTTCGCCGTATAGACTTGTATGCTTCTCCTAATCCAGAAGAAAAAGAAGCTCGCACTTTCAATTCGTTGTCTTTTACGTCCAACGAGAATTGACCGTCCCCATAAACGACGGCTAACACAAATAGCAATAGAATAGTTCTACCGTTTATTGTCAGCGGGCTGGCAGAGCTAATGTTGTGAACATTCAATATTGACTTATAGCCAAACTTACTGCTCCCGTACTGCAACTCGGCGAAAACGCGTTCTTCTCGGCCAGTGAATCCAATATCTAGGCCCGGCCAAGATCTTGATATATTGTTCGATAGATTGAGCCCGGCTTGCTGTACTTCTAGATCGTGCGTGTCAAATAGTACGTAGCTTTCACCAGAAGCGACGTGTGTAGCAATTTCGAGCGTCTTGAACAGCTCAGCTAACTCGATGATCGGAGTACCTTCTTCTTCTAAATCAACACTCAGTTCAAATGCCACATCTTGTAGCAGTTGTTCAGGATCGTAGTCCATTGCTCAGTATCTCCCTTCCGAGGAATGACGACACAGTGCCGACGTGGGGTTAACGGCGGCGCTTCTGTGTCACCCTCTTGACTCGCCTTGCTGTCCTCGACTTCATCATAGCCCTGCCGACCGCCTCTGGTGGGGCGCCGATCCTTATCAATGTCGATCTTGTGCCCGTCTTCGTCTACTCGGCGAGGTGGCTTCCTGTTCATGTTGGTCCCCGTTGTTGGTTCGGGGTAGGTTTAAACACGAACTATAGTCGGCGCTCGCTGCATTCTCTCTTCCAACCTGATCAGCCTCTCAAGTCGCTGTACAGACGGGTGTTCTGGATCCCTGAAGGTCAGGTGTATCTCGATGGCAGCTTTCAGGTCGTCAACGCGTTGTTGGTGGGTCTTCATATGTTCTCCCAACTGGAATGATCGGGGTTGGGCGTCCTGTCTTAGGATCCCGATATGCCCACAGATTGCCTTGCTTGATCATTGTCCCGTGACGTGTGAATTTGACTTCTGGCAGTGCCCACTTTTTCCCGTCACGCAATACGTAGTTGTCCATTTGGTCGTAACCCATTGATCTACATGGATACGCTGGGGGCCGGGCATGGCCCCCAGCAACTTTCCCAAGTCTATCTCATCCCACCAAGCGCTTCCACGGCAGCCACTGCCCGCGCATCCCGAGGGCAGCGACACGCATTTTCCACTCGGTGCCGAGCTTCCTCGAGTTGTATCGGGCCTCGAACTCAGCCACGTAGCGATGCATTTGCTTGGCACTCATCAGGTGGTAGACGCCCTTGCCTCAGCGTGACCGCTTACGCCTCGACGAAGGCGGCGACCTGCCCGATGGTCCGAATCCGATCGGTCTGAAGTGTCACGATCATCGCTCGATGGTCCCCGACACTCCGACTTAAGGCTCACTTTGCGTCCGAATTGCATTTCTACTTCAGACTCATGGCGCGTTGGACAAGGCTAGGAGTAGCCGTGGTAGTCAGGGGGAGGGTATCATTGGCGCATATTGGGTGGGTCCGTCGGCTTAGTACAGAGCCCATCATAGACAAATCACCTTCCGACTAAGTCGATATACAAAGGCAGAATTGATGAGACCATTCATACTCAACGGAGCATCCAGGCTCCCAGACGAGGCTCCATCATCGGTGGAGCAACTGTATGATCCATCGCAACAACTCTCGATAGACCGGAAAACGGGAAACCCGATTGTGACGACCTTGAAAGATGAGGTAGCTACAAATTTTGGAGAGACCGTTTATACAGCGACAAGAGAAGGCGCGGATCAAACAGAGATCGCTACGCAAGGCAGTTCGCATCGATCGGCGACGCCTAAGGCACCTGAGAAAGCAGAGATTCGCAGTTTGGCTGAGCAATCACAATTGAAAACCGATTATGGTGAGACAGCTTTGACGAAAACTATCGAAGGTGTAGACTGCACAGAAATAGCGTCTGCAGACAGCGACATTGTCGATGCTCCTTATACTCACTTCGGTTAATGACCTTGCTGCTGACTATCTAATTCTAGAGCTAAATAAACAGCGGCTGCCTTTCTTTAGATTGAATTCAGAACAGATTTCACAGGCAGAGATTTCATACTCGATCAACGGCAAACGGACTGGTGCCAGCCTAACTGTAGGTTCCAGGTGGCTCGACTTCTCTGAGGTCAAAGCTGTCTGGTACAGACGGTCTATACATCCTAGTCTCGATGATACAACCCTCTCACTCGCAGAAAGAAGGTTTATCTTAGGGGAACTGAGACATGTAGTTACGGGAATGGTTTTGAATCCCAACGTCACTTGGGTAAACCCGATCGACAAGGTCTCGGTTGCTGAGCACAAGCTCTATCAGCTTCGAACCGCCTCAAGACTTGGCCTTCAAATTCCAAAAACACTGGTATCTTCTGATGTAAACGAGCTGCGTAGTTTCGCGTCAGAAATGAAGTCAGGAACGATTTGTAAGCCAATATTCCACGGACTGTTTTTCGACGGAGAAGCGTACAATGCAATTTACTGCCGTCGACTCGATGTTTCATCACTACACCATGACAACCTGCGACATTGTCCAATTATGGTTCAACAAGAGATTCCTAGAATCGCTGATGTGAGGGCGACGTTTATTGGTCCACACTGTTTTGTGGCCGATATCGTAGGTGATACCGACTTATTGGATTGGAGGAATCCCGATCTTGTGATCGACTACACTAAGTCCAAGCTGGATACGAAAACAACTACACGCTGCAGAAAACTAATGGCCGAACTCGGTCTTGTTTATGGAGCGTTCGACTTTATTCGAAAAACGTCAGGTGAATTGGTTTTTTTAGAGATAAATCCAACTGGTGAATGGGCTTGGCTAGAAGAGAAATTGAATTTTCCAATGAGAGAAGCTTTCATTGACGTATTTTACGGAGGCAAGACGTGATCTCAAGATTTACCGCGCCAAAGATTAGAGTATATCGACCGGAATCGATTTCTCACTTTGTAAAAAAAGTATATGTGAATCACTAGTGTCCCAAGAAACTGATCGAAGTATCTCCTAACATATTGATTTGATGT
>JAPPHD010000100.1 GCA_028821125.1 Gammaproteobacteria bacterium
TGGCCGTGCGCCGAAAGGGAAGCGCCGCATGCGAACTCGCTGTTGAGACTGACGAGATTATGTCAAGCAACTTTATCCTTAAAATCAACGCATCAAGTTTTGTTCCATGAAGGGCATCGTCATGAAGATAGTCAGTCTTGCAGTCCCCGTCCTGATCGCCCTGGCGCTGGCCGGCACCGGCGGTTTTTCCGGCGTCGCGGAAGCCCGCGCGCTGGCCGATACCACCCTCCAGCGCATGATGGGGCAGATACGCCGGGACAAGTTCGATCATGTCCTGCCGCGTGCCATGCGCGACAACGGCGTGGACATGTGGATTCACGTGATCCGCGACCGCAACCCGGATGGGCTGGCCAGCGAGCTCGGCGGCCAGTCGGGCGTGTTCGTGTTCACCGACCGGGGCCAGGACAGGATCGAGCGGGCCATTCTCGGCCACACCGATGAGGCGCTGTGGGAGGAAGATGCCTACGACATCCTGGCGGGGGAAGAAGCCTTCGAAGGCGATGCCGGCTGGGCACACGTGATCGGCGAGTTCGTGGCGGCGCGGGACCCGCAACGCATCGCCGTCAACTACTCGGGCATCAATGCCCTGGCCGACGGCATCTCGCACACCGACTACGAGACGCTGGCCGGTGCGCTGGGCGAGAAATACGCCGCCAGGATCGTCTCCGCCGAGCATGTGATCGGCGATTTCCTGGCGGGGATCGTGGTGGGCCAGATCGCGCTGGCGGGCTATTTCGGCCTGATCACCACCGAAACGATCGATGAGGAGTTCGCGAAGATCGAGGTGGGGGTGACGAGGCTCGAGCAGATCGACGGCAACGTCTTCGTCCGCGACCCGGACGGCAACGAGAACAACAACAACGACTACGTGATCCAGCCCGGTGACATCGTCACGATTCTCAACGGCACCGGCGAGGGGCTGTTTGTTGCGGATCTCGGCGGCAACGGCTATGCGCTCCGTGACGGCGAGACGGAGTTGCCGGAGCGGGTAAGCCGGATCTGGGACCATGCCATGGATGTCCGGGACATTCTCCGCGCCAACATCCGCATCGGCCCCACCGCGGGCGAAACCCTGGAAACGCTCATCGGCAAGCTGGAGGAGGCCGGCTACCTGTACATCGACAGCGATCAATACGATCCGGGCCTGGATCCGACGAAGACGCAGGTGCACCTCGACCTGCACGCCCAGGGCCGCCGGGACATGGACGCGCCACGCATATCGCCCCTCGGCGGCGACTGGCAGCGCGCCATGCGCATCCCGCTGTTCCACAGCTTCACCCTGGAGTACATGGTGCACATGCCCGTACCCGAGTGGGGCCCGGGCAAACACCTCTACATCGCCTTTCACGACGGCGCGATCGTGACGCCCCGGGGCATCGAGTTCCCGTATCCGCCGGATCCCGGCATGCGAATCATCCGCTAGCCGGTCGCTGGGCAGTCCAACGCACCATGCATGACTGGACCCTCGACTACATAACGCTCGGCGCCTACCTGATCGCCGTGACGGTGATCGGCACCCTGGCCGCCCGCAAGGTCACCTCGACTTCCACCTTTTTCATGGGCGAGCGGAAGTTCGGCAAGTGGATGATGACCCTGTTCACCTTCGGCACCGGAACGAGCACCGACCAGGCCGTCACCACCGTTGCAAAGACCTATACCGTGGGCGCCTCGGGGATCTGGTACCAATGGCTGTGGATATTCGCAACGCCGGTCTACTGGCTGCTGGCCCCCCTCTTCCGGCGCATGCGGGCCGTGACCACCGCCGACTATCTCCACGCGCGCTACAACCAGAGCGTTGCGGTGCTGTTCGCCATCGTGGGCGTGCTCAGCCTGTCCGTGCAGATCGGCGTCATGCTCAAGGCCTGCGGCGCCATGGTCACTTCCGTGACGGCCGGCGCCGTGAGCGAAGGCCTCGCCATCTACGGCATGACCGTCCTGTTCGTGATCTACGGCGTTGCCGGCGGATTGACCGCCGCGGTCATCACCGATTTCATCCAGGGGATACTCACCGTCGTGCTGTCGTTCCTGATCCTGCCGTTTGCCCTGCAGGCTGTCGGCGGGCTGGGCGAACTGCGCATACTCATCGACGATCCTTCGTTCTTCGACCTGATCTCGGATGCGTCCGGAACCGAGCGCCTGGGGCTTTTCTACGTCATTGTCATCTTCGTCAACGGGCTGATCGGCTGGGTGACGACACCCCACTCCATGCAGATGTGCGGCGCCGGCCGCACCGACCAGGAGGCCCGGGTCGGGCTGGTCGGCGGCATGTTGCTGAAGCGCTTCTGCACCATTGCCTGGGTGCTGACGGCGCTCTGCGGCGTGGGCCTGTACATGAACACCACCATGCACGAAGACCTGGTGTGGGGCACCATGGCCCGTGACCTCTTGCCCACCATCGCGCCGGGGCTGGTGGGCCTCTTCATCGCCTCGGTTCTGGCCGCGGTGATGAGTTCCTGCGATGCCTTCATGGTTTCTTCCGCCGCGTTGTTCACGGAGAACATCTACCGCCCGCTGATCCGTCCAAACCGCTCCGAGAAGCACTACGTGCTGGTGGGCCGGCTGACCGCCCTGGCCGTGGTGGCCGGCGGCATCGGCCTGGCGTTCGAGCTGCCGAGCGTCGTGGACGGCCTGGAACTGGTCTGGATCGTCCAGGCCATGATGGGCGTATCGATGTGGTTCAGCTTCTTCTGGCGCCGGGCAACGGCCGCGGCCGCCTGGGCTTCGACCCTTGCCGGTTTCGCCACCTGGTTCCTGACCAGCACCATCGAAGTGGCCGGCGTGGTTATCTGGGATTTCAACGGCCGCTTCGCGCACCTGTTGCCCGCCAACATGACGGTCGAGGGCGCCCTGTCGCTGCCCTGGCAGATGCTGATCTATCTCTCCGTCGCCGCCGTCGTCATGGTCGTCGTGAGCCTCCTGACCAGGCCGCCCGCCGAGGACAAACTGGACAGCATCTACGCCACCCTGCGCACGCCCGTGGCGTCGGACGAACCCGAAGTGCCGCCGCTCACGCTTCCCGAAGGCGTGCAGCCCGCGCCACGCGACCCGCTGATCGATCTGCCGGGCCTGGAGATCATGAAGCCTTCGCGTTCAGGCGTGGCGGGCTTTCTCGCCTGTTCGGCCCTGGTGGCGAGCCTGATCTGGTTTTTCGCCTGGATTCTCGGCTGAATCAGGGCTTGGGCGCACCGCAACGGTGCAGGGCGAAACACCGATGCACCAGCTTGCGCCACGTTGAGTTCAGCATGCCGCCGCACAGGCGCTTTCGCCGGTGGACTGGGCAGCGAATAAAATATACAATTGTGGCTTGGGGGATAGAAACATCTTTAAATTCAGCATGTTACCTATTCACCGAACACTTCTGCGGAGTTTCTTTGGAGGAAGACAATGGCCTTAACGCGATACCTGGTTACAGCATCGGCAGCGATCCCTTTCGCGATCTTCGCCCTGTCGGGCGCTTCGCCGTCGGCATGGGCCGAGGACGACGAAGCCGGGGCGCCGGCGATCGAGGAAGTCATCGTCACCGCAACCAGGCGGGGGCAGGCGCTGAGCAAGGTACCGCTTGCCATTTCCGCCGTGGGGCAGGACGAGATCGAGCGGATGGGCTACACCAACATGGACGACTACTTCCGCTCCCTGCCATCGCTCAGCCTGATCGACGGCGGCGGCTATCAGAAGCACATGATCATCCGCGGCGTTGCCATAGACCCCGGCCCGGAAGAGAAGGCGGCCACCGGCGTCTATGTCGACGAAACCCTGGTATCCGGCAACTTCGCCAATCTCGACCCGCGCATCTTCGACATGGAACGCATCGAGGTTCTGAGGGGACCCCAGGGCACCCTGTACGGCGGCGGTTCGATAGCGGGTTCCGTGCGCTACATCACCAACAAGCCGAACGCCAGCGAGTTCGAAACCAACGTCGCCGCCGATGTGTATGCCACCAAGGGCGCCGACGCCGCCTGGTCCGCCGATGCGATGGTCAACATTCCGCTGATCGAAAACACCCTGGCCATGCGCGTTTCCGGCTTCTACCACGACGCGTCCGGCATCTACCAGAACGAACTGTTCGATCTCGACGACCAGTCCAGCTACGAGCAGTCCGGCGGGCGGTTGGCCCTGCGCTGGACCCCCACCGACAACCTGACCGTCACTGGCATGTACATCAAGGACAAGACGGACCAGGACGGCCAGGCCCGCTCCCATACCCGCGACTGGAAGAACCGCAAGCAGACGAACATGGCGCCGGAGATCTTGAACGCGGACGCCGAAGTGCTCTCGCTGACTGCCACCCTCGATGTCGGCTGGGCCACCGTCACGTCCGTCACCTCGCAACTGGATATCTTCACGGACTACCAGCAGGACAGGAGCTTCCTGATCGGTGCATGGGGCATCTCGGACTGGGATCCGCTGCGCCTCGTCGTCTACGGCGGCCGCGACGACGAGCAGTTCAGCCAGGAGATCCGCGTGGTCTCCGCCCCCGATGCCTTCGGCCGGTTCGACTGGATCGCCGGCATGTATTATGCGGACCGGACCGACGGGAATGTATTCCAGGACTGTTTCGCGGTCGACGACGATGGGTTCGCCTCGATCGACGTCAACTACATTGACGGCGGCGACCGGTTCGCCGCCAACGACCCGGACCAGGGAGCGCTCAATCCCTTCCCCGAGGGTCACGTCGACCCGTTCGGCGACCAGGGCGATATCTCGGCCGGCACCTATCCGGAGTGCCTGTATCGGCAAGTCGGGAACACTTACAAGGAAGAACTGGCGTTCTACGGCGAGTTGAACTTCCGGGTGACCGATCGGCTGACGGCAACGGTGGGCTATCGCAGAACCGACGACTCGCAGTCGCACGACGTCACGGCGCAGGTCGCCGAGGCGCCCCCGACCACCTTCAGCTTCACCGACGTGGGGGACAAGTACAAGGAAAAGCACAACAACTTCATGGGCAACCTGTCGCTGGAAGTGAACGACAACCTCACCCTCTTTGCCCGGGCCGCCGAAGGGTTCCGTCTCGCGGCCGGCGCGCTGGCCCCGAACCTGGAGCCCGGCTGCGTCACGCTGGCCCAGGAACAGCTCGGCGGCGCCTCGCCCAGTGCCGTATCCTCGGACAGCCTCTGGTCCTATGAAGGCGGGGCCAAGATGCTGTTGGCCGACGGCCGGCTGGCCATCAACGCCGGCTACTACCGCAACAGCTGGAAAGACATCCTGGCCGGCATCATCGTCAGCGGCCCCAACTGCACCTGGTCGCAGTTTCTCCAGAACATCGCATCCGCCACCGGGAACGGTGTCGAGTTCGACATGACCTACATCGCCACCGACGACCTGGAGCTGGGCGTCTCCGCGTCGTATCTGAAGTTCACGGTCGACGGCGACCAGCCCGTGCTCGGGGCCAGCGACGGCGACCGTCTGCCCAGCCATCCGGACTTCACCCTGAACGGGTACGCCCGGTACGGATTCCCGGTCGCCAACGGCTGGGACGGGTTCGTCCGCGGAGAGGTCTCCTACACCGGCAAGATCGTCGCCAATTTCGTGGCCGACCCGACGGTCGCAAGGCCCGACAGCGGAGACTATGCACTGGCGAACGTGCGCGGGGGAGTCATGGGTGACCTGTGGGAAGTCGCCCTGTACGTCAACAACGTCTTCGACAGCCGCGCCCGGGCGTTCCAGTACGAGGACTGGACCGGACGTCTCGAGACCTTCGTGCTGCGGCCGCGAACCATCGGCCTGACCCTGCGGACGAAGATGTAGATTGAGGATGGGCGGGCCGGCGTTTTTCCGATTCTTGACGCCGCCCCGCCCCACTCCCGCAATCCAGAAATATCCGGGGTGACAATCGCAATCGTCGCCCCGTGCTCATACCGGCTAATCCGCGAACAGGAGGCCTGACCATGCTCGCACGACCCGTTTCCCTGGGAATCCTTCCCCTGGCCCTCGCGCTCGGGGCCTGCGCCCCGCAATCACCGGACACCGATGCGTCCGGTGCACACACCGCCGAGGCATTGCCCGAGGACCCCTGTGCGCTCACCCTCGAACCCATGCCGCCGGAAGAAATGGGCGCCCTTAAGAACCGGATACGGCACGAGAAGTTCGACCAGGTGCTGCCCGTGGTCATGCGGGCCAACGACATCGACATGTGGATCTACGTCTCCCGCGAGACCCTGCCGGACGACCTGGGTCACGAGGACTTCGGCGACAACAATGCGGTGTTCATCTTCACGGACCGCGGCGGCGACCGTATCGAGAGGGCCGTGCTCGGCCGCCGCTTCCAGGGTGCGGAATTCGTCGCCGGCCAGGGTTCCGATGTGGACCCGCTTGAAGTCAGCGGCGCTTACGACATCGTCGGGAAGCCGGTGGAGCGCGCCGAAGACCCGGGCATGTCGGGGACGGAGTACGACTATCGGTTCAAGGGGATCGGCGCCTTCGTGGCGGAGCGCGACCCGGAACGCATCGCGCTGAACTACATGGAGAAACTCGGGCCACGCATCGGCGGGCGTTCGCGCGACGGCATTTCCCACACCGACTACATCCTGCTGGCCCGGGAGCTCGGTGAAACCTACGCCTCGAGGCTGGTTTCCCACGACTACCTGATGCACGACTACATTTCCAGAACGACACCGGCCGAGTGGGAATTTCTCACCCACATGCGCGAGTACATGCTGGCCGTTCAGGAACGGGACTGGTGCCGCATCGTGCCGGGCGAAACCCGGTTCTCCGAGCTCGACTCGGTGCTGTGGGTGGTCTCGAAGGACGGTGACCGAATCGGCTTCCGCGAGGAACTGTACCCGGGAGGCTATTCGAGCGAGACCGACTACGTGATCCAGAAAGGCGACACGATCTATCTCCGCCTGGGCTACTTCAAGACCGAAGGGCTCGTGAAGGAGATCTTCGGCAACTACTACGACGGCCTGAACGAAATCGGCTACGTGCTCGATGACGGCGAGACCGAAGCGCCGCAATACGTGAAGGATGCCTGGGCCACGTCGCTCAAGGTGCACGACATCGCCGAACGCCACCTCCGGGTCGGCAGCACGGGCCGGGAGATCTTTCGCGACATCATGGCCGAGGTGGAGGAGGCGGGCATCATGCCCCTCAATTCCCAGGTGTTCGATGAGAACCATGCCGACAGGATCCAGGTCAACCTGGATTTCCACGCCGCGGGCCAGGGCGACTCCACCCTGTTCCCGGCGCCCAGGCTCGGCATCTACGGCCCCGACTGGAACCACGAGATGCCGTTCCCGCCGGGCCACCACTTCTATTTCGAATACTTCCTGTTCATGCCGATGCCGCAATGGGACGAAGGCAGCCTGCTCCTGCAGAGCCACGACGGCGCCATCCTCAACGAGGACGGCGTGCTGTTCCTGACGCCGCGGCCCATGGAAATCCGGCTCATCAAATGATTGCGAGGCCCTACGACATGACTGTTCGAATCACCGCACTGCTGATCGTCGCAGCCCTGGCATCGCCCCAAGCCGATGCCCGGGCGATGCCGCCGATGGAGACGTTCCAGGCCCAGTGGGAAATGTCCTGCATCATCCGCCGGGACAAGCTCGACTACGTGCTGCCCACCGCCATGCGCCGGAACGATGTCGACATGTGGATCGTCTTCGACCACGGGCGCGGCACCCAGCCGCTGATGCTCGACTTCGGCATCGAGACCGCCTACGGCCAGGGCACCTACATCTTCTACGACAGCGGCGAGGGGCGCGTTGAACGGTATTCCCTGGGCGGCCCCGGCTCATCGGACTTCAGCACCCTGTGCGGCGCATACGACCCGGTACCGCCGAGTGCGCAGGGCCCCGGCGGCGAGGAACTGAGCACGCTGCAATCGATCGTGTTCGAGCGCGACCCCCAGCGCATTGCCGTGAACATCGTGCCGGACAACATCAAGGGCGAGGCGGTTCACATCGCCGACGGCCTGTCGTACAAGAACTACAACTACCTGGTGCGGGAACTCGGCGAGAAGTACGAAGAGCGGTTCGTTTCCTCGCTGGACCTGATCACCGACTTCCACGGCGAACACGTGGCGGGGGAAATCGTCGAGATGCACAAGGTCGGCGACATCACCCGCCGGGGCCTGGAACGCGCCCTTTCCAACGAGGTGATCGAGCCCGGCAAGACCACCTACCGCGATGTGTACCTGTGGCTCGAGGAACTGCGCGAGACCCTGGGCCTGCGCCGCACCTGGGTACCCGGCATGGCGTTCGTGCAGCAGGACTTCAGGGGATACCAGAAGTTCTACGACAACCTCGCCGAGCGCGTCATTCAGCGCGGCGACCTGGTCTATATCGACTGGGGGCTGAAACGGAACAACTTCGCCACCGACATGAAGCGCACCGCCTACGTTCTCAAGGAGGGCGAGACCGGCGTGCCGGCAGACCTGCAGAGGGCCTGGAACGCGATGCTGGATGTGCGGGAGATCATCCGCCGGCACGTCCGGGTGGGCAGGACCGGGCGCGAGCAGCTCGACGAGCTCAAGCAGTTGGTACGGGATGCCGGATATGTCTATACGGAACAGGAGCGCGCCAGCGACGTGCCGGGCATCGAGGTCAACATCGGCATGCACGGCATGGGCAATATCGCCCACGACATGGTGGCCTCGCTGTTCGAGATACAGCCGGAGCTGACCGAGTACGAAGTCAGGCCGAACGCCTTCATGTCGCTGGAGTTCCGGGTTTTCTCTCCCTCGGACCAGCCGGGCTACAAGATCCTGCTCGCCATAGAAGACAACGTCATGATCACGGAACGGGGCATCGAGTGGCTGTACCCGCCCCAGGACCGGGTACTGCTGGTGCGGTAGCGGGCTCCAAGAGTGGGTATGCGGTACGGGTATCCGGCACGGGAGGTGAAAATTCTTTGGTGGGCAGCGCTGGGTGATCGACACCCGGCCCCGCAACTAGTTGCGGGGCGTCGCCACCTGCCGAAGCGGTGCTTCGGCTCGGGCTGCGCCCGACCGGTGGCGACCCCGTACCGCACACCCACTCTCTCCTTGCAATCATCCGTTGTTCCCTACGCCCCGGCGTCCCGGCCGCCCGGGGCGGAAACTGACGGGATTGGTATCGGCGGGGCGATACCAGGGCATTTCGCCCGTCTGCTTGCGGTCGCTTCATTGGCAATCCTGCTGGCTGGGGAGCCATCGGCCCAGGAACGCTACACGGATCTCATGCACGGCATCGGCGACGCCAACTACGGCATCTTTGACCGCAACAACCCGTACGCCACCGAGGACATGCTGAACCATGTGCGGCGGGAGCGCTTCGAACTGCTGCTGCCCCGGGTGATGAAGGAGCACGGGGTGGACATGTGGATCCACGTCATTCGTCCCTGGTCCTGGGGCGGGACGGACCCCATGCGCTACGAGTTCGGCACCAAGTCCGGTGTCCTGGTTTTCACCGATCTCGGCGAGCGGGTCGAACGGGTGGCATTCGAAGGCGAGGTGGCGGACCCCGGAGCCTACGATCTCGTGCGCGGCGAGAACCCGTTCGTCAGCCAGGAAAACTACGAGTTCATGGATCTCTTCGCCGAGCAGCCGGACTTCGAACTCGACACGGACATGGATTTGAGATTCCAAGGTCTCGGCGATTTCGTGGCCGAGCGCGACCCGTCGCGCATCGCCGTGAACTACGGCGAGACCCTGTCGCTGCCGGAAGGCTCGGAGACTTTCACCATGGCCCTGACGGACGGCATCTCCTACACCGACCACGCCCAGCTCCGCAAGGCCCTGGGCGAAACGTACACCGGCCGCATGGTCTCCGCCGAATACATAATCCTCGATTACCTGTCCCGGCGGGTGATCGGCGAAGTCGCGCTCTATGGCACGTCCGGGGCGTTGCGCAGCGGCGGGCCGGATTTCGGGGCCATCGTGCCGGGGGTGACGACTCTCGACGAGATCGGCGCCGACTCCGCAATCGACCAGGACGGCAACCGGCGCCGGGGCGGCGACCATGTCATCCAGCGTGGCGATCTCGTCAGCGCCAATGCAGCCATGGCCTATGTGCTCAGGAAGGGCGAGGTCGGACTCCCCGCATACATGCGCCGCTACGACGAGGAGAACCGTGAGGTCCGCCGGATCCTGCGGGAGAACATAAGGACGGGCCTCACCGCGGGCGAGATGTGCGACGTTCTGGCGGCGAAGCTGGAGGAAGCGGGCTACATCTATACGGACTACCAGGAGTACAACAAGTACGTCGAGCACCCCGAGAAGACCCAGGTGCACCTGGACCTGCACGCCGAGGGCAAGGGCATACTGGCTCCGAGGATTTCCCCAATGGGGCCGAAGTGGCACTGGAACATGCAAGTCCCTCTTTTCAACACCTTTGCCGTCGAATACATGATCTACGTGCCGGTGCCGGAATGGTCCCGGGGCAACAACTTCACCGGACAGCAGTTGTACGGCGCCTTCCACGACGGCGCGGTGGTCACGGGCCGCGGCATGGAGATCCCCTACCCCGACCGACGCATTGAAATTCAGGTGGTGCAATGAAACCGCGAGCCATCCCGAACCTGTTCCTCGCCCTCCTGCTGGCGTGCCTTGCCGGCAACCTTGCCGCGCAGCACCGCGCACCGGACGCCGCTCCCGACCTGATGCAACTGATGCGCAGCGAAAAGCTGAACGTGATCCTGCCCCGGGCCATGCGGGCCAACGAAGTCGACATGTGGATTCACGCCATGGGGCCCGACGATCCGTTGGGATTCGAGCTGGGGCCCGGGCCGGGGGTCTGCATCTTCACGGACCCGGGCAGCGGGCGCATCGAGCGGGCGGTATTCGGCGGGCGCCGGGACGCGAAACTGTTCGACGTTGCCGGCGGCCCGGGTGACATCGCGGCCTACGTGGCTGAGCGCGACCCCGGGCGCATCGCCCTGAACCATTCCGACATTCCCGCATTCGACACGATTTCGGAAGCGGACCGCGAGAGCCTCGCCGAGACGCTGGGGCCGGAACTCGACGGCAGGACCGTATCCGCCGACCGCCTGATCGCCGACTTCCTGGCGGGCCGAACCATGCCCGAGATCGCCCTGTACGGGCGGCTGATCATGGACAGTTCGAGGATCATGGAGGAACAGCTCGACAGCATCGTGCCGGGCGAAACGGCGCTACGGGACCTTGCCGGAGAGGCGTTCATCGGCGCTCCGGACGCCACCGGCGAAAGCGACGGCGACCGCGTGATTCGGCGCGGGGACCTCGTCAGCGTATTCCATGGCTCGGCCATGATGGGCTTCTCCCAGCGAAATGCGCTCCACGCCTACGTGCTGCGCGAAAACGAGGCGGAAACGCCCCCGGAAGTACGCCGGCTCTGGGAACAGGCGCTCGAACTCCGCAACATCATGCGGCACAACGTCAAGGCGGGCCTGAGCGGCGCGGAGAACCTCGCAGCCCTTGCCGCCGCCATCGGGGAAGCGGGCTACATCCACATTGAAGAGAACCGGGTCGACACGGACGCCGACCCGGCCGCTACCCAGGTATTCATCGATTTCCATGCCCAGGGCCGCCGCATCTCGGCGCAGCATGCCCCCGGCATCTCCGCCTCCGGCTGGGGGCGCGACCTGGAGATTCCGCTCTATCACGCCTTCGCCTTCGAGTACGTGGTTCACATGCCGGTTCCGGCCTGGGGTCCGGGTGAACGTCTTTCCATCCGCCTGAGCGACGGCGCTGCCGTCACCGAACGGGGCGTGGAGTTTCCCGCGCCGCCGGCGCAGGGAATCAGGGCGATACGCTAGTGTCCCGTGTTTTCGCTGCTATCGTCGACTGCAGTAGATTATTCGTGAACAGGGGCAGCCAGCTGCACGCAGCGAGCGCGAAAACCGCCTCCTATAGCCGCTGCAGACTGCTGTGGCTGACGGGTCTCCTGTTCTGGTCGGGATGGGCCGCCGCCAGCGAGTACGAGGAAGCCATGCCCGGCATCAGCGACGCCTATTACGGCAGCTTCGACGCCGACAACCCGTACGCCACCACAGCCATGCTCGACCACATCCGCCGCGAGAAGTTCGACCTCGTCCTGCCCCGCATCATGCGCGCGCGCGGCGTCGACATGTGGATCCACGTGATCCGGCCCTGGACCTGGAGCGGCAACGAGGCCCGGCACCTGGAGGGCCTTGGCCTCAACTACAGCAACATCGACAGCGTCGACCCCCTGCGTTACGAATTCGGCACCAACGCCGCCGTGCTGGTGTTCACCGACCGGGGCGGAGGCCGCATCGAGCGCGCGGTCTTTTCGGGCGAGGTCGAGGACGCCGGCGCCTACGACATCGTCCGGCCACAGTCGCCGTACATCAACCAGGAAAACTACGAGATCATGGATTTCGCGGCGCAGTATCCCGGCCGCGTGCCAGACACCGAGATCGGCTACCGGTTCATGGGGCTGCGCGAGTTCGTGGCCGAGCGGGACCCCGAACGGATCGCGCTGAACTATGCGGAGGAGCTGTCCCTGGCCGAGGGCTCCGAAACCTTCACCCTTTCCCTCACCGACGGCATCTCCTACGCGGACCACCTGCAGATCTCGAGGGAACTCGGGCCGGACCTGTCCGCCCGCCTGGTCTCCGCCGAGTACCTGATCCTCGATTACCTGAACACGAGCGTGCTGCCTGAAATCGTGCTCTTCGGCGGCACCGGCGAACCGCCCGAGATCCGCGACCTCGGCCCCGTCGTGCCCGGGCAGACGACGCTCGGCGACGTCAACGCCGGCTGGTTCAGCACCCGGGAAGCCGACCACGACGAAGAAGCCTTCGCCGACTTCCCGCTGCAGTTGGGCGACATGTTCCAGATCGGCCGCACCCCCTACTACCTGCTGCGGGAAGGCGAGACCGAACCGCCCGCCGAATACGTGCGCAGTTGGAACCACGTGGTCCGCGTGCGTGAGATCCTGGCCGAGAACATCGTGGCCGGCCGCACCGGCAGGGAGACCCTCGAACTGGTGATCGGCAAGCTCGAAGAAGCCGGCTACGCCTACATCGACCGGGACACCTTCGACCCGAGCCTGGACCCGGACAAGACCCAGGTCCACCTCGACCTCCACGCCGTGGGCAAGGGCATACTCGCACCGCGGGTCTCCCCCATGGGTTCCCGATGGCACGCCGACACGAACCTACCGCTACTGCAGACCCTCGGCGTCGAGTACATGGTCCATTCCCCGGTTCCCGAATACGGCGAAGGCAGGCACATCTACTACTGCAGCCTGCATGAGAAGGGCGTCGTCACCCGGGAGGGCCTGCAATTCGCCGCCCCTCCCACCCCAGGAATTCACAGCGTCCCGCCCTGACACGCTCCGCGGCCTCGAATTCGATCAACGAATGACCCGCGCTTTCAAACGCGAACCCTTGTGGATTCGCGAGCCTTCAATCATCTCGTAGTCAGGGATTGATCAGAATCTTCCCGAACTGCCGGTCGCTTTCCGCATATCGGTGCGCCTCAACCACCTCGTCGAGCAAGAACCGGCTGTCGATGATCAGTCGCAGCCTGTCTTCATTCAGGCCGGAGGTGATGTACTCGACAGCCTTTGCCAATGCTGCCCGGTCGATTACAAAAGGGTCGTCCACGTTGTATCCGCGCAATGTGATGTGCTTGTTGATGAGAACGTCGGGGTCGAAGCTGCAGAACTCCGGGTAGGTGAGTACGCCATAGAGCAGCACTCTACCCTTCTGCGCTACGGCATCGAGGTGCCTGGCGACGAATGGGCCGCCGATCGGGTCGAAAATGAAGTCCGCGCCCCTGCCTGCCGTCAGTTCCAGCACGCGGGCCTCATAATCTTCGGTGCTCGTGTTGACGGTGAAATCGGCGCCGGCAGCCAGCAGCCGTTCGCACTTGTGGGCGGAGCGGGTCGTGGCAATGACCTGTGCGCCGGCCAGTTTGGCGAACTGGATGGCGGCGAGGCCGGTGGCGCCCGGGGCGGCTGCGATGACGATCACCTCGCCGGGCTGCAGCCTGCCCACATCGATAAGCGCGCCGTACGCCGTCAGGTAGTTGACCCAGATGGCGCCGGCTTCGGCGTCGGAGACGCTGTCCGGCGTCTTGACCAGCCAGTCTGCATTGGTAGTGAAGTATTCCGCGGTCCTCCCGTAGTCGTGCAGCTTTACAAACGATGAGCCAGGCAGGGTGCCGACCCTGTCTCCTGCCTTGAAAATAGAATCGCCCGCCCCTTCCACGACGACGCCAGCGGCCTCGTGCCCGATTCCGCATGGCGCCGCCGGCTGAACGGGGTAGATTCCCCGACGGCAGTCCAGGTCGGAGCGGTTCATGCCGATGGAGGTCGCCCTCACCAGCACTTCGCCAGGCTTGGGAACCGGGGTCCCGGTCTCGATCAGCTCGATGACATCCGGATCACCGAACGACCGAATCCACGCCTTCTTCATGGCGTCTGCCTGTAGCATGGCGTCTGCCTGTAGAGAGCCGGGTTCACCGCCCCAATCGCATCGGCATCCTTCAGGAATCGTCCCGCTTGATCGTACGCGCAGCCAGAGCGGTCAGCACGAGAACGATCAGGAAGATGATTCCATACAGGGAACCCAGCACGCCGTAACTTCCTGTCGTCTCCGCGAGCAGGCCGCTCAGGAACGGGGCGATGGCGCCCCCGATGAGCCCGATGCCCATGGCGGCGACGACCACCCGGCCCTTGGGGTCCATCGCCGCTGCCGTGCCATAGACGAAAGGCAGGGCGAAGGCATAGGCGAAGTTGTAGGAGATCTGCGAACCCATGTAGACCGTCTGCACGGCCGTGTGCGTAATCATGTAGACGGTCGTGGACATCAGGCCCAGCCCGAAAATGAGTGGCAGGTACCTCCCGAAACGCATGCCGACGGCGGAGGCCAGCGCCGAGCCCAGGGGCACGGCGAACACTCCGACGCCCAGCACCAGCCCGACGGTCTTGATGTCGAGGCCGATGGAAACGGCGACGCGCTCCGTGAACGACCAGATTCCCGCATCGCCCACCAGGAAAACGAACAACGCACCGATCATCACCATCTCCATGGGCTTCGGGAACCACTTCTCCTTGACACGGGTTTCGGGCGGCGCCTCGTCCCTGGGGAACAGGAAGAAAACCACCACAAGGTAAAACGTCGCGTTGAGCGCCTGGTAGGCGTAGGCGCCCGCATGGCCGCCCAGTTCGATGAAATAGGGCATCACCGCGATGGTGAGTGCCTGAATGGGCGTGATGACGATGAACGACCAGGCATACACCTGTTCCGGTTCATCGTGGGATGCGACCATGGCATTGGCCGCGGCCATGGCGCAGCCGGCGCCCATGCCGGCAAAGACGCGGCAGGCGGCGATCATCGGCACCTGGTCGAAGAACGACGAGGCGATGTAGCCCAGTCCGGCGAGCGCGATTCCCCCGACGGCGAGCTTGCGCTTGTCGATGCGCTCGATATGCGCGGACAGCACGATGATGGTGAAGGCCAGGCACAACAGCTCGATGGTGCCCACCAACCCGGCCATCTTCTCGCTCAGGCCGATTTCCCCGGATACCAGCCCCTCGATCAGGTGCGGCATCAGGAAATAGGACATGTTCCCGACGCCCCACTGCGCGGAGGCCACGCCGAGCGCGAATTTCGCGAGTTGCCCGTAGTTTCTCGATTTACTCATGTTCGTCACTCATCGGGCAATTTTATGGTACGGGCGGCAAAGGCCCTGCGGCCCTTGGGGTTCATCGCCTCCGCCGCGCCCGGCCACCTCGAAAAAATCACGTTTCACCCCCCCAGGAACGCTTCAGTCGCCGCCCGGAATCACCGGCAGGATCAGGTGTGACGGATGCTCGGCCGAGTGATGGACGCTGTTCTCGGCGATCACCCATTCCACTTCGTCATAGTTGTTGCCCCCGGTGTTCAGGTTGCGCTCGTAGAGCGGGAAGTCGCTGCTCGATACCTGCAGCCGTATCCGGTGCCCCGGGGCGAAATAGTTGCTGGTCGCATCGAGGTCGATGCGCAACTCGTAGACCCCGTCCGGCTCCATCCACACTTTCCTGGTGAATCCCTCCCGGTAGCGGGCGCGCAGTACCGAACCCTGGACGTTGTAGGCGGTGCCGTCCGGGTAGACATCCACGAGCTTGACGGTGAAATCCGTATCCTTCGCCGACGAAGACACGTAAAGTACCGCGGTGATCGGCCCCGTCAGCTCAATGCCTGTCTCGAGGGGCGGCGTGGAATAGACCAGCACATCGCCGCGAACTTCCACCCGGCCCTGATCGACCGCGCCCGCCTTGGTGCCCCAGTCCGTGCCGCGCGGGCCGCCCGTGGACGGCACCGGATTTGCCGGGTCGTAGACGAAGGAGTCCACGGGTTCATCGCCGGGCGGTTCCGTCGACAGCCGGCCGTCGCCGTATCGGCTGTTGGCATTGCCGCCGCTGCGCAGGTAATAGTTCGTGTATTCCACTTCGGGTAGCGGCCAGACTTCCGCGGAACGCCACTCGTTGCGCCCCATGGTGTAGTAGCGGACCTTGGGCCCGTCCACTACCCCGTTGTCGATGCCCTTGAGCCAGTAGTCGAACCAGGCCAGGTAGATGCCGTAGTAGTCCAGGCGCGCATCGCCGATGTCGCGGTCGCCGACCAGGGTTCTTGCCGTGGCCTCCTCGTAACGGCAGTGGGTTGACGGCGCCAGGATCAGGAACTGGCCGTTCGCCGCGGCATCGGTGGTCGCGTTCTCGCGGAAATAGTTGAATTCGAAGATGCTCTCGTCAACGCTGATGTCGTACCAGGAACTCACGTGCAGCGCCGGCACCGAGATCGTCTCCGTGCCGTCGTAGTACCCCATGGTGTCGTGCCACCAGGGGTCGCCGAAATCACGCGTGACCAGTTCCAGGAAGTCGTTCGGCAGCGCCCCAGCCTTGTTCATGATATCCACCAGAGGAAGGGTCCAGACGAGCTTCTCCCAGTCGGGTTCGGCCAGCTTCGACGGGGTCGGATCGTAAAACTCCCTGATCCTGGCAAGTTCGTCCTCCGGAATGCCTGCCGGTGGTTTGAACGAGTACTTCACGCCGGTCTCGAAATACCAGGGCAGCGACGCCGCGAAGTCGAGCACCCCGCCCTTGAAACCGGACCAGTACCGGTAGCGGCCGTTGGCGGCGCCGATCATGGGGCCGTTGCGCGGGATCATGGTGGTGAGGTTCGGGTGCTTCAGCGGGGCCGTCGCCGCCTGCACTTCCGCGGGATAGGAGCAGCCGTGCATGCCCACCTTGCCGTTGGACCAGGGTTGCGCGGCGATCCACCCCACCGTGTCGTAGCCGTCCTCCGCCTCCTTGCCGGCGGGCGGCGAGAAGATGCCCTCGGATTCGAACTTGCCGCGGCTGTCCTGGGCGACGACGACGAAGCCGTGCGAGGCGAACATGTGCGCATCGCCGTCGGCTTCGTCCCTGAGCCGGTTCTTGTTGTAGGGGGTGCGGATCAGCACCGTGGGCAGTTTCCCGCCCTCCACGTCGGGAAAGTAGATGTCGGCCGCAAGGCGCACGCCGTCCCGCATCGGCACCATGCGGCTTTTTTCCAGCCGGAAGCCGTATTCCCCATCCGGCCGGGCGATGGGCCCGGAATCCGATGCCTGGATGCCGCAACCGGCCATCAGCAAGCCGGCAAGGCCAAGGGGAAAGGCGCGTATCCATGAGAGCCTGAGCATGGGTTTCTCCTGAATCCGTTCATTGAGGGCGTCTTTTCGGCCAGTTGTACGATGGAAATCCGGCAACCCGGGCCCTGATCAGGTTCGACGACGCCCAAATCGCCGAACCCAGCCCACCGGGGGCGGCCTGGAGTTGTTGCGGTTTTTTCATCGCCAGCCCGGGCCATCTCGTCTAGTTGGGTCTGTCACCGGGAGCGGGCCCAAGCCGGAACCCCGTCGGGAACGGGTCGCTTTCGTAAAGCACGAAGTGGTGATAACCCGTTATGTAGGCGCTTCCGGTCACCCGCGGGGTCACATAGGTCATGCCGTTCCTGGTTTCCGCCCGGGTCACCTGGCCGGTGAAGCAGGTGCCGAGCACGCCTTCGAACCGCTTTGCTTCCTCCAGCGCGATTTCGCCCCTGGTGTAGAGGCAGGCGAGCCGGGCGCTGGTGCCCGTACCACAGGGGGAACGGTCGATGGCGCCCGGAGGCGACAGGATCGTCTGCTTGTAATCGCCGCTGCCGGTTTTTCGCGAAACGAACTGGACCTGGTAACACCGATCGATGTGGGGCTGCTCCGGGTGGACGATGTCGAGTTGCTCCGCGACGGCCTCGCGGATGGCAACGTATGCGGCGATCAACTCCGCATCCCGGTCGGGCCGCAGTTCGAGATCGAGCGCATCGGCATCGACAATGGCGTAGTAGTCGCCGCCATAGGCGATATCGACGGCAAGCCGGCCGAGGCCCCTCACCTCCACGGGCACGCCGCTCTCGTGCAGGAAGCTGTCCACATTGTCGAAGGTGACCGAGCGGGCCCGCTGGCCGTCCCAGTCGACGTAACAGGCCACCCGCCCCGCCGGGGTGTGGAACCGGACGACGGTCACCGGTGATTCCCGGGGCACCAGGCCGGCTTCCACCACCGTGGTTGCCGTGCCGATGATGCAATGGCCGCTCATGGGCACGTAGGCATCCTGTTCCATGATGATCACGGAGAAATCCGATTCCTCGTCCAGCGACGGCATGAGCAGCACCGAACACATCAAGCCGCCGCCGCGCGGCTCGAAACAGAGCAGTTTGCGCAGGGCATCGTCGTGCTCGGCCAGCCAGCGCTGCTTTTCCAGGAGAGAGTCGCCGGGAGGCACCGGTACGCCACCCACGATCACCCGCGTGGGATTGCCTTCCGTGTGGGAATCCACGGTGCGGACGATTCTGCTGAGGTCCGATTTGATCGGTCGCTGTTCTGCCATTTCCTGAAAGCGTTACCGTGGAGCGGACCCGGGATTCATGCGACTACACCGCCATCCGGCGACCACCCGGGATACGCGGTCGCACCCGGCGTCCCGGTCAACCGCCGCAATTCCGAACGGTCTTCATCGGCCGGCCAGGCATGGAGTGCCGGGGAAGATCTGCGCCGGCCCGCGCAGGAGACCGTCATTGCCAACTCAGGCAACGTTTTTCAACGCCCGCACAAGTTCCTTGCCGGTGGTCAGAATGTGTTCCCTGAGGCACTTTCTCGCGCGGCGCTTGTCCCGCACCCGGCACAGGCGCAGCAGTTCGTGATGTTCGTGTTCCGCCCTGGGATAGTCGGCAATCAACTGGATCTGCATGCGCAGGTAGCGGTCGCAGTTGGTATGCAACTGGCTGATCAGGCCCAGGGTCCGCTTTCTGCCCGAGGGCTGGTAAAGGCTTCGGTGGAACTTCCAGTTCAGTGCACCCCAGGGGTGCTTGTCGGCGCCGGGTTTCAGCAGTTCATCGAATTCCTTGAGGATCAACTGCGACTTGTCGAGGTCTTCGTCGGTGATCCTGGCGAGCGCATAGCCCAGTACATCGCACTCGAGAATCGCACGCAGCCCGAACAGTTCGTTGACTTCCTCGAGGGATATCCTTGTCGCGACAGCGCCACGATGGGGAGCGAATTCCACCAGCCCTTCGGCCTCCAGTTGCAGAAGGGCTTCCCGCACCGGGATGCGGCTCACGTTGAGTTCGGCCGCCAGGGCATCCTGGCGTAGCGGCGTACCCCCTTCGATCTCGTGGGAGATGATTTTCTCGCGCAGAACGTCGACCACCGACGATGTGACGGTTTTGCGCGTGATCTGGTTTACGTTCGACATTGTGGGCTGTCACCAATGAATGAGGAGATTGTCGAAACCGGAATATCGCGAGCTTCGATGATACCCGGTTTCCAACGCATACCGCATAACCCGTACCACCTCGCAATCCCGCGCTATCCGGACAGGTCGCGGGGCGCCGGGCCCACGCGGTAGCCTTCCGGCAGGGGATCGTCCGGGTCCAGCACGAACTGGTGGTAGCCGGTGATATAGGCCCTGCCGGAAATGCGCGGCCGAATGAACGTGCGGCCGTTACGTACTTCCGCGCTGGTCGCTTCCCCCACAAAACAGGTACCCAGCGGCCCCTCGAAACGCTTCGGTTCGCCCAGGCCGATCTCGCCGCGGCTGTAGAGCAAGGCCACCCTGGCGCTCGTGCCCGTACCGCAGGGGGAACGGTCCAGCGTACCGGGCGGCACCAGTACGGTCTGCCGATAGTCTCCCACCGTGCTGTCGGAAGAGGTGAAGAGCACCTGGTAGCAGCGATTGATGGACGGGTCGTCGGGGTGGACGGTTTCCACCTGCTCGCCCACGGCGCCGCGGATCCTGATCCAGGCATCGATCAGGGCGCCGTCGTTGTGGATACTCAGGTCGAGCCCCATCGCATCGGCATCGACGAAGGCATACATGTCGCCGCCGTAGGCCACGTCGATCTCGATCCGGCCCAATCCGTCCACATCCAGCGGCGCGCGCTCGACCAGCAGGAAACTTTCGACGTTCTCGAAACTGACGGCGCCCACACTGCCCGATGCGACCTGCACATCGCAGGCCACCGGCCCGGCAGGGGTGTCGAAGCGAACGGTGGTGACCGGTTCCCGGACCGGAACCATACCCTGGGCGACCACCGTGGTCGCGGCGCCGATGATGCAGTGGCCGCACATGGGCACGTACTCGTCCTGCTCCATGATGACGGCGGCGAAATCCGCCTCGGCAGAGTCCGGCGGCAGCAGCAGCACGGAACACATCAGGCCGGAACCGCGCGGTTCGAAGTTGACCATGCGCCGCATGCCGTCGGCATGGGTCATCAGCCAGTCCCGCCGCTCGAACAGGTTGTTTCCCGGCGGCACCGGGACGCCGCCGACGATCACGCGCGTCGGGTTGCCCTCGGTATGGGAATCGACCGTGCGAATGCTGCGCAGGGAATAACTGGCCATCGCTCCGCCAGGTGGCTGATCGTTGACGGCAATATACTAAAATCGTATACAGTATCCCAATCGGGAGCCTGACGTTCGGGAACGGGCCGCGCTCGCGAACCGCCTTCGACGGGAAGGCCGGGCTTTACTCTACGGAACTCTACAGACGCAACCGGAGCGGACATGTCGGTACACCAGAATTTCATCGCGGGGGAATGGCGCGCATCGTCCCGCACCAGTCCCAACATCAATCCATCGAACACGGATGAATCCATCGGCGAATACGCCCTGGCGGACGAGTCCGATACCGAAACCGCCATTGCCGCCGCCACCGAGGCGTTTTCCGGGTGGTCGACGAGCGGCATCCAGCAGCGCTTCGACGCGCTCGACGGCATCGCCACCGAAATCCTCGCGAGAAAGGAGGAGCTCGGCCGGCTCCTCGCCCGGGAAGAAGGCAAGACGCTGCCGGAGGGAATCGGCGAAGTCGCCCGCGCCGGCCAGATATTCAAGTTCTTCGCCGGCGAGACCCTGCGCCTCACCGGCGATGTGGTGCCGTCGGTGCGGCCGGGCATCAATGTGGAGATCACCCGGGAGCCGGTCGGCGTGGTCGGCATCGTCACCCCCTGGAATTTCCCCATCGCCATTCCGGCCTGGAAGATCGCACCGGCCCTGGCCTATGGAAACTGCGTGGTCTTCAAGCCCGCGAGCCTGGTCCCCGGAAGCGCCTGGGCGCTTGCCGACATCATCGGCCGCTCCGGCCTGCCGGCCGGCGTCTTCAACCTGGTCCTCGGCCCGGGCAGCGTCGTCGGCAACGCGCTTTTAGAAGACCGCCGGATCGCGGCGGTGAGCTTTACCGGGTCTGTGGAGACCGGGCACCGGGTCGCTACCGCCTGTAGCGCAAGAGGCGCCAAATTCCAACTGGAGATGGGCGGCAAGAACCCGCTGGTTGTATTCAACGACGCCGATCTCGATATCGCCGTCGACTGCGCTGTCAACGGCGCCTTCTATTCCACCGGCCAGCGCTGCACGGCCTCTTCGCGCCTGATCATCGAAGCCGGCATCCACGACCGGTTCGTGGACGCGATGATCGAAGCCACCGGCTCGCTGCGGGTGGGCGATGCCATGGACGAATCGACGCAGATCGGGCCGGTGGTGGACCAGGCTCAACTGAATCAGGATGTCGACTACATCGGTATCGGCAAGTCGGAAGGCGCAACCCTCGCTGTCGGCGGGGACCCCGTCGAGGGGAAGACGCCCGGTTTCTACCTGTCGCCGGCGCTGTTCGTCGATACCGACAACGCCATGCGCATCAACCGGGAGGAAATCTTCGGGCCGGTGGCCACAGTGATTCGAGCCCAGGACCAGGACGAAGCCGTGGCCATCGCCAACGACACGGAATTCGGGCTCTCGGCCGGCGTCTGCACCCGTTCCATGGCTGCCGCCAACCGCTTCAAGCAAGGGAGCCGCGCCGGCATGGTCATGGTCAACCTGCCGACCGCCGGCGTCGACTACCACGTCCCGTTCGGCGGCACCAAGGCATCGAGCTACGGCGCGCGCGAACAGGGCAGCTATGCGGCGGAGTTCTATACGACGGTGAAGACCGCTTATATCAGGCCTTGAACGGCGCTGGCCCGCATCCACGATCCCGAAGGAAACGCGATGGAGCTTTGGGAACCCGGGCAAAGACGCTCCCTGATTTTGGCAAGATCATGGAGAACTCGCCGGGACGGTCTCCAATTGCCCCTTGATCGCTTCGGAAACCTGTTGAGACACGGGCAAATCCCTGGCCAGGCCCTCCCAGATGGACCGGAAGCTCTCGATGGTTTCCTTGACCGGATTGAGCATGGCAGCGGAGTCGACCCCCATGTAATCCGCCATTCGGCGGAAGTCGTCCAGGGCCAGGGCGTCCCAACGCTTCGTCCTGCCTAGCCGCAATCCCATGTTCGGGTCGCTGACGTGGGCGATAGTGGACAGCATGTCGTAAGCCGGGGAGATCTCCGCATTGATGCCGTCACGGTAGATCAGCGACCAGTTCTTGAGGTGCATGTCGGCATTTCCGATCAGGGCGCTGTAGATGAGCCTTCGGGCGAACTGGTCGACGGCGCGGTCGTTGGCGTAGATGGCGAGCACGCGGCCAATGTTGCCGTAGCTGAATTTCCTGTACTTTGCATCGGGGTACTGGCCGAACACCTGCGCGAAATCCTCGGTGTGGATTCTGAGCCCTTGATCACGGTCGAATCGGCGTATCGCGAGCGCGTTAGCGTTGGCGAGGGACGAGTCTGCGGCGGCAGCCGGGAGGCCGCGGATGTTTCGCATCGGCACCAGCCGGACCTCGGGCACCTCAATGCCGATAGTGCCGGCGATCGACATCAGGGAGTATTCGTTCTCGGGAATCCCCGGGTAGGCTGCTGACGGTAACTTGATGATCCAGTCGCCGCCGGCGCCCTGGGCGGGGATCGTCAGGCCGCCGCTGGTTTCCATCACCGCCGAGAATTTCAGTTGCACGCCGGCGAGGGAGAAGCGAAGCGCAGGGGAGTCGTCCGGACCGCGGGGCGCGTCGGCATCCAGGTCGTCGGGCGAATCCCGTGCCGGGGTGAGTCGCACCGCCCCCGGCAGATCGCCGCCGGTCAGGCGCAGCAGGGGATAGTCTCGGGTCTTGTTGACGCCGGCGCGCTCGGCCAGGTAGTCGCGGAGACGGCCTTCCGGGAGCAGGTTGGCGAAGTAGGGTGGGGCGGCCGTCGTGGTGATGCGCTGTTCCTCGAGGATGCCTCCCTGGGGATTCAGAAAGGACAGCCCGAGGGTGGGACGGACGGGCATGCGGACGTAGTCGGCATCGAAGATGAGCGTGGTACGGTCACCGGAGAGGTGCGCGAGGGTTCCGACGGTGAGGTCGCCGAGACGCACGTGCAGTTCATCGACGATCATTCGTCGTCTTCCTGGGCATCACCGTCGCCGACAAGAAGTTCGATCGCAGACAGGGGGCGCTCGGCGGCGCCCGGTTCCAACCCCCGCAGGAGGCCGAGGACGACGGGCATTGCCCGGCGTGGGATCAGCATGGGCTCAAACCCCAGCGTTCGGGCGATCTTCGTAGCGCTGGACAGCCTTGGGTCTACGGCGCCGTTCTCGATACGGGAGACGTGTCCCTGCGGCAAGCCGATTCGGGAAGACAGTGCGCGCTGGGACATTCGCGACCGACGACGCGCGTCGCGCAGTGCGGCGGGCCAGGACGAGACTTGGATGGCTGCTGCAGGTTCCATGGTGGATTGCCTAGAAATGATATATATAAATATATCAATTATACATAAAGATATGTATAAACGTATATCAGGGTGTTTTTGCACATGGCATGCCGCATCAAAGGCGACGAAATACTGTCACCCAGCCATCACATGGCGTTTCGCCGCGCAGCCCCTCGGTCACGGCCCGGTCTTCTCCTCTTGTGTACGGTCGGCCGTGCCGAACGAAATTTGCGCGAACCGTAGTTTCAGCATGCGACAATTGCCGTTCAAGGCAATCCCATGAGTATGACAATGCCAGCGCCCAACGCCCTTCGAACGGGAGCCTTCAACTACATCTCGGCGAGGACCCAGGCCTCGCTCTATCGCAACGGCAAGGTGCGGCTGAACCGGGACTACGAAGGCACCGACAGCGACATCACGGGCCTCGATTTCGAAGAGCGGAGAATGCCGATACGGGACGCGCGTGGCCTGGCGGCGTCACGGCGACCCAAGCTCGATGCCAATGGCTTTGAACGGCTCCATCGGCCCCTCTCGCCTCCCGGCATCGACTTTCTCGATCACGATCAGGTCGTCCACCACTACTATCCGCACTGTGAGGACATCGTCCGCGAGGCGAGCGGCGCGCGTCTGGTCGCGGCCTTCGACCACAATATCCGGTCGGCATCCGGTCACGAAAGCGGGCGTCGCATCAAGGGCGGGCAGCCGGTGATGCGGCCCGTGCACTTCGCGCACGCCGACTACACTCTGACCAGCGGACCGCAGCGGTTGCGCGACCTGGGAAACCCGCCCACCGTCAACGACACGTACCGCACCCGGTTATCCGATGGCGAAACGTTGCTCGACGAGGCGGATGTCGCGTACGCGCTCGATGCGGGCCGGTTCGCAATCGTCAACCTCTGGCGAAACATCGCACCGGAACCGGTCGCGCTGCATCCTCTCGCCCTCTGCGACGCCGCGACCGTCAATCCAGATGATCTGGTCGTCTTCGAAATCCACTATGTCGACCGGGTCGGCGAAAACTACTTCGCCAAGCACGCCGACAGCCATCGCTGGTACTTCTACTCCGCCCTGACCCGCGACGAGGCGGTACTGATCAAGCAGTGGGATTCGGCCGGAGGACTGGCGCGCTCGAACGGCGAGAGGTCCGACTCGATGAGCCCCGGCGCCCCCTGCACGTTCAGCTTCCACACCGCCTTCGAAGACCCGACGACCGCACCCGACGCGCCCGATCGCTGGAGCATCGAAGTACGCTGCATTGCGCTTTACGACTAGTTCTCCGTCCCAGAGCCTGAGCCGGACTTCTCCTCTACCGCAAGTGACAAGCGATGGCGTGGGCCGGCGTCATCGGTACCAATTCAGGCTCAACGCGGTGGCAATCGATTCGATGTTCCGTTTTCACCCGGTGCTTCACGGGGCAGCGCGTGCAGAAATTGCAGCCCGTCGGCGGATAGGACGGGCTCGGCATCTCGCCCTCGAGCGTCGTGGTCAAGCCCTGTCGAGCACGCTTCGGGTCGGGCACGGGCACAGCGGCTAGAAGCGCTTGTGTGTAGGGATGGCGTGGGCTGTCGAACAGCTCGGTGCGGGTCGCGGTCTCGACGATCTTGCCCAGGTACATGACCGCCACACGATCGCTGACCCGGCGCACGGCGCCCAGGTCGTGGGCGATGAACAGGTAGGAAAGCCCCAGGCGCGCCTGGAGGTCGCGCAGCAGGTCGATGATCTGTGCCTGTACAGACACATCGAGTGCCGAGGTGGGCTCGTCGCAGATCAACAGGTCGGGCTCCAGAGCCAGGGCGCGGGCGATGCCGACGCGCTGGCGCTGGCCGCCGGACAACTGGCGCGGCAGGCGCGAGCCGAGCGCCGGGTCGAGGCCCACGGTCTCGAACAGCCGATCGACCCGGGTGCGCAGCTCGCGGCCTGCGACTCCCCGATGGATTTCCAGGGGCTCGGCCACGAGCCGGCGCACCCGCCAGCGCGGGTTGAGCGCCGACCCGGCATCCTGGAAAACCAGTTGCATGCGCGGGCGCAGGGCGCGCAGCGGGCCCTCGCCAAGCTTGGTTATGTCGACGCCGTCGAAGCGGATGGAGCCCGAGGTTGTCGGCACGAGCCGCAGGAGCGCGCGCCCGAGCGTGCTCTTGCCGCAACCGCTCTCGCCGACGAGGCCGAGCGTTTTGCCGCGGCCGACCGTCAGGGAAACGCCGTCGACGGCCCGTACGATGCCGGGGCGGCGCTCGAACATTGAACCGCCGCGGCCTGCGAAGTGAACCCGCAGGTCCGATACCTCGACCAGAGGCGCCTCGGCGGAGGTGGGTGCATTCATGCGCGGCCAGCGACTCCCACCGCATTCGACCGCGCAAGCGCTACAAGCTCCCGCGTATAGGGCTCCCGCGGGGAGGCGTACAGTTGGCCCGCCGGCGCCGTCTCCACGACCCTGCCCGAACGCATCACCGCGACCCGATCGGCTATGCCGGCGACGACGCCGAAGTCATGGCTGATCCAGATCAGCGCCATGCCCAGCTCGTCGCAGAGTTGCCGGATGAGGGCGACGATCTGCGCCTGCACCGTCACATCGAGCGCGGTGGTCGGCTCGTCGGCGATCAGCAGCTCGGGTTCACCCGCGAGCGCCATGGCGATCATGGCCCGCTGCCGCATGCCGCCCGAGAGCTGGTGCGGGTACGCGCTCGATATCTCGGCCGGTGCGGGTATGCCGACATGCGCGAGCCAATCGATCGCCGCGCGCTCCGCGTCTTTTCGCGAAGCACCGCCATGGAACTCGATCACCTCACCGATCTGGCGACCGACGCGCATCACCGGGTTGAGGGCTGCGAGCGGGTCCTGAAAGACGAAGCCGACCCGCCGTCCGCGAACGCTGACCATCCCGTCCGAATCCAGACCAAGCAGGTCGGTGGCGCCAAGTCGAATGCGCTCCGCACGAACGCGGGCGGGCGGTACAGGCAACAAACCCATGAGCGCGAGCGCTGTCACGCTCTTGCCCGAACCCGACTCGCCGACGATGCCGAGCGCCTCGCCGGCGTGCACCGCAAGGCTCACACCGTCGACCGCCCGCACATGCCCCTCCGCCGTATCAAACCCGACATGCAGATCGCGCACGTCCAGAAGCGGCGCATTGCCGGCGCAGCGGGCCTGGCCGTTCACGGCCCGTTGCTAAACCTCTTGTTCGGTGACAAGGTTCCCAAACGAGTCAAGCTCCCACTCGGCCACAGTTTTCCCGTCGGGCTCGGGACTCGCCTCGTCAGGTTTCAAAACCCAGCATCCCGGTGTTGAACTCGTTGGCGCTGCACAGCACCTCGCCGTCGAGGATCACCGTCGGCCCGGCCAGCATGATGTCCACGTGGTAGTCGCCCATGCCCACCGTGCCGCCGAGGATCGGGTTCTGGTAGCCGAAGCCGAAGTCGATGGCGCCGAACTTGCGCTCGTCCTCGATCATCCGGCCCGAGATGCCCGCCTCCGGGTTCAGCCCCAGGCTGAAGTGGCAGAGCTTGTAGATGATCGAGTCGTTGCAGCCGGCCAGCCAGGCGCGCATGACATCCGCCTCGGAGCCGCCCTCGACCTTGGCGATAACGCCGTTTTCCATGGTGAAACTGTAGGGTTCGTGCACCACGCCCTGAACGCTGTCGGACGCATCGATGACGATCACGCCGTTGATGGTCTCCTCCACCGGCGCGATGTTGACCTGCATGCCGGGGTAGAAGTCGTCCTTGCCGGGTTGGTCCAGCATGCCGTTGCCGAACTCGCACTTGCGGGGCTTCAACCGGAAGCTGACGTCCGTTCCCTGGGGCGAGGTGACCCGGCAGATATCGGTGTTCTCCCAGAGCTCGCAGACGCGCTCGCCGATGCGGTTCATCTTTCCGACATCGACGTTCAGGAGCGCCCGAACGACGTAGTCTTCCACACCCGTGGGCTCGGTGTAGAGAATGCTCGTGCCCCCCTCCTTGGCGTCGAGCATGGCCTGCGAGGCATCGATGCCGTCGTCGATGATCGAGACGATGTACTTGGCCGCCTTGATCGACGCCGAGAGGATGGGCCCGGTCTGCATCGCCTCGCCCGCCCTGGCGTGGGGCTTGACGATGAGCTGCGTGTCGGCGCCGGAGCGCACCCCCGCCGCCCGCAGTGCGTGCGCCAGGTTCAGGTCGCTGTTCGCATCGGCGAGTATCAGCAGCGGGTCGCCGGCATCCGGCTCCACCAGGCGCCTGACGGTTACATCCGCGAATTCGTCCCAGAATTCTCTCGATTTCATGTTTTCACTCCTTGTTTGCAGGATCTGCAGGTTTGGTTGTCACTGGTTGGTTGCTGGTTGGTTGGAACTTGCCATCAATTCTCGATATCCACGTTGCCCGGCCTCGGGTGCGCCCGAACGCTTTGCGCAATCGACAGCCGCGCCAGGCTCTCGGCCATCATTGCCGATGCCTGAACGGGGTCGATCACCGGGATCGGCAACTCGCGCTGCAGGCGGCCGATAACGTCGAGGCTGCCATAGCCGATAATGGCATCGGCGCCGTCCTCCTGCATTGCGAGCCGCGCCTGCTCGATCATCGCCTCGGGCAGGCTGTCGTCGCGCGCGGCGAACTCCAGCGTCTTGCCGCTCACCGTGCGCACCGAGGCGAGCTTGTCGGCAAAGCCGTACATGCGCGCCACGTCCTCGATGCAGCGCGTGCCGTAACCGCCGCGCTGGTTGCCGCTCGTCTCGCCCGGCAGCAGGAACGTGAAGCGCCGGCCGACCATGGAGGCGAAGTGCATCGACGCCTCCGATTCGCCGGTTACCGGAATGGCGAGCGCCTCTTTCGCGGCCTGCACGCCCGGTTCGTCGAGGCATCCCATGGCAACCGCGTGAAAGCCTTCCTCCTCGGCGCGCTTGGCTGCGCGTAGGTGAGGCATGGCCACCAATTCGCAGTCGTAGGCATTGCCGATGGCCTCGATCGGGGCGTCGGGCAGGTCCCACAGGACGATCTCGAGTCCCGGCCGCTGCAGCGGCGCGAGCAGCTCGCGATGCACGTCGCCCCAGGCCTTGAGCCCGTTGCGTACGGGGATAGTTGCACAGATGCGTATGGGTTCCATCATTTCTCCTTGGCGGGGCTCGCCACGGTAGCGGTCGAGCCCCGTGTTTGCAGGTCTTGACGGTCGCCGACAGCCTCGCCGATCAGGTTGAAGCCGACAACCAGAATAAAAAGAACGACCCCCGGAAACGCCGCCACCCACCATTGGTCGAGCAGGAACATCTGCCCCTCCGCGACCATGCGCCCCCATTCGGGCGTGGGCGGCTGTGCCCCGAGGCCAAGATAGCTCAGCGACGCCGCGGTTAGCGCCACGAAGCCGGCATCGAGCGACAGGCGCACGATGACCGGATCGATTACGTTCGGCAGCATGTGCCGGATGATACGGAACCGGCTGGCCCCGATCACCCGCGCCGACTCGACGAATTCCTGGCGGCGCACGGCGAGGATCTGCCCGCGCACCAGCCGGGCGTACGCGGGCCACCAGAGCAGCGCGACCGCGAACACCGTCTGGCGCAGGCCCCGGCCGAGCACCGCGTTGATCGCCAGCGCCAGGATCAGGGGCGGAAACGCCAGGAACACGTCGGTGGTGCGCATCAGCAGGTTGTCCAGCCAGCCGCCGATAGAACCGGAAATGGATCCAACGGCGATTCCCAGGAGGCTGGCGATCGCCAGCACGGCGATCACGGTGCCCAGAGTCGTGCGCGAACCGTAGACGATGCGCGTGTACACGTCGTTGCCGGTGGAGTCGGTGCCGAGCCAGTGGCCCGGCGAAGGCGGCGTCAGGCGGCCTTCGAGATTCAGCACCGCCGGGTCGAGGCTGGTGAAGAGCCACGGCGCCGCGGCCATGGCCGCGAACAGCCCGACGATGAGAATGCCGGCGACGAGCCGGCGGTCGTGCATCCAGAACGCTGCGCTACGCACAACGGGCTCCCGGGTCGAGGCGCGCCTGGACCGCGTTGCCGTCGTGGGCGTTGCCGTCGTGGGCGTTGCCGTCGTGGGCGTTGCCGTCGTGGGCGGCATAAAGAGGGAGCGCGCTATTCATATCGTATTCGCGGGTCGAGTCGCGCATAGACGAGATCGACGCCGAGATTGACGATCAGGTAGACGGTGGTGGCGATCAGCGTGATCCCCATGATCACAGGAATGTCCATGCGGAAGATGCCGGTCCAGGCGTAAGTGCCGAGACCGCCCCAGGAGAACAGGTTCTCGATCAGCACGGTGCCGCCGAGCAGGAAGGCGACCTGCAACCCGATCACGGTGGTTGTCGGCAGCAACGCGTTGGGCAGGGCATGGCGCAGCCACACGGTGCGTTCGGGGAACCCTTTCGCCCGCGCGGTGCGTACATACTCCTGGTCCAGCGCCTGCAGCATCGACCGGCGCGTGATGCGGGCCACCTCGGAAGTACCCGCCATCGCCAGGGTCAGGGCGGGCAGCAGGAGATGACGGAGTGCGTCGAGGAGCGTCGTCCACTGGCCCACCAGCAGGGCATCGACCGTGTACATGCCCGTGAAAGTGGGCGGCGGAACGGTCTCCAGGCCGAGGCGCCCGGCGATCGGCAGCACGCGCAGCCACCCGGCGAAGACGATCTGCAGCAGCAGCGCCATGAAGAACACCGGCATGCCCACCCCGAAATAGGAAAACCCGAGAAAGGCGCGATCGGCCCAACTGCCGCGCCGCGTCGCCGTGAATACGCCGAGCGGGATGCCCACACTGACGGCGATCACCATCGTCGCCAGCAGCAGTTCCAGGGTTGCCGGGAAAAACAGGCGAAGCTCTTCGGCCACCGCCTGCTTGGAGGTAAGCGACGTCCCCAGATCGCCCTGGAGCAACCGGCCCATGTACATCGCGTATTGCACCGGCAACGGGCGGTCGAGCCCGAGCCGGTCGCGCACCGCCTCGAGCTGCTCGGCGTTCGCGTGCCGGCCCGCGGCGGCACGGGCGGGGTCGCCGGGCAGCAGATTGGTCAGCGCGAAGGTGAGAATGCTGACGCCGAGCAGCACCGGCACCATCTGCAGCAGGCGGCGTGCGACGAACGGCCCCATCATTCCTTCCACATGGCGTAGAGGTTCTGCGTCAGCGGGTGGCCGAGGCTCACCGCGGAGCCGTGCAGGTCGTCGCGTTGCGCCGACAGCCCCACCATGGTCACGCCCACGGCGAACGGCATTTCCTCGAGCCACAGCGCCTCGGCCTCGCGGTACAGTTCGCAGCGGCGTTCCCCGTCGAGTTCGGCGGCGGCGGTGTCCAACAGTTCGTCCATGGCTGCATTCTCGTACCACGCAAAGTTGTCGCCGCCGTCGCCGGCCTGGCTCGAGTGCACGAGCGAATGCATGTAGTGGTGCGCTTCCGGACCTGGGGCGAAGATCCAGATGGTGCCCATGTCGGTGGAGGTCTCGAGACGGGTGTAGTTCTCCACCTTGGCGTCCCACTCGATGTCCACCGCGTTCAGCCTGATGCCGAGTTGTGCCGCACCGGCGCGCATGATCTCGAAGAACGGTGTCTCGCCCGTGGTGCCCTCGAACGCCATGGTCAGCTCCACCTCGCCCGGCCGGATGCCGGCGCTGGCCACGAGCCGGCGCGCCGCGTCGAGATCCGTACGCGGCCGTGGCGCATCGGGGCTGGCGCATTCGGCTCCCGCGGGCAGCACCCCGTGCGCCTGCGCGGCGTTGCCGCCCATGAGATGCTCGATGTGGCCCTCGTAGTCGTAGGCGAGCGCCAGCGCGCGCCGCACGCGGGCGTCGCCGAGATGTTCGCTTTGGGTGTTGAAGGCGAAATACAACTGGTTGAGGGTCAGGTCCCGGTTCACCCGGACGCCCGGCTCCCCGGCCAGAGCCTGCAGGGTGTCGGCGCTCGAGACGAAGATCCAGTCGGCATCGCCGGTGACCAGCGCGATGCGGCGGGCCACCTCCTCGCGGATCACGCGAAACACGGCGCGATCCACATGCCGCGGCCCCCAGCCCAGGTGATAGCCGGGGTTCCGCTCCACAGTGACCTGCTGCTCGGGCTGAAACGAGACCAGGCGGTAGGGCCCGGCGCCGGCCGTGTGGTTCTGCAACCAGCGCTGGCCCAGGTCCCCTTCGTATTCATTGGCGCGGATGAGATCGGCGTTGGCGATATAGAGCCGTGTCATGGCTCCCAGAAATCCGGCGAACGGCTCGTGCAGGTCGATGGCGACACGGCGCGTATCGAGAACTTCAGCGCCACTGACCGGCGTGAGATAGCGCCAGACCCCGATCCGCAAGGTCAGCATCCGGTCGATCGAAAACTTGACGTCTTCGGCAAGCACCGGCTTGCCGTCGTGAAAGCGTGCGTTCTCGCGCACCTCGAAGACATAGCGGCGCGCGTCTTCGGACACCTCGTAGGAAGCGGCCAGGTCCATACGCACTTCGGTGGTGCCCGGCCTGTACTGAACGAGCGCGCTGTACAGGTTGATGGCCAGGTTGTCCACCCGGCTGTCGGTGGCCATCACCGGATCCATTGTCGGCGCAATCCCCTCGGTGAGCAGCACCAGGTGAGAGCGTTCGCCAGCGGGCGCGCAGCCAAGACAGGTGACGAACAGCGCACACGTCACCAGCAATCCGCAGCAATAGTCCCGCTGGATTCGACCGACGATCGCAATGCCCCAAAATCGAATATTGTATTCAATCGAGAGCAGGGGCGCACAAGGCGGGAAACACCGGCGAGTGGTTGGTGCCGCACGCGTCCCGGCCGCTGAGCGGCATGGTCGACCGCCTGAACCGGCCGGGCGGCTTGCGGAAGATGCGCCCATGGCGTCCGCGCACGCCGTCCGACCCCAACCGGATACTGGCCTGGCTTGCGGCCGACCGTTCCGATGTCGAAGAGGACCTGGCATTCGACAACCTCGCCGCACGCCGGCTCGCGGGGCCGGTGCAGCGACACCCTGATTGCGCTTTAAGCTCTCCACGACAATCGCGGGGGTCTCAGGCCCGCAGAAGCAGTCTGAGCAACTGAATCGATGGTCCCGCTCCTAAAGCGGCTCCGTCTCCAGCACGACGTCGTCGCGGTTGCCTGTCATCTCCCAGCGAATCAGCGACATGGGGATCGTGCCCGATGACAGGAATTCGTCGATGAAGTCACGGATCACGAAGTCGTCGCCCAGCGCCTGGGCCTGCTCCCGGAACAGCTTCATGAAGTAGGCCTTGCCGGCGACGACGTTGCTGCTGTGGAAACCGCCGGGGTTGCGCAGGTTCGACTGCATTTCGAACCAGACCATGCGCTCGTCCGGGCGCGACCATCCCCGCGGCATGATCTGCGCGCAGAGGTGACGGGCCTCGGTGAGGTCGATCTCGTTGGCGTGCATCTTCAGGTCCGGGATGCCAAGGCTCATGTGGGAGGCGTTCATCAGGTACTCCATCTCCCTTCCGTTGCGCGGCCGCCCGTCGAGAACGCCCGCCTGCATGAGCAGTTCCTCGAGCGCGACCGCCCAGCCTTCCAGGCGCATCGAGCCCATGTTGAAACGCCGCCCGGCGCTGCGTATCGGGCTCCGGGTCAGACGTTCCTGGCGCTGGTAGTCGAGCATGTGGCCGATGTACTCGTGGGCCTCCCCCGGCAGGATCTCGCGCTGGCGCACCTTGGTATCGATGCTCGAGTTCTCCGGAAGCAGCCAATCGGCCACCGAGTCGTCGAGTTCGCCGGTGGCCCCCCGGCCGCCGTGCGCGTAGTAATCGGCCGGGTTCACCCAGTCGTCGACGGTCATCAACTCCTCGTCGCGCAGGAAATCGACCACCCGGTGCAAGGCTTCGCGCATGCTTTCGTGCCAGGATTTCTCGGACATCGACACCTTCAGGGGCGGCAGGCGCCTGTTCCTGTTTTCCTCGAGCTTCAGGAAGGTGATGATGCGGTCGTACTCCCGCTCGATGATCTGGTTGGTTTCCTCCCACCCCCAGGGCGAGAGCTGGACATTGCGCATCCACCAGTCGTAGTTGTCCTTGCCGAGGCCGGCATTGGGCGCCATGTCGGCCTTGTTGGCCTGAATCCACTGGCGATATTCCTCGACGGACGCGGCGGCGCGCCGGGCAGCGTCTGCGAGATCGGGATAGCCTGCCGCCAGCATTTCGGCGGCTTCTTCGAACAACTGACGCTCCTCGATGAAGTTGCGCACGGCAAATTCCGCGTAGTCGGCCACCGGTTCGCTCAGGTTCTCCCGCGCCTGTGCGTAGATTCCCGGTATGCCTTCGAGCGTTCGGCGCAACGCCTTCTGCTGATCGGCCGCAAGTGACAGGGGCCTGTCCGCATCGTCGGACGGGTCCGGACCGTCGTCGGAAAAGCCGAACAGGTCGTAGACGGGCCCGAAGAAATCGGGCGCGTTGATGCTCGCGCCGGCATCGCCCTCGAACATGGAGTAGAAACCGGGATCGCGGGACCAGGGCCTGTGCTCCCTGTGGTGGAACTCGAGCGCGTTCATTTCCGCGCGGACCAGGTGATGATCCACCTGTTGCCACACCGGCCAACCCGTCGTGTCGATTGCCGCCAGTTCCGTCTGAAACACCTTGAGGCCCCGGTACTGGTCTGCCATCGCGGCTTTGCTGTAGTCCGGAATGCCCCCGTTGATTCTCGCCTGCTGGAATTCGCGGAATTCAAAGAACAGGTCGACCAGATCGTCATAACTGTCGCCGGCAGCGGCAATGGGGGGACTCGTCAGGGCGCAACAAGCAAGCAGAAGAACAGGCAGGATTGTCGTTTTGAGGTTGTTCATGGCTGATCCGATCATTGAGCCGCTGGCGGCTCGGGTTGCGGGTGGTGCTCAGAAGTACAGGTCAAAGAAGTCTTCCACGCCTTCGTTGGGCCCGAGATTGACGAGGCGGCCGTCCTTCATCACCAGCCGAACGTCGCGAACGGCGGAGATGTCGGCCAGCGGGTCGCTCCCCAGCACCGCCAGGTCCGCCAGCTTGCCGGCTTCGATGGTGCCCAGGTCGCCGGCGAGCTCACAGAGGTCGGCGGATGTCCGGGTCGCCGCGATCAGGGCGTCCATTTCGGGCATGCCCACCTTGACCATGCATTCGAGTTCCCGCTTGTTGAATTCCGCGATGGGACTCGAATCGCTGCCGCAGGCGATCTTGACACCGGCGCGCATGGCTTTCCGCACGCTCTCCCGGTGCTGGGCCGCCGCGCCGCGGGCCTTCCTTATCTGGAAATCCGGCAACGAGTCGATCCATTCGTCGTCCTGGGTACAACTGATGGTCGGAACGTAGAAGGCATCGCGTTCCAGGATCATGGCAACCGCTTCATCGTCGAGAAAACCGTGTTCGATGGTGTCGGCGCCGCCGCGCAGCGCCGTCTTGACCCCGCCGAGCCCCCAGGTGTGCACGGCCACCCGCTTGTCCTTGGCGTGCGCGACTTCGGTGGCCGCCTCGATCTCCTCCAGCGTGAACTGGGACTCCTCCATGGTCTCCCCCTCGGTCATGATGCCGCCGGTGACCATGAGCTTGATCTGGTCGGCCCCGAATTTCAGGTTCTGGCGCACGGCCTTGCGCATCTCCCAGGGGCCGTCGATCTCCAGCGCGCCCAGCGTGCCGTGGCCGTGGCCGCCCGTGATGGATATCCCCCTGGTGCAGACGGTGAGCCGCGGGCCCTGCATCACGCCCTTTTCGAAAGCGCGCTTCCACGCCACGTCGACGAACCCGTCCTCGCCGACGCAACGGACCCCGGTGACGCCCACGCGCAGCGCGTCCATCGCATTGCGGCCGGCCCGGATCGTGTAGTCGGTGAGCGCTTCCGTCTCCAGGTAGTTGTGAGGATCGGGAATCAGGTCGCCCATGTGCGCATGCACGTCCCACATGCCGGGCAGCAGGTAGCCGCCCGCAAGGTCGATCCAGCGCGAGCCGTCGGGGAGTGCCACCGGCTGCAAGCCGGCGCCGGGGGTAACGCCCGCGGGCGGCACGAACGCGCCCTCACCCACCGCCGTTATACGGTTGCCCTCTACCGTCACCGTGCTGTCCGCCAGGGGCGGAGCGCCCGTGCAGGGGATGACCGTGCAGTTGCCGAGAATGGTTTTCATGCCAGCCCACCCGATCCGGGTTCTTCGTTCAGCCGGTTGTCTCTGCAAGTGACCTGGCCATCAGCCTCTGTTTTCCCGGTTGTCATCGGTCAAGCCTCCCGGTTCCAAGCGTCGCGTTCCCGTCGGGTCCGCACCGTTCGCACTCGCAGGAACACCTGCAGTTCCAGGGCGCAAGTTCGGAAAGGTGCGGCTAGTAGCCCCGAATCGCGGTTTGGACCGACAAAGAAAATAAAATATACAATCGCTCCAAACCGTCGGCAACGACACCGTCGCGGCGTCTTTTCAACCGCACATCTGGAGGATCTTTTACATGAGCGAACAACGGGTTGCATTGGTCACCGGATCCGCCACCGGCCTTGGTGCGCGGATCGTGCGCAGTTTTGCCGACAGGGGATTCGGCGTGGTTGTCAACCATCTCTTCGACAACGAGGCCGATTCCTTGAGGGAGGAGATTTCCCGGGAGCACGGCGCCGATGCGGTTCTCACCTGCCAGGCCGACGTGGCCGACCGCGCCCAGGTACAGGCGATGTACGGGGAAACGATCCGGAATTTCGGCAGGGTCGACGTGCTCGTCAACTGCGCCGGGATCAACCTCGACGCCCCGTTCATGGAAATCACCGACGAGTCCTGGGACGCGGTGATTTCCGCACACCTGAAAGGGCACTTCGTCTGCGGCCAGGAGTTCGTCAATCACAATCCCGACCGGGACGGGGTCATTATCAATCTGGGCGCCGCCGCCGGTTCCATCGGCCGCAGGAACGGCGCCAATTTCTGCGCCGCCAAGGCCGGCGTGATCGTATTGACCAAGTGCATGGCGCTTGAACTGGCGCCGCGCATCCGGGTGAATTGCCTGGTGCCCGGCTCCGTCCAGACCCGCGAGGTCATCGACCGCTACGACCTGGAAACCCCGGAAGGCCTTGAGAAGGAACTGGCCACCCTGCCCCTGGGCCGGCTCGGCGAGTTCGAGGACATCACCCACATGGTGCACTGCATCGTGGACGCGAAGTTCACCACCGGGGCCAAGTTCTACGTCAACGGCGGCCAGTACATGCACTGAACGAGGCGAACTAGCCTTCCCGGCGGCTCGGCGGCTCGGCGGCTCGGCGGCTCGGCGGCTCGGCGGCTCGGCGG
>JAPPHD010000038.1 GCA_028821125.1 Gammaproteobacteria bacterium
AACGTCCGGCCGCGCAGGGCGAGTGCATCGGCGTCCGCAGCAGGAAGTTGGTGACGGATGCGGGCTAGCAGCCCGCCGGAGGCGCGGAGCGCCGGATGCCGCGGCGATTGCGCGCATCTTCTGTTTCATCATGCCCGTCCTTATGGCGGGCTGCGCTCAGCCGCCGCCTGTCCGGTTCCACACTCCGGACGATTATCCCGAGCGGCTCTCGAGCTGGGGTGTTCTCGAAAAGCAAGGCAATCGACTGGTTCTCGGCGAGAACGTCACCGCCTACGACATCAACACACCGCTATTCAGCGACTACGCGCTGAAACTGCGCACCCTGTGGATGCCCGCCGGAACCAGCGCCGGGTTCGCGGCCCGGGACAGCTACGCCATGCCCGCCGGCACCATCATCTCCAAGACGTTCTTCTACCCCTTGCACGACGGGCTGGCCCAGGCCACACCCGGATGGGACGGCGACGTCGGCGCTCTGAACCTGGCCAGGAACCGCGTGATCGAGACCCGGTTGCTCGTAAAGCAGGCTTCCGGCTGGGATGCCGTGCCGTATATCTGGCGTGGTGACGACGCCTGGCTGACGCTGACCGGTGACCTGCAGAGTTTCGATCTGCAGACTCCTGCCGGGAGGGTCGCGCTCGACTACATCGTACCCACCCGCAATGACTGCGCCTCCTGCCATGCGACCAGCCGTGACGGCGAACTCGACACGATCGGCATCAAGACCCGCCATCTGAACCGGGGCTATCACGGTGATCCGAACAATCAGCTCGAAGACTGGCTGCGGCGGGGTTTGCTTACCGGCGCTCCCGCGTCCTCCACCTGGGCGCGCAACGCCGACTGGCGCCTCGGGAACGAACCCGTGGATCACCGCGCGCGCTCCTACCTCGACACCAACTGCGGCCATTGTCACAACCCGCAGAGCGCGACGGATACCTCGGGGCTCTGGCTCGACTACCAGGACCACCCGCCGCGCCGCATGGGCCTGTGCAAACCGCCGATCGCCGCGGGCCGCGGTACTGGCGGCCGGGCCTGGTCCATCGCACCGGGCAACCCCGACGCCTCCATATTGACCTTTCGCATGGCAACAACCGACCCCGGCATGCGCATGCCGGAAACCGGTCGCACACTCCCCCACCCCGAAGCGATTGCGACGGTCAGCGACTGGGTCGCATCGCTCGGGGGCGAATGCGCCTGAATACAATTCCGGCTTGGTACCGCCGACAATGAAAACAATAGCGCTGGACGTCGAAGAAGCGGTAATCCGCGTTGATGTTGCGGGTGGCCGAGTCGCGCCAGTCCCCTCCGTTTGATGGGATGCTACGCGAACGCGAGGAACAGCAATCCCCCGATGCCCCCGATCACGTAGTGGCGCCGGAGAAAAGCCCGGTCGAGATGGGCGAATGCCTCGATCGGCCGTACTCGGCCGCTGGCGGTGCGCGCGATGATCGGCCACTCGATGACGCTGGCGAACACCGCGAAAGCGACGGTGGAACTGACGAAGGTGACCTGCCCCGGGGTGGTCATCGGTACGAGCAGGACAGCGGCGGCGACGGCCGCCCAGTGCGCCACATTGCCGCCGATGCTCATGGCCGCAAACTGGCGAAGGCCGTTCGTTTCGAGATTGAAGGTGAAGCGGAAGAACGACAGGCCCTGAACCTTGACCCGCGGGGCGGCCGCACGGGCGAGCTTGGCGCCCACGTAATGACCCCATTCGTGGAAGAGGCCGGCGATCGACCAGCCGGCCACCAGGCTTGCGCCCACGGCGGTGATGAGGGCCAGGGCGAGAGACGTGTTCGCCAGCCACGCCTCCGCACCGCCCCAGAGGGCGAGCAGCCCGACTACGGCGGCGGCGTCACGAATCAGCATGCCCCCCAACGCAGGTTCACTCGTTTCCGTATCTTTCACGACTTCGAGCACTTCTTCAGCCATGGCGTTACCTCCTTGAATGGCGATGTTACCACCGGGCTCAGCGCCCGCTGACCTCGGGTTTCGCGACGCCGACCAGCGCCCGCATGAAGGCGATCAGGCCGAGCAGCGTGAACAACGCGGCCGCGATGAACGGCGCACCGGGAAAGTACAGGGGTGCGCCGCCGGCGCTGAAGTAAGCGAAGGTCTGGGTCATGAACGGCGGTGAGAGGATCGAAACCAGGCTGCTCACGCTGGCCAGCGCGCCCTGGAGTTCGCCCTGGGCATCGGGCGGAATGCGGCCGGACATGAGCGCCTGCACGGAAGGCGCCACGAAGCCCTGGGCGGCGCCCAGAACGATGATGCCGTAGATCATCCAGCCGTACGGCACCAGGGCATAACCCACGAAGGAGAGGATGGTGGCGACCAGCCCGATGTAAGCGGTCCGCCCGGTACCGAAGCGGTCGAGAACGTACCGGATGAGCCAGGCCTGGACGACGATCATGCACACGCCGACGGCGCCCAGGGAAATCCCGATGTCCCGCGACGACCAGTCGAACTTCTCGATGGCGAAGTAAGACCAGACGCTGGGCAGCGAGTGATGGCCCATCATGTAGAAGAAGTAGGCGAACACGAGGCCCAGCACGACCGGGTAGCGCCATAACTGGTTGAACGTTCCCAGGGGATTGGCCCGGTTCCAGTCGAAGGCGCGGCGGTTTTCCTTTTTCAGGGACTCCGGCAGCACCAGGAAACCGTAGACGACGTTGGTGAACGCCAGGCCCGCGGCCGCGTAGAACGGCGCACGCGGGCCGAATTCGCCGAGCAGGCCGCCGATCACCGGGCCCACGATGAATCCCACGCCGAAAGCCGCGCCCAGCAGGGCGAAATTCCTGGCCCGGTCCTCCGGTGCGAAGGTGTCGGCAATAAAGGCGTTCGCAATGCCGTATGTCGATGCGGATATGCCGGCGATCAACCGGCCGAGGAACAGCCAGCCCAGCGTCGGCGCCCATCCCATCAACAGGTAATCGCAGCCCATGGCAAGCAGCGACAGCAACAGAACCGGGCGGCGGCCGAACCGGTCCGAGAGATTGCCGAGCACGGGCGCGCTGAAGAACTGGGTGACGGCGTAGACGAACAGCAGCCAGCCGCCGTACCGGGCGGCGTTCGCCAGGGGCTCGCCGGTGACATCCATGATGAGCCCCGGCAACACGGGAAGAATGATGCCGAAGCCGATGGAGTCGAGCAGCACCGTGACGAGTATGAACGCCATGGCATGCTTCGTGCGCATTTCAGTGGCGCCCCGGCACGCGCACTATCCGGTTTCCGCGATTCGGGCGAGCGCCCGGGCGGCTTCCTCCACGCCCGCCGCATCCACATCGAGGTGGGTGACGGCGCGCATGCGGCGGTCGCTGACCGCGCCGATCCGCACGCCCTGGGCCAACAGTCGTGCTGCGACCTCCGGCGCCCCGAACCCCGTACGCGAGACATCGAAGAAGACCATGTTGGTCTCGACGGCATCGGCATCGACGTCTATGCCATCGACCTGGGCGATCAGGCGCGCGAATCGGCGGGCGTTGGCGTGGTCTTCGGCGAGGCGGCCCACGTTGTGCTCCAGGGCATAGATTCCGGCGGCGGCGATGATGCCGGCCTGGCGCATGGCGCCGCCGAACTGGTGCTTGAACCGCAGCGCTTCCGCCATGAATTCCCGTGAACCGGCCAGGACGCCTCCCACGGGCGCCCCGAGCCCCTTGCTCATGTCGATCCAGGCCGAGTCGTAGCCGCGCGCGAAATCGGCCGCCGGCCTGCCCGAGGCCACCACGGCATTCATCAACCGGGCGCCGTCCATGTGCGTTGACAATCCGTTCTCGTGGGCGACGGCAGCGACCGCATCGAGCGCACCCACATCCCAAACCGCCCCGCCACCCGCGTTGGTTGTATTTTCCACCGAGACCAGCCTGGAATACTGGGTGTGGGGCGCACCGCTGCGCAGCGCCGCGCGCACCTGGTCCGGCGTGAACATGCCCTTCTCGCCCGGCAGCGTGCGCAACGTCACGCCGGCAAGCGCCGCCGGCCCGCCCGCCTCGTAGTGCACCGCATGGCTCGTCTCGTGCAGGATGATCTCGTCGCCGGGTCGGGTGTGGGCGCGGTAGGCGACCTCGTTGCACATGGTGCCCGAAGGCAGAAACAGCGCCGCCTCCTTGCCGAGCAGGTCCGCCACCATGGCGCAGAGTTCGCGCACCGTCGGGTCTTCGTTGAGCTGCTCGTCTCCCACCTCGGCATTCGCCATCGCCTCGCGCATGGCGCGGCTTGGCCGCGTCTGGGTGTCGCTGAAAAGATCGATTCTCGGCCGCTCGCTCATCTTCCGTCCCTCAGGCGCGGTCGCCCGGCTTGCGCACGTATACGAATCGCCGGCTCAGAAAAAAGTTGTTGACGGTCGCCACAGCCGCCCCGCAGATCAGTGACAACAGCGGCCGCCCGGCCAACGGGCCGTGCAGTACCAGGGTGGAATACACGCCGAAGTTCAGCCCGGCGCTGACGGCCTGGATGCAGACGTAGCGCATGAATCGCGCATCCGCCACCCGCACGAGAAAAGTGAATCGGGCATTCAGAACAAAAGCGACGGATATGGCAAGCATCACGGAGATGAGACGGGAAGCGATATACCCGACATCTGCCTGGTAGACGAGCAGACCCAGAACCCCTGCATCCACGACAAAGGAGATGGCGCCGACCATCAGAAACCGGACAAGCTGATAGGGCAATCCGCTGTTGCCGTTCCCGGTCCGCAAGGTTACGCCTCCGGTTCCGTGATCGGGGAACTGCGAACGGTCGTCGTGTTCACCGCGAATCCTCTTTCGGGCAAGGGGATTCTCTTGCATGGCTCTGTTCGGCGCCACATGTCCAGACCGGTGACGGGAAGAAACGGTCTAGTAACCCTCGAGTTCTCCGTACCGGTTGCGGTGAAAGTTGACGTCTCCGAACGTCTGTTCGGACACCGCCGCCCGCTTGATGAAGAAGCCGATGTCGAATTCGTCGGTCATGCCGATACCGCCGTGCATCTGGATGCCTTCCCGGGAAACCAGATTGTACGTCTCGCCGACCTTGGTCTTGGCGAGGCTTGCGAGCTTGGCGATCTCATCGGCATCCCTGCCCTCGTCGAGTGCCGTCAGGGCTTCGAGAACGCACGATTTCGACAGTTCCACTTCGCAGAACATGTTCGCCGCCCGATGCTTGAGCGCCTGGAAAGAACCGATGGGCACGCCGAACTGCTCCCGTTCCTTCAGGTAGGCGACGGTCCGCTCGAAGCACTCCTGCAAGCCGCCGAGCATCTCCGCGGCCATGCCGATGCGCGCGATGTCCAGCGTCGGATCGAGTATGTTCGCGCCGCCGTCCGGATCGCCGAGCAGCGCATTCGGGCCGACCCGTACATCCGCGAATTCGACGTTCGCGGCGTTGCGCGAATCGACCATGCTGGTGCGCCTTACATCGACGCCGGTCGCCTGGCTGCTCACCACGAAGAGGCTCAGGCCCTCCCTGTCGCCCGGCCTGCCGGAAGTCCGGGCCACCACGATGAACCGGTCAGCGACATGGCCATCCAGAACAAAGGACTTCCTGCCGTTGAGCACGAACCCGTCCCCAGACCGCGCCGCCTCGGTAGCCGCGCCATGGGGTTCGTGGCGGTGAGACTCCTCGAGCGCAAGGGCCATGAGGCACTCGCCGGAGCAGATACCCGGCAGCAGGTCAGCCTTCTGCGCGTCGCTGCCGCCGATATTGACCGCCGTGCCGCAAACCCAGACGCTGGCGAACAGCGGGCTGGCTCCGAGCGTACGCCCCGTCTCTTCCGTGACCACGCCCAGCCCTTTGTAGCCGAACTCCAGGCCGCCGAACGCCTCCGGAAACGGGATGCCCGCCCAGCCGAGTTCCACCATCCCCCTCCAGGTATCGCGGTCGAACCCGTCGGCGGAATTCTGGTCACGCAACCGGCGCAACTGGGAGATGGGCAGGTTGTTTGCGCAAAAGTCCCTGGCGGTGTCCTTGAGCATTTTCTGCTCTTCGTTGAGTATCATCGGCATGGTGTCGGCAATCTCCCGTCAATCCCGAGAACGCGGTGTAGCGCGCACAAACGAAAATGAAATCAGACTCCACCCGCTTTGTCACCCTCGCGGCGACAGGCGGTACATGGCTTGCGCTCCGATCCCTGCGACTCCCCTATCAGGGTCCCCCGCCTCGCCACACGGCGCGTCGCTACCGCCGGGGATGCCCGTCGAACCGTCAGCCTGGACTTTTTTGGGATAATTTCAAGAATTTACCGGTCCAATGATTTGAAAGTGCTATCAATGTGCTCAACCGAATTGCGCTTGCCGGATTGCGGATGTGAACCCGAACCGTATTCTGCTGATCGAGGACGAACCGGATGTCGCGGAACTGGTAGCGTCCCACGTGGCCGACCTCTGCGACGAGGTCGTCGTCGCACATGACGGTCATGAAGGCATGCGTCTGGCGACTACCATGAACTGGACACTGATCATTCTCGACCTGAGCCTGCCCGGTCCCGATGGATTGACGATCTGTCGGGCGGTACGACGCGACAACACCTACAAGCCGATACTGATGCTGACATCCAAGGGCTCGGAACACGATCGTGTGCTGGGGCTGGAAACCGGCGCCGACGACTATCTGCCCAAACCCTTCAGCGTTCTGGAACTAACCGCAAGAGCCCGGGCGATCATTCGCCGGGTGAAGGGGCTGCGCGAGAGCGCCGATGCAGACTGCCAGGCGCGCCTGATCGCGGCCGGTTCGTTGACCATCGATCCAACCCGGCGCGAAGTTCTGAAGGACGGCCAGCCCATCGAACTGACGGTCCGCGAGTTCGATCTTCTGGAGCATTTCGCCCGCCACCCGGGCCGGGTTTTCACGCGTGACGATCTGCTCAACGGCGTATGGGGATACGGCCACGAGGGTTATGAGCACACGGTGAATTCACACATCAACCGACTGCGGGCGAAGATAGAGCGGAACCCATCCCGTCCGGAGATCATCATTACCGTGTGGGGCGTCGGCTACAAGTTCGTCGACAGGCCGCCGGCCAACACGTGAGCGACTCATAGCCGCACCTATTCATGAATCAACTACTGCGGCCGTCAATAGCAGCGAAATCACCGGGCGTGCTCCCGCCAGGTGCTCAACGTGCTGTCAAGCACGCCTGCGCTCCTTCTGGTCCGCGCACCCAGTGCTTTCACTACTCTTGCCAACCTCGCTACGTCGTTTCATGAATAGGTGCGGCTAGTCGCCCGAGAAATCGCATGGACAACAAGTTCCACCCCGGTGCCGATGCTCCGCCGGAGCATTGCGATCGACACACGGAGAAGATCGAAAAACTGGAGTATGAGAACCGCCTGCGCAGGGAGTTCATCGCAAACGTCCTGCACGACATCCGCTCCGCGTTAGCTGCCGTGAGAGGGTACATCGAAACGCCGCTGGTCAAGACCGGGCTTTCCGCCCCGGTACGTCGCCAATATCTGCAGATTGCACACAAACACACGGTCAGGCTGGGCGCCATGATCAACGAACTGTTCGCCCTATCGATGCTTGACGACATCGACGTACGCTCGCAACAGGAGAAGTTTTCCCTGTCCGAGCTGGTCATGGACACCGCAATCGCATTCAAGCTGATGGCCGACGAAAAGAAAATCCGCCTGACTTTCGATGTCGGCTCGGCACCCGCCTTTACGGTAGGCAACATCGCGCAGATCCAGCGTGCGCTCGAGAACCTGATCAGCAACGCCATCCGGTTCACGCCGGAATCGGGCAGGGTATCCATATCGGTGGTGCCGGGGGAAAACTCGATCTCCGTTGCGATATCGGATAGCGGGCCCGGCATACCCGAAGACCGCCTGCCCCGCGTTTTCGACCGCTTCTACCGGACCCAACCCGAGAACGAGCCGAGGCTCGAGTCCGCCGGCCTCGGGCTCGCCATTGTCAAACAGATACTGGATCTGCATGACAGCACGATCAGGGTATTCAGCAAGGTCGGCTCAGGCACGCGGTTTGAATTCGAACTCCCCCTGATCGATGAAGCCGACTGACTCGGCGTTCGGCCTGCCGGCTACCAGTTCCACATCGTGCCGTCCCGCAGCCGGTTGACCGGCAGGTAGGCCTTTCGGTAGGGATACTTCGCGGCCAGCCGCTCGTCGATGTCCACCCCGTGTCCCGGGGATTCACCCGCATGCAGTTCACCCTCGCTGAACCGGTAGTCGTGGGGAAACACCTCGTCGGTCGGTTCCGTGTGCAGCATGTATTCCTGGATTCCGAAATTGGGCGCCCAGGTATCGAAATGCAGGGCCGCGCCCATGCACACCGGCGAGAGGTCGGTGGCCCCGTGACAGCCGGTGCGTATCTGGTACATCGCCGCCAGGTCCGCGATGCGGCGGAGGTGGGTGATGCCTCCCGCATGGGTCACGGTCGTGCGGATGTAGTCGATCAACTGCTCGCTCAGAAGATCCTTGCAATCCCAGACGGTATTGAAGATCTCGCCCACCGCCAGCGGCGTGACGGTGTGCTTGCGGATCAGCCGGAAGGCTTCCTGGTTCTCGACCGGGGTGGGATCCTCCATCCAGAACAGGCGATAGTCTTCCAGCGAGATGCCGAGCCGGGCCGCCTCCATGGGCGTCAGCCGGTGATGCACGTCGTGCAGCAGGTGATGGCCGAAGCCGAAGCGCTCGCGCAGCCGGTCGAACAGCTTGGGCACGTGGTCGAGGTACTTTTCCGTGGACCAGACGTTTTCCGTGGGCAGCGCCGCATCCGCGGGTTCGTAGTACATCCTGTCGGCGGAGACGCCATAGGTCGAATCCATTCCCGGCACGCCGCTCTGGGCGCGTATCGCCCGGTAGCCCAGTTCAATGTATCGCGCGACCTCGTCGGAAGTCTCCTCGATATCCCGGCCGCTGGCGTGGCCGTAGACCATGACGCCCCGCCGGCTCCTGCCGCCGAGCAACTCGTAGAGCGGCATGCCCGCCGCCTTGGCCTTGATGTCCCAAAGCGCGGTATCGACGGCGCCGATGGCCGCCATGGTCACCGGGCCGCGCCGCCAGTAACAGCCCCGGTAGAGATACTGCCAGATGTCCTCGATGGCGCCGGCGTCCCGGCCGACCAGGCAGTCGGCCACGTGATCCTGGAGGTAGGACACCACGGCCAGTTCCCTGCCGTTGAGCGTGGCGTCGCCAATGCCGTGGACGCCCTGGTCCGTGGTGATCTTGAGCGTGACGAAGTTTCGGCCCGGGCAGGTGACGATGACCTTGACCGCTGCGATTTTCATTCAAAGACGATGACACTGCGGGCGAGTTCGCCGGATTCCAGTTCCCCAAGAGCCTCGTTTACCTCCGCGAGCCCGATGCGCCTCGAGATCAACTCGTCGAGGCGCAGCCTGCCCTGCAGGTAGAAATCCACGAAGCGCGGCATGTCGATTCGGAACCGGTTGGAGCCCATCATGCAGCCCTGAATCTTCTTCTCGAACACGAAGTCGGCACCGTGCATGGCGACCATCTCCCCGGGCGGAATCATGCCGATAATGGTGGCCATGCCGCCGTGGCGCAGCATCCGGAACGACTGTTCCGCCGTTGCCTTGAGGCCGATGGCTTCGAGCGCGTGATGCACGCCGGTACCGGTCAGGCCCATGACCGCCCCGACCGGGTCTTCCTCCCGGGCATTGACGATGTCGGTAGCGCCGAACGTGCGCGCCAGCTCCAGCTTGGAGGGCACCGTATCGATGGCGATGATGCGGCCGGCGCCGGCGATGGCGGCGCCGTTGATGCACATGAGGCCGATGCCGCCGCAACCGATGACGGCGACGGTTTCGCCGGGCTGCACCTTGGCCGTGTGAATCACCGCGCCAAACCCCGTCACCACGGCGCAGCCGATCAGCGCCGCCTGTTCGAAAGGCATGTCGTCACGGACTTTGACCACCTGGTGCTCGTGCACGAGCATGTATTCGGCGAAGGAACCCAGGTTGGCAAACTGGTCAAGCCCCGCGCCCGCCTGGCTGAGCCGCGGTTCCTCGCCGCGCCCGCGCCGCGTTTCCGGTTCCACGCACAGGCTCATGCGGCCCGTCAGGCAGTGCTCGCAGTGCCCGCAGAACGCGGAAAAACAGGTGATGACGTGATCGCCCGGCTGAACATAGCTGACGTCGCGCCCGACCGCCTCGACCACACCGGCGCTCTCGTGCCCGAGCACCACGGGCAGGCGCGCGGGATAGGTGCCGTTGTAGTGGTGCAGGTCGCTGTGGCAGACGCCGGTGGCGGCGGTACGCACCAGCACTTCCCGGGGGCCGGGCAGAGAGACGTCGATGTCCTCGATTTCCATCGGCACGTTGGGTTCCCGCAAGACAGCCGCTTTCATGGGTGGTTCCTCTGAGCTGGCACAGCGGCTGAGTTTGCCGCAGCCGGCCAGAGGCTCGCAAGCCGGCCTTCCACGAGGGCGGTGGCGGCATCCAGGGCGGCGGCCATGCCGCGCGGGTCGGCCCTGCCGAGACCGGCGATATCGAATGCGGTTCCGTGATCCACGGAGGTGCGCACGAACGGGATGCCGAGCGTTGCCGTCGTGCTGCCATGAAAGTCGTGAACCTTCACCGCGATGTGGCCCTGGTCGTGATACAGGGCCAGAACCGCATCGAATTCCCCGGCAATGGCCCGGTTGAAGACGGAGTCCGCGGGAATCGGCCCCTGCGCATCGATCCCCTGTGCCCGCGCATCGCCCACCGCCGGCCCGAGTTCTTCGATCTCCTCGCGGCCGAGCATGCCCCCCTCACCGCCGTGCGGGTTCAGCGCGGCAACGGCGATTCGGGCCCGCGGCAGGCCCCAGCCCGACAGAGACCGGTCTGCGAGCCGCAACTTCGCCAGCACATTGCCGCGCGTGACGTAGCGCGCCGCCTCCGTCAACGGTTTGTGGGTGGACAGGTGCACCACGCGCAGGCCCGGCGTCATCAGCATGGTCGCCGTGAGCGCGGCTTGCGTGATGCGCGCCAGTATCTCCTGGTGGCCGATGTCGTCCACGTAACCGGCGGCATGCACGGCTTCCTTGTTGATGGGCGCGGTGACCATGGCGGCAAGCCGCCCCGCCATGCAGAGTTCGGCGGCGCGTTCCACGGCGAGGACGGCATGCGCGCCACAGGCAGGGTCCACGGCTCCGAAGCGAAAGCCGGCCGGCCGCTTTATGCCGGTGTCGATGATTCCCACACCGGCGTCCAGCTCGCCGGGTGTGGCAATTTCAGGCAGATCCGGCTCCGGCAATCCGGCGGCGGCCGCTCCTTCGGCCAGCGCCCAGCGGCTGCCGATCAACACCAGCGGCGGGTGCTCCGACGCGCGGACGTGCAGAGTTCTGATCAGCACTTCCGGCCCGATCCCGGCTGGATCTCCCATCGTGATGCCCAGTGGATTGACCGCGCCTTGGCTGCTCATCGATCAGGTCTCGATCAACGCCTCGGGGGTGAGCGTACCAAAAGATTGCTTCGATCGGGCACCGAGAGCGGGTCTCTGTTCCTTGCGCGTCCTCGTCCCGGCGCGCCGGGTTGCCGACTTGCATAAAAAAAATTCAACTCATTGATTACAAAGGAAGATGTTTTTTACACAATACCGGTTTCCCGGCAGCGAGCCGGTTGCCGTAACATGCGCAGCCGTGTGGAAGGCGGCCGACGGCGCGGAAATGGTGGACAGAATTACCGAACGGCAGGTCCTGAACTTCCTGGGCCGCTTCGAGACGGCGCAAAACAGCGAAGACTTTGACCGGGTAGCGCCGCTGCTTCATCCGGATGCGCTGTTCCGGTTCAACGACGGCGACTATCGCGGGCTAAAGGCCGCTCGCGGCGCGTTCGAGAGTACCTGGGAACACGACGTCGAGGACGAGAAATATTACCTCAGCGACATCGAGGTTCTCCACACCGACAGCGGTTCGGCAACTGCCGCGTTCCGGTTCAACTGGTCGGGAATCACCGCCAACGGCCCGTTCGAAGTGGTCGGCAGGGGCACCAGCGTGATCGTGCGGCACGAAGGGGAACTCAAGCTCCTGCTCGAACACCTGAGCCGCTGACGCATTCGCGTGGCACATGATCGTTCCACCCGTCATAAAGCCGTGGGCGGCACCACCTGGCATTGGCTGGGCACCTGCCTGCGGCTTCAGCCTGCCGCTGGCGGATCGATTGCATGGGATGCTGGGTCCCTGAGGCAGTCCGGGGCAGCCGGAGCGTTTCAGGCGATCCCGGATCGATCCAGGAATTCCATCGTCAGAGCCGCGCACTCCTCCGGGTTCTCAAGCAGAAGGAAGTGCGTCGTGTCCGGCAGAAAGTCGTAATTGAGTTTGGTCAGCAGATGCAGGTCCATGCCGGGCAGAAACGAATACGGCACGGTCGGGTCGCTGCCGATGGCCTTCACGGGACACCGCAGGGCAACCTGCTCAAGCGCCAATTGCGTCTGCATCGCCCATCCGAACCCATATTCGTAGATCACCGCCTCGTGTTCGATGGGACAACGCAGTTCGTATCCGCCATTCGCGGCCGGGCGCAGCGTTGTCTCGGCAAACAGCTCCGCAACACCCGGCCGCAACCGTTCAAAAGTACGTGCCCGGCGAATCTGCTCGACGAAGTGCGCCCGGGACTCGAACCAACCCTGACGCTTCCGGGTGCGCGCCGCCACACGCCCGAGCGATTCCTCGAGATCCTCGGGAGCGCCGCCGGGTGGGCAGATGGGGAGGTCGAACAGCACCAGCGCGGAAAACTCCGCTTTTTCCCGCAGTGCATCGCATAGCGCAACCAACGCCGACACCGAATGGTAGATGCCGACCATCGCTTTCTCCCCGAAATGCCTGCCGACCGCTCTGGCCACGTAACCGTTGTCGCCGACCAGGGTCGGGAAATTCTGGGCCAGGAGATCGCCGACCGGGTTCCAGCCGTGACTGCGCAGATCGTAGAGAACCAGGTCGTAGCGATCGGCCAACAGCGACCAGTAGGGATAGCACAGGTCGGCCGCGAGCCCGTTGCCGTGGGTCAGGAGGATGCGGGGGCCGGCAGGATTGCCGTGCCGTCTGAGAATCACCTGTGATCCGCCGGTGGTGCGGACCCGGGCGGTTTCCAGAGGAGCCGGGATTTGCCAGTGCATCGGCCACCAGTACCGTGGTGAGAGAAGTCGAGACCCGCTCGTGATCGGGCGTTCGCATGGTCGCGCGAACTCCGGCCCGCTGTCCAGTCGACGAACGGCGATTCAGTCAAGGAACTTTGAGCGAACGCGATGGTCCGAGTCTTCAGGAACTTGGGGACTCGTCGCTCATCGCGGCGAACGCAACAGAACGAAACCGGTCGGAGCGGCCCGCCGATGCACGACATCGCCGATTCTTCGAGAGCACTCCGGTGTGCATGCATGGATGCAGTGATGTCAGGGACCATCAACGTGCCAAAGTCGCAAACGGGTACAGGGAGCTTTCGTAGCTATGGACGTGGATTCTCGAGCGCCCTCAAGGCTGCGCGGCGGGGTTTCCGTCGAACCGGCGGGGGCAGGGTCCGGCGTCAATCAAGGCCGGTTCGGAAACCGGCGTATCGTGCTTCGGCAGGGCTCCCTGACGCAGGGCAGTTCGAAAGGCGCGGCGCGGGAAACCCCAACTCTCGCCGATGCCGTCGTAGAGCGCCCCAGCCTGAAATCGCGAATCGTCTCGGTGATACGCTCGACAGTCTCAAGATTGAATCCGTTTTCAGCAATCCGGCGCGGTCCGGCTGGCCTGGAGCCGCTAACCCCGCATACGCCCGTGGCGCAAGGCACGCCACCGAGGCAGTCAACGGGGACGCCGCAACCGGCCAGCCGGCAAGGTTTCGGGCTCCAGAGCCCGGCCCGCATCGGTCACCAACTTCCTGCTGCGGGCACGCGGGCGGAATCGCCACTCGGCCCGATGAGTAGCCCCATGATCGGGGAGGCGAATCCGGAACACGGTCCAGCCCCCTCGCCGTACTGGATTGCCACCGACACCCCTCGCCAGCGCAAAGGATCAGTCTCGCCCAGATCTCATGCAGAACTTATTCACCGCGTCGACAGAATTCTCGCGCGCGCCGTGGAACTGCTCGAGCAATTCCAGGAGGGGCGCGTGGAAGATCAGGCGCTGAAAGAGTTTACATCCATCACGGGTTTGAAAAATCCTGCGGTTTCACCAAACGCGCTGTCGAAGTTGCGTGAATCCCTCGACTACGCAGCCAAATTTGACGGTTTCGTGGGCTCCTCGGAGCGATTGCTCGACGATCAGGAAGCGTGCTTGTCGACGGACGAGCAAATCGCGGAGGCTTTGGAGCGGTTGGAGCTCCTGAGTGAAGAAGCAAAAGCTTTTCGGACTCGGTTAGCTGATGCGCTCCGTGCAGCGCAACAGGACGCGTTTCCCCTGAAACAGGGTCAATTGCTGGCCTTGGCGGGCGATTTGCTGCTGGTATGTTTCCTGCACCGACTCGACGATCGCCTCCGTTGGCTTGCAGAAACGGAGATCGCGCTCCACCTGGCCGGTTCGGCGGATTCGAACCACAATGACGAGTCCCGGGAAATCGATTCGCTACGGAAACCGACTGACCGAACGGCCGGGAGGGCGGCGGAACTGCTGGAAAAATTCCGGGCGTCGTCCGAGAACAGCAGCGACCGGCGCAAACTGGAAGAGCTTCTTGCAGCCTGCAATGCAGATAAGGACACCTATTCGACAGGACCAACGACCATGGTCGAATTCCTGATGCGGCAAGAAAACCCATCAGAACGGTTTGTCGCACTCGTGAGCTCGTTGCGCCAGCGTTTCAAAGAGCGTACCGAGAAGATCCAACTGTTGATGCACTCTGCGGACATGATCGTTTCCCCCGCGCAACTTCGGGCGGAAGACGCAATCACAATCAGGTCGGCAGCAACCGACGGTCTTGCACAACCGCGCAGTTCGGTCGATGCGTCGGCCGAACGCCTCGTGGAACTGATCGACGGTCACAGAACGGGAACGGTATACCCAGGCCAAGGGCAGGTGCTGTTCAATTTGATCGGACAGCATCCCGATTCGATTCCGGATGAGGTGTGTGACCGGCTCAGGGCGCTCACCGAAATTGGCCGGGATTCCGACCAGCGAATCTTGAGTCTCGCCAGGCAGGTGTTGAAGATTTGTGATACGTCGCTGAACCCTCAGGAGTGGAGCGAGCTTTACTCACTGGTGGCACCGGACACATAGGCTCCGGACCGGAAACTGTTGCGCAATCTGAGCGATAGCCTTTAGAAGGGCACGCAAATCGACGTACACATCGAACGCTGGCGCGCCCGGGAGGATTCGAACCCCCGACACCTGGGTTCGAAGCCCAGTGCTCTGTCCGGCTGAGCTACGAGCGCGCGGGAAGAGGGGCGGGCATAGTGCAGAAATCCGATCGTTGAATCAAGAAGTTGCCGAGCTTGTTTCGCGGCGATTGACCCCTTGAGGAATGCGGCATCTAATGCTGAAACGCCGGTGCTGCACATGCCGGCAAGGGGAATCACGCGGTCGATGGCGCACATCGTTGACGTTCTCATCGAGGAACGGGCCGAGAAGCTCATGCGGCGCCCGCTGGTCTGGCGCCTGGTGCGCAGGTTCCTCTACCCGGTCATCGGCTACCGGCAGGCCGTTGAACTGATCGACCACGTCCACGCCATGAGCGGCCTGCAAATATTCGACTACATGAGCGAACGGCTCGGTCTCGGGGTCGAGGTGACGGGTCTCGGCAACGTACCGGGAACCGGTTCCGCAATCGTCGTTGCAAACCATCCATCGGGCATCGCCGACGGCTTTGCCGTGTTCGATGCCGTCAAGGCCGTGCGCCGGGACCTGATCCTGTTCGCCAACCGGGACGCGATCCGGGCGGCGCCCGGCATGACGGACATCATCATCCCCGTGGAGTGGATGGAGGCGCGCCGCGGCCATGCCCGCAACAAGGAAACCGTCCGGCACATGGTGCGCGCCTTCCGGGACGAGAAGCTGGTGGTGATATTCCCGTCCGGGCGGCTGGCCCGGCCGACCCTGGGGGGCCTGGTGGAGCGGGAATGGGTCACCGCACCCGTCAATCTCGCCCAGCGCTTCGGCTGCCCAATCCTGCCGATGCACATCTCCGGTCGGAACTCGCTGCTCTACTACCTTCTCTATGCCATCAACACGGAACTGAAAGACATGACCCTGTTCCGGGAGCTATTGAACAAGGAAGGCAAGAACTACCGCATTGGCATCGGCCGGCCGATCGATCCATCCGGCGACATCAAGCTTCTCACCAAGAGCATCCAGCACTTCGTCGCCGACGAGATGGCCACTGGCGCGGTCGAGTTCAAGGCCGCCTGAGCGGCTGTCGTTCCCATGCGAGACGGCAACCCGGTGCGCCGGGACGAGGACGTGGAAGGAACAACGCCGAATCTCGGGAAAGAGTTCGCATGCGGCGCTTCCCTTTCGGCGCGTTAAGCTCGTCCGACAACCTTGAATGCAGCAGGATGATGTGGCCGTGCGCCGAAAGGGAAGCGCCGTATGCGAACTCGCTGTTGAGACTGAGGATATTATGTCAAAATAAATTTATTCAAAATCAATGGTTTGCGTTTTGTTCCATGCAGGCCATGGTGCGGAGCACGCCAGCCTCCGCACCCGCCGCCCGCCACACCGGCCATGCAACTGGAAGGATCAGGCCGTTGATTTGACGAACGGGCAAACGGTCTTCGATTCCTCGTCCCCGCAACTTGCGAGCGTCCGGAACGGCTCCCGAGACCTGCGGATGGCGACCCGTAGCGTCTCCTGGGCGTGCGCGAAGGATACGACGGCCTGGCCTTCGTCGCCGTCCACCTTGAGCAGCCGAAGGCCGGCCCGCCCCGCGAACCCCTCGGCGGCCTGAACCAGCTTGGGATAGCGGGACCGGCCCCGGAGCATCCCCGCGGGCAGCCCGCCATTTTCCACCTCGGCAACGAATGCTTCCGTCTCTTCGGGCGTTACGCGCCCGTACAACGTACCCTGGGGCAACACAAGCACATTGGGTGCAAAACGGTGACCCCCCAGGTGGGTCGTCTGCCAGGCGCGCTCGCCGACCAGTTCCCGCAACCGCCCGTACGCCGGCAGGCCGAACCGCGCGCAGCACAGGTCGCGCCGGCCGTTGGTGCACACGAAGTACCGGGGTGCGTCGACGGCCGCGCCGAGCGTGGAATCCCCCACCAGCAATTCGATGGGCGTGCGCACCAGGTCGTCATATCCGGCCTGCCCGGACCCGAACTCGCGCAGTACGCCCTCATGATGAACCAGAAGGCGGGTATCGGACCGGTCGATCTCCGGCTGGCGGATCATTTGCGGGCGCACCCTCAATCCCGAAGCCCGCAAGGCGGCGATGCCGTCGGCCAGCCATCGCTGCACGCTTTCGCTCAACTCGTTATCGTCGATGGCCCGAGCCTTCCAGACCGGCCGATATTCCAGCAGCAGCCAGACATCCACCACATCCGCCGTGCCGAGCATCGGCTCTTCGGGATTCGCCTGGCTGCAATAGGTCCGCTCGGTCATGGGGCCATTGAAACAGAATTGGTCCGGCAGCCAAAGAACCGTGGATTCCGGCGCATGCCGATGCCCGGTACGGTCAGACTACCGCCAGGACGAAAAATCCGCCGAGCAGCAGGGCTACGAGGCCAACACCGCGCATTGCCAAGGGCGGCCATCCGCGGACCGTCTCCAACCATCGTTGCAGCCTGTCGGCACTGAAGAACAGTACCGAAACGCCGGCGAGCACGGTGAACGCCGCCAGGATCTTCATGGTCATCGGAAAGCCGGTCTGTTCCGCGACCAGGTACAGAACCGCGCCCAGCGCCAGCCGGAACGCCGCGGCCAGGTAGCGCAGCCGGTTCGTAAAGGTGACGCGGCCGACCATGCGCGTCATCTGCGCAGGCCAGCCGATGCCGAAAATCCCCACGCCGACAATGACCAGGCCGAACACGAGTATGAAAGTCAACATGCGTTCATGCTAACCCATTCCGGCACCAGCGAGCACCAGCGTTGTGCGGCCCAGGAGAACGCCGCCGCTACCGCGCGGCGCGCAACACCCGCTCTGGTGTCGGGCCGCAGGCTCGAAGCAGTCGCCGAATCCGGCGCGCAGCCAGAAACCTTCGCCGGCTTGGGCGTCGAGGCGCCGTGCAACGGCCTTATGCGCAGGCTTTCTTGAGCGCCGTGGACGACTGCTTCTTCAATCGCTGCTTGACGGGGTCGATTTCGATGCCCGCAGACTCCATCGCGGTAACGCCGAGCAACGGTTCGGTTTCGTTGTCTCCGAAAATGACCAGTACTCCGGTGAACTCTTCCATGATCTCCACCTGAGCCACCGCGACATCCATCTTCACCCTGCTCCCGTCAGCCATGGTGTACACGCGTTGCCCGCCGGGCCGAACGCCAATGCGTTCAAGGTGCTGCCTTGGGACGAGCGTGTCGATGGCCCTGCTGTCCACCAGGAAGCGCCCTTGCCAGGCACGGGCTGGATTGGCGGGATTTCGAATGACTGCTTCAACTCGGGTAAGTCCCATGTCACATTCCTGCTTCGACAAGTCTGGACGGCTGGCGCGAAGAGACACGCCGACTCCGGCGGTTCGCCGATTCCCGGTAGTCTAGCAAGCGACGGCGAACGCACGGAATGACCCGAAGCCGATCTCGCACACAACTTTGAGAGATTCTCTCAAGTTGACCGCATTCCGCCCGCCCATCTGTCCGGACAGCGCTGACCGGCCCCACCCCCGATTGGACATCGGGCACGAGCCACTCTTGCACCCGGGACATCCAGTCGCTAGCGTAGCTCCGCCGGGCAACGTACACGACGGGGGAACATGCAGGCAACCAGACAACTGGCCGAACGCATCGCCGGAACGGATTATGAGTCGATTCCACCGGAGGCCCGAACCGTTGGCAAGCAGGCGCTCATGGACTTCATCGGGGTCGCCGTGGCCGGAGCGCGGGAGCCGCTTGCCGAGATACTGGCCGACCGCATAGCCGGGGACGGCGGCCATCCCCAGGCTGTGCTTGTCGGCCGGCCGAACCGCGCTTCCGTACGCCAGGCGGCCTGGTTCAACGGCTCCGCCGGTCATGCGCACGACTACGACGACGTTCATCTCGCAATGACCGGCCACCCGACCGTGCCGGTGGCGCCCGTGGTGCTCGCGCTGGCCGAGCATCGGGGCAGAACCGGCGCCGAAGCCGTCGCCGCGTTCTGCGCCGGCGTGGATACCGAGTGCATCCTCGGCCGCTACGCCGGGACAGGCCACTACTCGGCGGGATGGCACGCCACCGCAACCCTGGGCTCTTTCGGGGCCGCCGCGGCCGCCTGCGCGCTCAACGAACTGGATGCGGCCACCACCGCCGCCGCGCTCGGCATCGCCGGAACCCGGGCAGCCGGGCTGAAGGCGCAGTTCGGCACCATGTGCAAGCCGCTGCACGCCGGCGAAGCGGCGGCCAACGGGGTCGAGGCCGCCGACCTGGCCGCACGGGGTTTCACCAGCCGCGCCGACATCCTGGAAACCGACCAGGGATTCATGGCCACGCAGAGCCCCACAAGCGATCTCCGGCGTTTCGGGCGGGCCCTGGGCCAGCCCGCCTATACCCAGGACATCTGCTTCAAGTATCACGCCGCCTGTTATCTCACCCACTCCTCGATCGAGGCGTCCCGGCAACTCCGGGAGAGCAACGGCTTCGGGCCTGACGACATCGCCGAGGTGGAAATCCGGGTGGACCCCGGCCACTTCAAGGTCTGCAACATCCAGGAACCGGCTACCGGGCTGGAAGCCAAATTCAGCCTGCGCTTTACCGCGGCCATGGCGCTTGCGGGCCTGGAGACGGTCAGCATAGGGGCGTTCACCGACGAACTGACCACCGACGAGCGACTGGTTGCGCTGCGCGACCGCGTGCAGGTCAAGGCCCACGACACCCCGACCCCCGACAGCATCGTCACGATCCGCACCGGTGACGGCGCGGAATACACCCGGGCCTGCAACGTCGCCATTCCGATGACCGACCTGGATGCCCAGTGGCGCAAGCTCGAGGCCAAGTTCGAGGCGCTGGTGGGGCCGAGTCTCGGCGCGAACGCTGCCGCCAGCCTTATCGACGGCTGCCGGCGCCTCGATGAAATCGAAGATCTCACCCCACTGTTCAACGCCCTGCAGACCGATTCATGAGCGATTCGGATTTTCGAGAGCGCGCCGTTCTCGTCGGCAAGGGCAACCGCTACGAGGACATGACCCCGGGCCGTGTGTTCGAGCACCACTGGGGGCGCACCATCACCGACGGCGACAACGCCGCCTTCACGACCCGGACCCTGTCGTTCTGCCCCCTCTATTTCAACGAGCCCTATGCGCGTTCACTGGGCCACCCAACCACCGTGGTCAACCCGATGCTCGTTTTCAACACCGTCTTCGGGCTTACCGTGGAAGACCTGAGCGAGGGCGGCGGGCCGTTCCTGGGCGTAGACGGCTGCCGGTTTCTCAAACCCGTGTATCCGGGAAACACCCTGACCGCGCGCAGTACCGTGGAGGCGGCGCGCGAGTCAAAGGGCCAGCCCGCCTTCGGCATCGTCACCTGGCACACCGAGGGCTTCAACCAGGACGGCGACAAGGTCATCGAGTACCGGCGCACCAACCTGGTCCGCAAGCGAAGCCGCTGATGCCACTGACCGGCGAACACAACTACTTCGAAGACTTCGAGCCGGGCCAGGTCATGCGCCACGCCCGCGGCAAGACCATGTGCGAACAGGACAACGTCGGCATCACCCTGCAGGTATTGAACACCGCCGAAGGGCACTTCAACGAACACCTGATGCAGAAGAGCGCCACGGGCCAGGCCGGCTGGAACTCCCGCATCCAGTTCGGGGGCGTCACCATCTCGATGATCGTGGGCCTCGCCATGCAGGACACGGGCGAGAACGCGCTGGCCGAACTCACCCTGGACAGGATCCGCCTCAAGGCCCCGGTATTCCACGGCGACACCCTCTACGCCTACAGCGAGGTGCTGGAAACCCGCGAGAGCGAACGCGAAGACGCCGGCATCGTTACCTTCAAGCACTATGGGGTCAACCAGAAAGACCAGGCGGTGTTCGAGGGAGAAAGATCCGTTCTGATCAGGAAGAGACCCGCATGAGCACGCAACCCAAACGCCCCCGCCGCTGCCAGCTATCCGTACCCGGCAGCTCGGAGAAGATGATGACCAAGGCTGCCGGCCTGGAGATCGACCACGTCTTCCTCGATCTCGAGGACGCCGTGGCCCCAAACGCCAAGCCGGCAGCCCGCGGCATGGTCGTCGACGCCATCAACAGCCTCGACTGGCGCCCGAGGACCGTCTGCGTGCGCATCAACGATGTGGAAACCGAGTGGTGTCACGACGATATCATTGAGGTAGTGACTGGTGCGGGCGCGAAGCTCGACACCATCATGCTCACCAAGGCGAAGAGCGCCACCGACGTGATGTTCGTGCACCTGATGCTCGATCAGTTGGAACAGAAGCTGAAGCTCGCTAACCGCATCGGCATCGAGTGCCTCATCGAAGAGGTCGAAGGCATGATGAACGTCGATGAAATCGCCGCCTGCTCCGACCGCCTCGAATGCCTGGTATTCGGCATGGGCGACTATTCCGCCAGCCAGGAGATGCAGATTAGCACCGTCGGCGCCACCGGCGGCTATCCGCCGGACCTGTGGCACTATCCCCGCTACAAGATGACCATCGCCTGCCGCGCCAACGGCATCGACCCGGTCGACGGCCCGTACGCCAATTTCCGCAATCCCGAAGGCTACCTGAAGGAGGCGCAGCGGGCTCACATACTCGGCATGGACGGCAAATGGGCGATCCACCCCGCCCAGGTCGAACTGGCCAACCGGGTCTTCACGCCGGATGCGGGAGCCCTGGCCTCGGCCCGGGCGCAGAAAGCGGCCTACGACGAGGCGCTCGCCCAGGGCCTCGGCGCTATCAACGTCGACGGCGTCATGATCGACGCCGCCAGCATCCGCATCGTCAAGAGCCTGCTCGACCGGGCTGACCTGATCGGTATCTGAACCGGCCAGCCCCGCCCATCCGGCGTGCAGCCTCAGCCGTTCCGGCACCCGGGCAACGTGATCGCCCGCAAGTTGATCATCAGGTGGAATCCATGACCCAACACTATCTGACCGAAGAGCGCCGCATGATCCAGGACGTGGCGCGGGAGTTCACGCGCAGGGAAGTGCTGCCTGTCGCCAACGAACTCGACCCCATCCAGGGCCACATACCCATGGACCTGCGACGCAAGCTCGGCGAGATGGGCTACTTCGGCATCCGCATGGCGGAAGAACACGGCGGCATGGGGCTCGGCGTCTTCGAATACTGCCTGATTTCCGAGGAACTGGCCCGGGGCTGGATGAGCGTGGCCAGCATCATCGCCCGCTCCTCATCCCTGATGAACGTCGGCGGCTGGCCCGAGGCGAAACGCCGGGAACTCACCGCGAAAGCGGCCCGGGGAGAGCACCTGGCCGCGGTGGCCCTTTCCGAACCGAACGTCGGCTCCGACCTGGCCGCGGTGAGCTGCCGCGCGGTGCCCGAGGGCGATAGTTGGGTGATCACCGGCAACAAGTACTGGTGCACCTTCGCCGACGGCGCCGACTACATCCAGTTGCTGGCGCGGGTGGACGGCGACGACCCCGAGTTCAAGGGCCTGCAGAGCTTCATCATCGAGAAGGAGCGCGGCGAGCTTCCCGAAGGCTGTAGCGGCGCGCCCATTCCCAAGATCGGCTATTTCGGGTGGAACACCTTCGAACTGGCTTTCGACGGCTGCCGCATCCCCAGGGAGAACATCATCACCAGCGGCCGGGGCGGTTTCAGGAACACGGTGAACTTCCTGAACGCCGCCCGGGCGCACACCGCGGCCCGCTCCATCGGGCTCGCCCGGGGCGCCCTGGAGGACGCCACGGCCTATGCCCACGAGCGGGTGCAGTTCGGCGCGCCAATCGCCGACTTCCAGGAAACCCGCTTCAAGATCGCCCGCATGGCGAGCGAGGTCGAGGCCGCCCGCCAGCTCATGTACCACGTCTGCACGCTCATGGACAACGGCGAGACCGCCGATAAGGAAGCCGCCATGGTGAAGTGGTACGCCAGCGAAATGGCGGAGCGGGTAACCTCCAACGCCCTGCAGATCCTTGGCGGCGCGGGTTACACCAAGCTCCACGCTGTCGAGCGCTACTGGCGCGACGCCCGGCTCACCAAAATCTTCGAGGGCACCAGCGAAATCCAGTTGCGCATCGTCTCCGACCGCCTGCTCGGCCGTCCGTCAAACCGCAACCTGGCCTGATCGCGGCCGTCCGGCGGCAAGAATCGCGGAACCCGTTCGGCCGCGGCCGGGCTTGACGGGGCCAGCGCGCCCGTTTCAAATGCTTCCACGTCGGGGCAAGCGGGAAACCGCTTGAGGACAATAACCATGACAAACCGGCCCGCCACCCTGGGCGAACTGAAGGCTTCGGGCCACCAGCCGCTGCCCGTCAAGGCGGAGTTGCGCAGGAACCTGATCGCCAGGCTCCGAGCCAACGAACCCCTGTTTCCCGGCATCAGGGGTTACGACGACAGCGTCATCCCCCAGATCGTCAACGCCCTGCTCGGCAACCAGGACGTCATCTTCCTCGGCGAGCGGGGCCAGGCCAAGTCGCGCCTGGTGCGCAGCCTGCCGAACCTGCTCGACGAGTGGACACCGGTTCTCGCCGGCACCGAGATCCCCGAAGACCCCTACCGCCCGATCACGCCCCAGGGCAGGACCATCATCGAGGAGCACGGCGACCGCGCCGAGGTCCACTGGATGCATCGCGACGAGCGCTACGGCGAGAAGCTGGCGACTCCGGACATCACCATCGCCGACCTGATCGGCGAAGTCGACCCCATCAAGATCGCCGAAGGACGCTATCTTGCCGATGCCCTCACGCTGCACTACGGCCTGGTGCCGCGCGTGAACCGGGGCATATTCGCCATCAACGAACTGCCCGACCTGGCCGAGCGCATCCAGGTGGGGCTCTTGAACCTGCTGGAGGAGCGGGACATCCAGATTCGCGGCCACAAGGTGCGCCTGCCGCTGGACGTGTTCATCGTCGCCACCGCCAACCCCGAGGACTACACCAACCGGGGCCGCATCATCACGCCGCTGAAGGACCGCTACGGCGCCCAGATCCGCACCCACTACCCGGCCGGCCTGGACCAGGAAATCGCCATCATGGAGCAGGAGGCGGCGATCCTCGAAACGGGGGACTACGGCCTGACCGTGCTGCCGTTCATGAAAGAGATCATCGCCGAGATCACCCACCAGGCCCGGCGCTCTCCCGACATCAACCAGCGTTCCGGAGTATCGGTGCGCACCTCCATCGCCGGCTACGAGGCGCTCGTCGCCAACGCCTTCCGGCGCGCCCTGACCATCGGCGAGCCGGAAGTGGTGCCGCGCATCTCCGATCTGCCGTTCATCATGCCGAGCTTCCAGGGCAAGGTGGAGTTCGAGGCGATGGAGGAAGGCCAGGAAGACAAGATCAGCTCGAGAATCGTGCAGCACGCCGTAAAGGCCGTATTCGACCGTCACCACGACCTCGATGCGCTAGACCCCATCGCCGAGGCATTCAGCGAGGGCCTCACCGTGGATACCGGCGTCGGCGTGCCCGCGGGCGAGTACACGAAGGCCGGCGAACGGGTACCGGGCCTGGCCGAAGCCTGCGGCGAAGGCTCCGAGGCGGTTCGCGCCGCCCGCCTCGAATTCATCCTCGAGGGGCTGCACCTGCACAAGCTGTTGAACAAGCACAGCCTGGGCGGCCGCGCCACCTACACGGAGTAGCGGCGCGATGCGTCACCCGCCGCGCCAGCACCGGTTCAGCGCCTGGGACGGCAGCCAGAAGCTCGCCCTGGATGCCGACCAGGTCATGGCCGCCCTCGCCGACGACCTCATCGAGTACGGCGACCTGCGCTGGGCCATGCGCAATCTCGTTTCCCGGGGCATGCAGATTCCCCAGGGCGGCTACCTCCAGGGCCTGCGCGACATGCTCAAGGAATTGCGCGACAGGAAGCGCGAACGGTTGCGGCGCTACGACCTCTCCAGCATCTTCGACGGCTTCCGGGAACGCCTCGACGAAATCCTCGACATGGAGCGGCAACGCATCGACGAATGGCTGCAGCCCGGCCCGGTCGATGCGGAGAACTTCTCGAACGAAGTGCTGAAGAGCGTGGCCGAACGCAACCTCGACACCCTCGACGGCCTGCCGGAAGACACCGCCGGCCAGATCAGGGCGCTGGACGACTACGAGTTCCTCGACCCCGAAGCCCAGAAGAAGTACCTGGAACTGGTGAACGAACTGCGGCGGGCCATGACCAGCATGTTCTTCAAGGACATCGAGAACATGGTCAAGAACCTCTCCGACGGCGACATCCGGCGCATGAAGGAAATGCTGAAGGCGCTGAACGAGATGCTCGTGCGGCGCATCGCCGGCGAAGACCCCGGGTTCGATGCGTTCATGGACGAGTTCGGCGACATGTTCGGCGACAATCCCCCGCGGTCGCTGGACGAACTGCTCGAGAACATGCGCGCCCAGATGGCCGCCGCCCAGTCCCTGCTCAACTCCATGTCCGCGGCGCAGCGCGCCGAGCTGCAGTCCATGCTGCAGAGCCGCTTCGGCGACCCGGAACTCGATGCGGAGCTGCGCAAGCTCGTCAAGGAACTCGACTTCCTCGATTTCGAAGGCGGCCAGTACCGCTTCGACGGCTCCGAGCGCCTCGACCTCGAAGCGGCACTCGATCTGATGAACGAAATGCAGAACATCGACGAGCTGATCCGCGAGGTACAGGAGGCTGAACGGGGCGCCGGCCTCGACCGCATCGACCGGGAGCTGTTGCGAGACCTCATGGGCGACGATGCCGTCGAGAATCTCGACAACCTCAAGGAACTGCTCGATGCCCTGGAAGAAGCGGGCTACGTGCGCGCCACCGGCGACAACCGCTGGGAGCTGACACCGCGCGGGTCACGCATGATCGGGCAGCAGGCGCTCGGCGAGATCTACCAGAGGCTGAAGAACCAGAACCTCGGCAACCACGCCGTACCCGAGGAAGGCCGGTTCGGCGAGCGCCTGGAACAGACCAAGGCTTATGAGTTCGGCGATCCGTTCCACCCGCACATGCCGCGCACGATCAGGAATGCGGTCTTCCGTATTGTGGGGGGGGCGCGCCCCACGCGGGCCCCCGGGGAGGGGGGATGCCAGGGGGGGGGGGGGGGGGGCGGGCGCCCCCCCCCCCCGCCCCCGGGCGGCGGCCGCCCCCCGCCGCCCCCCACCCCCCCCCCGCTCCCCGGCTGAGGGCTCTCGTATTGTGCGAGAGGCGAGCCCCTCGCGCTCCCCGGGCCCGGGAACGCCGATCTCGCTGAAATCCGAAGATTTCGAGATCTACCGCAGCGAGCTGATCACGTCCACGGCCACCGCCATGCTGGTGGACCTCTCCTGGTCAATGGCATTGCGCGGTTCCTTCCAGGCCGCGAAGAAAGTCGCCCTGGCGCTGCACAACCTGATCACGACGAAATACCCGAAGGACAGCTTCCACATTATCGGCTTCGCGGCTTACGCCAAGGAACTGAAACCCCGGGAACTCCCCTACCTGCAGTGGGACGAATACGTGCTCGGCACCAACATGCAGCATGCGCTCCTGCTCGCCGAGAAACTGCTCGCCCGCCACCCGGGGGGCGCCAAGCAGATCATCATGATCTCCGACGGCGAACCCACCGCGCACCTCGAGGGCGGCCGCGCCCAGTTCGCCTACCCGCCCACCCCGGAGACCATCCGCGCCACCTACCGCGCCGTCAAACACTGCACGGCCAGGGGCATCGCCATAAACACCTTCATGCTGGACGCGAGCTACTACCTCAAGGCGTTCATGGACGAGATCGCCCGCATCAACGGCGGGCGCGTGTTCTATACCACCCCGGACAAGCTCGGCGAATACATCCTGGTCGACTACGTTCAGCACAAGCGGAAACGCCTTGCCCGTTCCGCATGAGATTCCGACACTTCCCGGCAATTCCGAACGCGCAATTCAATCCAATTCGATTCGCGATCGTCTATAAACCTCGCAAGCGATTCCCCGGCGCGGCTCTCGCCTGCCTGTTGGCGGTCGTCATCGGATTCACCGGCACCGCGCAAGCGCAGCATTACCAGGGCAAGCGCATCACCTTTCTGATCAACTACACGGCCGGCGGCCCGACGGACATCGAAGGGCGGATCGTGGCACGGCACCTCGGCAAGCACATTGCCGGCAACCCGGGCATCGTCGTGAAGAACATGCCGGGCGCCGGCGGTATCGCCGGCACGAATTTCATGGGTGAGGTCGCCAGGCCCGACGGGCTGACGGTCGCATTCTTCGGCCCCCCGCTGACCCAGCAACTGCTGCAGGATTCCGGGCTTCGTGTCGACCTCTCGGAGTTCGTCTGGCTCGGCGGCATCGGCCTGCCGCTGGTGTGCTTCATTCGCAAGGATGCCGGGACCGGCATCGACAGCGCCGAGAACCTGCTCGAACTCGACGGGTTCAGGGTGGCCGGCCTGCGGCCCACCACATCCCTCGACCTCAGAATGCGCATGGCCCTCGACCTCCTCGGGGCAAGGTACCGGTACGTGAGCGGCTACCGGGGTCTCGCCAACGCGGTCGCCGGCATCATGCAGAACGAGGTCCAGTTCTCTTGCGGCACCATCCTCACCTTCCGCCAGATCGTCGAGCCCAACCTGATCGGGCCCGGCCTGGCGGTCGCGCTCTGGTATTTTCCGGCGACCGGTCCCGACGGCAGTCAGATGCGGGACGCCCGGCTCGAGGGAATTCCAACCTTCATCGATGTCCACGAAAGGCTGAAAGGCCGGAAACCCGAGGGCAGGCTGTACGACGCGTTTCGAATGATCAACAACTATGCGGTCGCCATGCAGCGCGCTTCCTTCGTGCCCGCGGGAACGCCCGACGAGGCGGTGGACGCGCTACGCTCGGCGTGGGAGGCGCTTCCCCGGGACGAAGACTTCGTCTCGGACTACATCAGGCTGGTCAAGGCGCCGCCGGCCCTGGTCCAGGCAACCGCGGTGCGGGCGCACGTGGAGGCGATGCGCGCAATCGAACCCGACACCGCTGCCTTCATCAGGGAATTCGTCCGCAGGCAGTAGCCGATGTATGGTGCGGGCAATGCTGCGGCGGCACAGCGCGTAGCCGTCTGAGGGCCCACTGCGGACGATGCCATGTTCGATGCGGTACTGAACGGTCTGGTAGCGGTTGCCGCCTGGCCGGCGATCGGCTATCTGTTCCTGGGCGTGCTGCTCGGGCTCTGGTTCGGCGCCGTACCGGGGCTTTCGGGGCTGGTGGGGCTGGCCATCCTGGTGCCCTTCACCTTTGCGATGGAACCCGCGCCGGCGCTCGCCTTCCTGCTCGGCGCATTCGCGGTGACCACCACCAGCGACACGATCGCCTCGGTGCTGCTGGGCATCCCCGGCACGGCGGCATCCCAGGCAACGATTCTCGACGGTTACCCGATGGCGATGCGGGGCGAGGCCTCGCGCGCCTTCGGGGCGGCCTTTACGGTCTCCGCCATCGGCGGGCTGCTCGGCGCGGCGGTGCTGGGCGTGTCGATACCGCTGGTGCAGCCACTCATCCTCTCCTTCACCCAGGCGGAGGTCTTCATGCTGTGCCTGCTGGGCCTCGCCATGGTGGGCTCCCTCTCGGGCAACTCGGTGCTCCTCGGTCTCGTTGCGGCGCTGATCGGCCTGGGGCTTTCCTATGTCGGCTACAGCGAGAACGGCGCGCTGCCGCGCTATTGGCTGGGCGCAACCTACCTGCTGGAAGGGCTGCCCCTGATACCCGTGGTGCTGGGGCTGTTCGCGCTGCCCGAGCTGATCGGCCTCGCGGCCCGGGGCAGCACCGTCTCCAACGTGCCCAGGGAGCGGATCTCGAGCGGCATTGCGACCGGCATTGGCGATGCGCTCCGCAACTGGTGGCTGGTGCTGCGCTCGACGGCGATCGGCGCCTACGTGGGCATGCTGCCGGGCCTCGGTGGTTCGATTGTCGACTGGGTCGCCTACGGGCACGCGGTACAGAGTTCGAAGAACAACGAAAACTTCGGCAAGGGCGACGTGCGCGGCGTGATCGCGCCGGAAACCGCCAACAACGCGATGAAGGGCGGGGCGCTGATTCCCACCATCGCCTTCGGCATCCCGGGCAGCGCCGCCATGGCCATCCTGATGGGCGCGCTCTTGATTCAGGGGATGACCCCGGGGCCGGAGATGCTGACGACCCGTCTGGACGTCACCTTCTCGCTGGTGTGGATGCTGGCCATCGCCAACGTCGCCGGCGCCCTGATCCTCATGCTGCTCGCCCGGCACATCGCCCGGGTGACCTTCATTCGCGGCCACCTCCTGGTGCCGGTGATCGTGCTGTTCGTGTTCATGGGCGCCTGGCTTGCCAACAGCAGCATCGGAGACTGGGCCGTGCTGCTGCTGTTCGGGATCCTGGGCTACCTGATGAAGCAGGGCGGCGTACCGCGGCCGCCGCTGGTGCTTGGCTTCGTGATTGGGCCAATCATGGAAAACGCGCTGTTCATCACGAATTCCGTGCACGACGGGCTGGATTGGCTGGCGCGCCCGATCTGCCTGGTCATCGGCGCGTTGATCGTCGGCTCGATCGTCTTCGGCGCCCGGCGGCGGAGACCGACGCGGGTACAGGCCACCGAGGGCGCCCGGCGAGCGCACACCGGGAGTGACACTCAACGGGGACAGACCGATCCGACGACGGCATTGCTCGCGACCGGGCTCCTGCTGGCCGCCTCGGTATACGGGCTGGCGCCGACATTTTCCTGGCCTGCCGACGTCGGGCAGATTCCCATGCTGACGTTCATACCGGCGATCGTGTTCTGCCTGGCCGCCCTTTGGCATTCCGTTCGGGAACTCCGGCAGGCCCGCGCGGCCGGCAGCGACATCTTCCCGGGCCGAACGGAAATGGGCGAGGCCGGGCGCCTCTACCTTTGGTGGTTCGGAGTCCTGGCGGCCACCATCCTGGCCGGACAACTCATCGCCCTGCCGGTGTTCGCAGCACTGTACCTGACATTCCGGGGCGGCTATCCATGGTGGGCCGGGCTGCTGTACGCGGCGGGGTCCGTCTCGTTTCTTTACCTCGTGTTCGATCGCATCGTCGCTGTGCTGTGGTACCCGTCGCTGCTATTCCACTAGCGCGCGCCAACCTGCTTGACGACTACCACCAGCGCGGCGCCGACCCGCTCATCTCCAGCGTTCCCCCAAACCCGGCCATGACAACCTGGAGGCCGACCTCGCCGGGCTGACGCAGAGCGCCGGCGAATTCTTTACGATCCGCTCCAACGGGGTTTTCGATTCTCGACCAGCGCACCCACGCCCTCCTTGAAATCGGATTCCCTCACCATTTCGTTCACAAGGTCCTGGCTCCTGACGACTGCTTCGGCGACATCTGAATGCAGGTCCGAGTAGGTTTGCCACTTCATTTGCCGCAAGCTGGAGGGTGAGACGTTGTCAATCATTGAAAGGACGTATCTCCTCGTTTCCGGTATCAGGGCTTGTGGCTCCACGATTTTGTGGATCAATCCCATTTCCGCCGCTTCGTCCGATACGAATACCCGGCACGTGAACAGGAGATCGTTGCTGCGTGCTATGCCGATCATTCGCGGGAGCAACCAGGACAAACCGAACTCGGCTGGGAGGTTCAATTTGCCGTTGGCCGCTGTGAGCTTTACGCCGGGCGCTGCGAAGCGAATGTCGGCGTAACAGGCCAGAACCAGCCCAACACCGGCGGCTGGACCATTGATTGCCGCAATCACGGGTTTGCTCAAGCCGAAGTGGTACGCAAACTCGGCATCGAAATACGCTCGCGTACCGAAGCCGGGTTCTGCCAGCTTCTCCGTGATACCCGAATCGTACTCGCCACGCTCGACATGACCGGCCAGCGCACGCGAATCCGCCCCTACGCAGAAACCCCGTCCCGCACCCGTAACAATGATCGCCCTGACTGCCGCATCGTTGTCTGCCTCTTGCAGGACATATCGGTATTCGGCATTCATCCGGCCGGTCCAGGCGTTCATTCTTTCCGGACGGCTGAGCGTTATCGTAGCTATCCGTTCGGAAACATCGTACTCGATCGTTTTCAGTTCCATGACTGGACCAGCCTCTCTTTCTTGACGGAATCCGTTCCCTGGCTTCGATGTGGCCAACGCATGGCGATCTACGGCTGGCAGCCTGCGGATTCAATACGACCGCGGCAGCCCGAGCACATGCTCGGTGACGTAGTTCAGCACCATCTCCTGCGAGATGGGCGCAATGCGCTGCAGGCGGGCTTCACGCCAGTAGCGCTCCACGTGGTATTCCTTTGCGTAACCGAAGCCACCGTGCGTCTGCACCGCCTGGTCCGCCGCCTGGTAGCAGGCATCCGCCGCGAGCCACTTGGCCATGTTGGCTTCCGCGCCGCAGGGTTGACCGCTGTCGAGCAGCCCGCTTGCCTTGCGAATCATCAACTCCGCGGCATCGAGGCGCATCCTGGCCTCGCCGAGCGGAAAGGACACGGCCTGGTTCTTGCCGATGGGCCGGCCGAACACCACCCGCTCGTTGGCGTAGTCGACCGCGCGCCGTAGCGCGGCGCGCCCGATACCGAGCGCTTCCGAGGCGACCAGGATCCGCTCCGCGTTCAGCCCGTCGAGCAGGTAGCGGAACCCTCTGCCCTCCTCGCCGACCCGGTCTTCCACCGGTACCGGCAGATCGTCGTAGACCACCTCGCAGGTGGCGATGGCATTGCGCCCGACCTTGGGAATGGGCGATATCTGCACCTCGGGGCGCTGCAGTTCGGCGAGCAGCAGGGTCAGGCCGGAGGTTCGACGCTCCGTCTTCTCCTTCGGCGTGGTGCGCACCAGCAGGAGCACCCGTTCCGCATCCAGCGCCTTGGTGGTCCACACCTTGCGCCCGCGCACCAGGTAGCGGCCCCCGTCGAGCCTGGCGGCGGTGGTGATGCTGGTGGTGTCCGTGCCGGCATCCGGTTCGGTGACGCCGAAGGCGATGTGCAGGTCGCCGCTGGCCACCCGCGGCAGGTATGCCTGTTTCATCGCCTCGCTGCCGTGCCGCACCACGGGATGCATGCCGAATATCGACAGGTGCAGGGCGCTGCAACCGTTCATCGCCGCACCGGACGCCGCCACCTCTTCCAGGACGATGCTCGCTTCCGTCAGGCCGCGGCCGCTGCCGCCATAGGCTTCCGGGATGGCGATGCCCAGCCAGCCGCCGGCCGCCATGGCGTGATAGAAATCCCACGGAAACTCGTGGGCTTCGTCCTTCTCCGCCCAGTACTCGTCGGGAAAGTCCGCGCAGACCTTCTGCACGCTGTCGCGAATCAGCCGATGTTCTTCGGTGTCGGAAAAATCCATCGTCCGCTACACTCCGGCAAACGGGGGATTTTAACGCCAATGGCGGGCGGGGTACGCGAAGGGAGCACGCTTCCGTGTTTCGCTGCCGTGGACGGCCGCGGTAGTTTATTCGTGATCAGCTTGGGCCCGGGTCGGATGAACGCGCAACTGCAACTCGATACGGAACGGATGCTCGCCCACAGCGAGGACGGCATCGGCTGGATGGTCTTCAACAATCCGGCGCGTCACAACGCCCTTTCCCTGGAGATGTGGCAGGGAATCGGCGACATCCTCGAGGCCTGGTCGTCGGACGGCGACGTCCGTGTGGTCGTCATGCGCGGCGCCGGCGGCAAGGCGTTCGTTTCCGGCGCCGACATCTCGGAGTTCGACAGCAAGCGGGCAAGCGCCGCGCAGAAGGTCGAATACGATGCCATCACCAGCCGGGCCAACCACTGGCTGGCCGCCTTCGAGAAACCCCTGCTTGCCATGATCGAGGGATATTGCGTGGGCGGAGGGCTGGCCACGGCCCTGGCCGCGGACATCCGTTTCGCCACGCCCGATTCCCGGTTCGGCATACCGGCCGCGAAGCTCGGCCTCGGCTACGACTATCCCGGCCTCGCCAAACTGGCGCGCCTGGTAGGGCCTTCCCGGGCGCGGGACATCCTGTTCTCCGGGCGCCTGATGGATGCGGCGGAAGCGGAGAGCATCGGGCTCGTCAATTTCCTGGCAGAGCGCAATGTGATCGAAGCGGAAACCGTCGGCTACGCCCGCACCATTGCCGCCAACGCCCCACTGACCGTCCGTGCCGTCAAGGCCGCGCTGAATACGTGGGAAAGCGGTGCGGAAAGCGCTGACGTCGACCGGGTGAAGCGGCTGGTCGACGCCTGCTTCGACAGCGAGGATTACAAGGAGGGACGGAGCGCCTTCATGGAGAAACGGACACCGCGTTTTTCCGGCCGATGATGCTTTTGCCGCGCTGCATGCAGTTGTCGTAGAACGTCGTAGTGGCCGGCCAGTCCGAAAACAGCCCGGCCACGCCGACCCCTTCCCGGAGCGCATGAATCACGCGAAAGACATCGCCGTCTCCGTTGAGCGAGTCGAGGATGGAGCCGTAGTAGAACGCACCCCGCCGCGGCAGCACATCCTCGGCGATCCGGCCCGAGCGCTCGATCGTCCAGGAGACGATGCGCAAACCGGCGGCCCGGGCACGCAGCGCGTACTCCGAAGGCTCGATGCCGCGCCCGTCTTCGCTGCTGTGCAACAGCGTCGCCAGGGGCGGAGCGATCGTTTCGACCCCACGCGCGCGCAGCGCCTCGAACTCCGACGCCGCCGGCGGGTTCCGGTGCATCTCCAGGGGGTCGCGGCCGTCCAGCCACACGGCCTTCGCCCCGAATTGTGGCGTGTTGGCAACCCAGTACAACACATCGGTCAGGTCGAAGGACTGGGGATACACCTCCGACGGCTGAATCCCGGCACGCACATAGTCGTCGATCAGCCGTTGTGCGTACGCTTCCCGGGTAAGGCCATTGAAGGGCATCGGCACTTCCGGGCCCTTGAGTTCCGGCGTCATCCCGACGCCAAGCGAACGGAAGAGATCGATGCTCTCGGCATGGGTCATGAGCGTTCCGCCGGTGGCATACAGTTCCGTTCGAAAGCCCGGCGTTCCGCCAAGGTACTGCGCCACCGTCGCCGCACTCTCGTTGGCCGAATCCATCTTGCCGGTCAGGGTGCGGAACTCGGCCAGCGTGATGTCGCTGGTGCAGCAGCGCGCCGTCGCCCGCCTGATTCTCGCACCGCTTTCCGGGTCGAACCCGGCGGCAACGAACGGCGTCGAACATTTCGCCGCGAGCGGCGTGGCCAGGATGTTCGTGGTGGTGTGCAGATCGCACTGGGAATGGCGGCACACCAGGGCCTTGTCACTGGTAAAGGTCACATCGCATTCAAGAATTCCCGCACCCATGCGCGCCGCTGCCTCGTAGCTTTCCCGGGTATGTTCCGGGAATTGCAGGGGCGCGCCGCGATGCCCGATGGAGAAGTCGGTGGGCCTGAATTCCCGCATTTCGCCGGCACAGGCCTGCAACCGCCGCTTGAGCGCCGAATCCTCCATTCGTTCGACCAGGTAGAACGGCCGCGGACCGAGCTGCACGCCATCGCCGAGCACCGGCAATGCAAGACCGACCATCAGGAGGTTGAAGAGAAGCCGTATCGCCACACCCGCACTTTCGCAACGCCCCGGTCACTTCATTGTATTTGACTGTCGAACCCGCTCACAGGCCGGCTGCCGGGCCGGAACCCCCAAAGGACAGTGTGCCGCTTCTACCCGGGGAGTGTTAGCATTGCCGGGCCCGGGAGGCCCGAGCCACCCCCCTCCAGTTGCGGAACACCATCAGTCATGACCAACCCGCCCACCGTCACCGCCTGCGTCCTGATTATCGGCAACGAGATCCTGAGCGGCCGCACCCAGGACACGAACCTGAACCACATGGCTACCACCCTCGGCGGGTGGGGCATTCAGGTGCGGGAAGCGCGGGTCATTCCCGATATCGAAGCCGAAATCGTCGCCTCGGTAAACGGGATGCGGCGGAAATACGACTATGTATTCACCACCGGGGGCATCGGCCCCACCCACGATGACATTACGGCGGCTTCGGTCGCAAAGGCATTCGGTGTTCCGCTGGTGACCAATCCTGTCATCGAGGCGCGCATCAAGAGCCGCGAGGCGCCGCCCGAAGTGATGGCCTCGCGCCTGCGCATGGCGCTCATTCCGGAAGGCGCCGTGCTGGTGGACAACATCACCGGCGGCCCCCAGGGGTTCGCCATCGAGAACGTCTACGTCATGGCCGGAATCCCCGCCGTCATGCGGGCTATGCTGGCGACTTTGGAGGGCAAGCTGGATGCCGGGCTCCCGGTCAGAAGCCGAACGGTGACGGCCTACGTGGGCGAAAGCACCATCGCCGCGGCGCTGACCCGCATTCAGGATGAGTTTCCCGATGTCGACCTCGGCAGTTACCCGTTTTTCCGCGCAGACCGCTACGGCACCTCCCTGGTCATGCGGGGGGTGGATGAGCGGCACCTCGACCTCGCGCTTGAAGCGGTGAAGCAGGCGATCGTCGACGCCGGCGAAACACCGCAGGACGTCAAATACAGTTGAGACCGAGATGAAGCCTATGCAGTACCGGGCTCGAACCGCACTCCCCCTTCCCTGCCTCTCCCCTCGCTGGAAACGGAAGCTTGCCGCCGTATTCGCGGTGATGCTGGCGTCGGGCGTTAACCCGGCGTACGCGGGCGCGGCCGACGATTACAACGCGCTGCCGGGCAAGAAAGCCCTGGCCCTGGCGGAAGGCGCGCCACCGGTTCAGGGCATTGCCCACTCGCAGGCCCGGGATCTCGCAGCCAGCCGGCTTGCACTCCGGAACTGCGAGCGGAACCGCGCGGATTCGAACGCTCCCTGCGAGCTCGTCCGCCTCAACGATGCGCGGATCACTTCCGCCAGGGAACTGCGCGAGGGGCTGCCGGCGGGCTCGCGGCCCCTGTACCTGTGGCGCTATGCCTCACCGGGCGCCACCGTGTTCCTCGCCGGTTCCATCCACTTCCTGAAGGAAACGCTCTATCCGCTTCCGGAACCGTTCGAGGCGGCATTCCGCCAGGCGGATACCCTGGTGGTGGAGGTCGATCTGAGTGCAATGACCCCGGCCGAACTGCAGGCCAGAACGATCCCGGCCGGCCGGTTGCCCAAGGGGGAAACCCTGGCGACGGTGCTGCCGCCGGAACTGTATGAGCGCCTCTCGCGCCGGTTCGCGGGCGACGGCATGGACATTGTCCTGTTCGAGTCACTAAAACCGGCCATGGTCATGAACCAGCTCACCGTATTCGGATTGACGACCCTCGGCTACAGCCCGCAATTCGGTCTGGAACAGCATTTCACGGCCAGGAAAGGGGGCCGGCCCGTCCTGGAACTCGAAAGCATCGATGCCCAGCTCGAACTGTTGTTCGGTCAGCCGATGGCCATGCAGGTGCAACTGCTTGCGGATACGCTGGACCAGGAAGCGCAGCTCGAACCGCTCCTCGCCGACATGCTCCGCGCCTGGCTCTCCGGTGCAGACGATGAATTTCTCGCCCTTTTCGAACAGCAGGCGGGAAAGTCGGAACCGGCACGGGAATTCAACCGGCTGCTGCTCGACGACCGCAACGCCGGCATGGCGGAGTCGATCGCCGGTTTCCTTGCGGGAACCGGAACCTATTTCGTGCTGGTGGGCGCCGCGCATTGCATTGGCGGGAATGGCATCGTCAGCCTGCTGGCGCGACAGGGCATCGAGGGCACGCGCGTCCGGTCAAATACGGAACTGTGACGCGCAGACACCCTCTCTTCCATGGAACAATTTTCAACTCATTGATTTCAATAGATAATCTATTTGACATAATACCAGTGACTCGACACCGAGAGCAGGTATGCGGTACGGGTATCCGGCACACCAAGCGGACGCGTTTTCGTGGAATTCGAGGGCGCAGGGGTGCTTTAAAGGTGCCGGATACCCGCACCGCACACCTACTCTCTCCCAGCGGGTTTCTGTTCCTTGCGCGTCAGCGTCCCGGCGGAGCGGGTTGGGAACTTCCATG